>NZ_JBIBVX010000005.1:0-445348 GCF_043080745.1 Streptomyces sp. NPDC014995
CACCGCACCCCACCCGAACGCACCGACCACAACCCCCCGTCGGCCACCGGCACCAGAAGGACCGAACGCCTCATCTCACCCACCAGCGCACGAGGATCGTCATCTCCCCTCCTGCGCCCGGCAATTCGCTCGGCCAGGGCCGTCCTCGCCTGCTCCACGGCTCCTCCCCCGTCGTCGATGCCCCACGGCAGTCCAACTGCCTCCCATAGAAGCCGTTCCTCGGGTGCCTGTCAGCTTGTTCCGCCGCTGCTCTGGCTGTGAGGAAACGTTCGTCACGGCCGTGGATCGTGCCGGATGAACGGTGACGCACCGGCCTTTGCGGCCGTCACGGGCCGCGCTCACGTGCCCCGAACAGGTCCTGTGCTGTGCTGTGCGATGCGATACGACGAACTCGCCATCACCACCAGGCCGCACTCCGCCCTCCACCTCGCGGCCTCCTCATCCGGGCGCGACGTCGGCCGAGGAGGCAGGATCCAGTGTCCCGTCGGACAATGTTCGCCCTGTTGCCGGCCGCCGGTGTCAGCCCGTGCCGAGGGACGCGGTTCACTCGGCCTCGAGCTGGTGGTCGGCCCAGACGTAGCTTTCGGGCAGCAGGTCAGTGATGAGGACGGTTCGGACGCTGTCGTCTTCGCCGACGATGACCTTGAGGGCGGGGAAGTAGTCGAGAAGGACCTGACGGCACCGGCCGCAAGGGGGAACAACCCCGCGGTCGCGGTCGCCCACGGCGACGATGGTGTCCAGCTCGTAGACGCCCTGGGCGGCTGCCGCGCCGATGAGGACCAGCTCAGCGCAGGGCCCCCCGGTGAAGTGGTAGGCGTTCACTGCGGTGACGATCCGGCCGTCCTGGGCACGGGCTGCGGCTGCCATGGTGTGGTTGTCGCCCCGACAGCGCGTGCGCGCGACATCAGCCGCGGCCTGGATGAGTTCGTGGTCGGCGTGCTGGAGCTGCGTGATCATCTTCTCTGCCTTCGTCGGATGTCGGGCGACGTTGGCCCGCGTCACGAGGGTGCGCAAGCGAATATCTGCCGGCCCTCGTGGCTGATGTCGTCGACCACCCCCTCGACGACCAGGAAGTCGGCCGGCCTGGCCAGGCTCCGGGTCGGGAATGGCAGGCCGTGCTCGGCCGGCCCGGACCTGGCGATCTTCTTGATCTCCCGGAGCTCGGGCAGGGTGAACGTCCTCGGCCGGCCGCCCCTGTACTTCGGGTACAGCGCCTCGAAGCCGGCGGCGTCGAAGTGGTGGATCCCGTCGCGCACCTAGTCGACCTCGAACGGCTTCTCGCTCCACCGGAACCAGGCCTGATCCCCCTGGATGTGCAGCAGGAACTCGGCGACCGGTCCGCCCGACGAAGTGAGCGTCACGCGGCGCCTTATCTCGGCCTGCACGGCCTCCCACTCGTCCAGGTTGGCGTCCAGGTCTTCCTCCAGCAGGGCGAGTTCACGGGTGAAGAGGGGTTCGACGGCGCCGTACGCCGGGCCGGGGCTGAAGCGTCCCGACAGCCAGGGGAAGTCGTGGTCGTCGACGACGATCTCCCCCACCCGCTCCGCGCCGCAGTCGACGTACCAGACTCCGCCGTCGAACCCCATCACGCCTCCGTCACTCGTGGCCGGTCACGTCAGGGGACAGCTTGTCAGGCGGCGTCGAAGTTCACCCGCTCCCGGACGACCGGGTAGCCGGCCTTCGTGAAGTGGGCGGCCATGGGGAAGTTGCCCTGGTCCGTGGCGCCGGCGATGAACTCGGCGCCCCGTTCGGCGAGATGGTGCGTGCACTCGGCGAGCAGGTCGTAGGCGTATCCGTGGCCCCGTTGTTCGGGCAGGACGCCGATGAAGCCGACGCACGGACCGGAGGGGTTGTGGGCCGGGATGTGGATGCCGGCGAGGTCTCCGTCCGGGGTCCGCGCGACCTGCCACCACTCCCGCGGCGACGGGCACCAGCGGAAGAAGTCCAGCTCCTCCTGGGCGGCCAGGTCGAGGCCGCCCTTGCGGATGGCCTTGCGGGCGTGGGCGTCGAGGGTGACGGAGTGGATGCGGCGCAGCGCGTCGAAGAAGACGGCGTCGTCCGGTTCCGGGGCGAAGTCCAGGCGGCCGGGGCGTTCCGGCAGGCCGCACTCCGGGGTCCAGCGGTAGAGGAAGCGCTCCACCAGCGGGGTGTGGCCGGCGGCGTGGGCGGCGGCGAACCGGGCCTCGGCGGCGGCCCGCAGGGCCGGGTCCTCGCGCCAGCCGACGGGCATGACCAGGTCCAGGCCGACCCGCCAGGGGGCGGTGCGCAGGAGTTCGGCGCCGGCCTCCTCCTCGCCGTCGGCGAAGTCGAACCACTCGACCGTGAGCGGTTCGGTGTCGTCGGGCCCGCCCCACCAGGCGGCGCGGGCGACGACCCGGCCGTCGCGCAGGGCGACGCGCTTCCAGTCCGGGCGGTAGGTGGCCCTGCCGAACTCGTGGGCGCGGAGCGGGTCGGGCAGGGTGTCGAACAGGTGGGCGTCGCTCGCGTCGAGCGCGCGGATGACCAGATCGGTCACGGATTCCTCCGGGATGCGGAACGTGGTGCGCTCCCGGGCGGTCGGACGTCGGTCAGACTCGGCACGCCGGGGTCACGGTGAGGGAGCGCGGGGCGGGGGTGAACTGCATGGCACTCGCCTCCTTCCGTGAGTCTTCGGGCGTGCGGTCACACGGTAGGGGCGCGGCTCTCGCGCCGTCCACCGGTTTTCCCGGCCTCCTCCCCGAGGCTCTCCCCCTCCCCCTCGGTGTCGATGTGCGGCAGCATCCGGTCCAGCCACCGGGGCGTCCACCAGGCGTGCCGGCCCAGCAGCGTCATCACCGCGGGCACCATGAGCAGCCGTACGACGGTGGCGTCGACGAGCACGCTGACGGCCAGGCCCAGCCCCAGCATCTTGACGACGATGTTGTCGCTGACGATGAAGGCCGCGAAGACGCTCACCATGATCAGGGCCGCGCAGGTGATGACCCGGGCGGTGATCTCCAGGGCGTGGGCGACGGCGGCCTTGGCGTCCTTGGTGCGCAGCCAGGTCTCGTGGACGCGGGAGAGCAGGAAGATCTCGTAGTCCATGCTCAGGCCGAAGATGATCGCGAACATCATCATCGGCACGTAGCTCTCGATGGGCACCGTGCCGTGGACGCCGAGCGCGGGGCCGCCCCAGCCCCACTGGAAGACGGCGACGACCACGCCGTACGAGGCCGTGATCGACAGGACGTTGAGGACGGCGGCCTTGAGGGCGACGAGGAGGCCTCGGAAGACGGCGAGGATGATCAGGAAGGCGAGCGCGACGACGCCGATGATCAGGGGCAGCCGGCTCGCCACGATGTCGCGGAAGTCGACCTGGGCGGCGGTGGTGCCGGTGACGTAGCCCTCGGCGTCGGTGCCGGAGACCGCGTCGGGGAGGGTGTCGTCGACGAGACGGTTGGTGAGGTCGGTCGTGGCGGCGCTCTGCGGCGACTCCTCCGAGTAGACGGTGGCGAGCAGGACGTCGCCGTCCCGGGTGGGGGTCAGCGGGGTGACCGTGGCCGCGCCGGGTACGGCGTTCAGGGTCTGCTGCGCCTTCGAGGAGAGGTCGGAGCGCTGGTCGGCGGGGACGTCGGTCTGGTCGATGACGACGGTGAGGGGTCCGTTGGAGCCGGGGCCGAAGGCGTCGGTCATCAGGTCGTAGGCGCGCCGGTCGGTGAAGGACGTCGGGTCGGCGCCGTCGCCGATGTGGCCCAGCCGGAGGGAGAAGACGGGGATCGCGAGGATCGCGATGGTGGCGACGCCGGCCGCGAGGAAGTGCCAGGGCCTGCGCTCCACGCGCTGTGCGTAGCGGTGCCAGGTGCCCTGTGGGGTGGCGCCCGGGGCGGTGTCGGTCTCGGCGACGGGGCGGCGCACGTGGTAGCGGTCGATGCGTCGGCCGATGAGCCCCAGCAGGGCGGGGACGAGGGTGAGGGCGCCGACGACGGCGGAGACGACCGTGACGGCGGCGGCCAGGCCGAGTTTGCCGATGAAGGACACCCCGGACGCGTAGAGGCCCGCGAGGGCGATGATCACGGTGGTGCCGGAGACGAGGACGGCGCGGCCGCTGGTGGCGGTGGCGTGCCCGGCCGCCTGTGCGGGGTCGGCGCCGTTCATGAGGTTCTGGCGGTGGCGGGTGACCAGGAAGAGGGCGTAGTCGATGCCGACGCCGAGGCCGATCATGGTGGCGAGGGTCGGCGAGACGGTCGCGAACGTGAAGGCGGCGGCGAGCAGCCCCAGGCAGGCGAGACCGCCGATGACGCTGATCAGCGCCGTCAGCAGGGGCAGTCCGGCCGCGATGACGCTGCCGAAGCCGACGAGCAGGACGACGACGGCGACCGCGAAGCCGATCAGTTCGCTGATCCGGTCGTCGGCGGCGGGCCGTGCCAGCTCTCCGAGCGATCCGCCGTACTCGACCTCGGCACCGGCGGCCCGCAGCGGCTGGACGGCCTCGTCGACGCCGTCGAGGTAGCCGTCGCCGAGCGTGGCGGGCTGGACGTCGAAGCGGACCGTGATGTAGCCGGTCCTGCCGTCGCCGGACAACGGGCCGACCTTCGACGCCGTCTGCGAGAGCGGGTTCTGCGCCGCGAGTACGTGCGGAAGTTTCTGCAGGTCACCGACTGTGGTGGACATCTGGGAGCGCAGCGCGGTCAGGGGCTGGTCGTCGTCGTGCAGGACGATCTGGCTGCTGTAGCCGCCGGCCTGCGGGTCGTGCTCCTTCAGCACGTCCAGGCCCTTCTGGGACTGCACGTCCGGCAGCTGGAAGTTGTCCTCGTAGGTGCCGCCGTGGGTGCGGCTGAGCACCTGGAGGGCGACCAGGGCCACCAGCCAGGCGACGATGACGATCAGGAAGTGGCGGGCGCACCAGGTACCGAGCCGCCGCAGTCCCCCGCCCCGCTGCTCCCCGCCCGGGTGTCCCCCGCCCCGCTGTCCCCGTCCCGCTGTTCCCCCGTGTCGGCACCGCTGGAATCCATGGCCTGGGCCTCTTCTGCCGGCGAGTGGTCCGGGAAGTCCGGTACCGCCCATTAGACGATGATCCGATCGGCCCGGCATCCCGGACGCGGATGCGGGCGGGGAGCGCTTCGGAGGTTGTTTCCGCCCCGATCCGGAGGTTATGTTCCGGTCCGAGGCGGTACTCCTGCCCGCGAGGGAGCCTGCGGTTCCGGTCCGGTGTCCCGGTGCGCCGGCGCTTCCGGATGCAGGGTGCGCTCCCCCGTTGAATGGTGTTAGTGGACCCGATGACCGCACCGGGACCGAAGCAGCCCTCCGGACCGAGGAGCAGAGATTATGTCGACCTCACAGCCCGACGCCTCCCGGCCGTCCCCCGAACGCACCACCCCGGACAACCTGCTCCACACCCGCACCGGCACCGATGTGTCGCCGGAGGACATGGTTCTGGCCACCGGCAGGGACCTCACCCCGCGCAACCTCGAGTGGGCGCGGCGCAAGCTCGACGAGGAAGGGCCGGACGCGATCGAGAAGCTGCTGCCCTGACCGCGCGCACCGGGCGGTGACCGTGTGGCGGGTCGTCGCCCGCCCACCCTGCCGAAGCATCCTCCGGGATGCCGGACTCCGGAGGGTGCCCGACTTCGACATGCTCGTCCTCGGCTCCGGTCCCGGCGGTCGGAAGGCCGCCGTCGCCGCCGCCAAGCCCGGCTGCCGCGTCGCCGTCGTCGACCGCCCCGACATGCTCGGCGGGGTCTCCCTCCCCACCGGCACCATCCCCTCCGCGAGTCCTACGGCGAGGCGACCGGACCGGACCGCCGCAGCCTCCAGCGCATGCCGCGTCGGGAGCAGCCGCCTCGATGGGTGACTGTGGGCCGACGAGACTTGTGCGGCGGGGCCGGCGAGGGCGGGGTCGGCGAAGGCGGGGTCGGCGAGGGCGCGATCAGAACCAGTGCAGGCAGTGCGGGGAGCGCTCGGCGCGGAAGAGGGCGTCAGCGAGGGTGGCAGCGTCCGGGCGGTGGGCCCGGATGTGTCCGGCACGCACGAGCGTGCTCGGGGCGGTGCCGCCGAGGTAGACCGAGCCCAGGTCGCTCACGTTCAGGGACAGGTCGGGCTCCCGGTCCGTCGGGACGCAGTCGGCCTTGCTGTCCCTGACGGTCAGCAGGTAGCGGCCGTGCTCGCCGAGGAACGGGTCCTGGACGTCGAGGACGAGCTCACCGTCCGCGAACCACCCGCGCGCGGTCAGCGCACGCGGGACGTCCAGCAGCCGCACCCAGAGCCAGTCCATGTCCCCGCTCACCTCGCCGGCGCGGAAGTCCGCGAGCTGCCAGCGCAGCGGGTGCTGGGGCGGGACGTGGTGGAACACGACCTGAGAGACCAGGTCGTGGCCGAGCACGAACCGGGCCAGGGCCGTGAAGACGGCGTCGTCGGTGGCGATGGTCTCGTCGACCGTCAAGGTGCCGGACTCGATCGAGTAGCTGGCGTACCCGTCCGGGACGCCGTCGGCGTCCCGGTGGACGGCGACGTAGCGCGGCGCCGGGGAGATCGGGGGCTGCCCCGCGCGCAGGGCCCACCAGCGGTGCGGCCGGGACAGCGCGCCGGGCTGGGCGCGGCGATACCGGTCGTAGACCTCTTCCAGGATCTCGCCGCACTCGGCACGACGCAGCACCTCGACCGGGCCGTCGTCCGGGCCGGTCGCTGGTGCGTCGGCCGTTCCGCGCGCCCGGGGAACGGCGGGGGCGGCCCGGTGGCGCTGCACCGTCAGCCGCTGCGTGTAGGTCGCCGGTCCGTAGCCGAACCTGCCGTAGATCGTGGCCTCGGAGGCCAGCAGCACGGAGAGGAACTCCCCGCCGGCCCGCAACTCGGTGAGCTGATGCCGCATCATCGCGCTGAGCACGCCCTGGCGTCGGTGTGAGGGCAGGACGCCGACGGCGGTCACCCCGGGGGCCGTGACGAGGGTTCCACCGGGCAGGGTGAGCTCGAAGGAGTGCGTGGCGGCGGTCCCTACGGGCCGCCCGTCCGCCGTCAGGGCGAGCAGGCAACGGTCCATGTCGAGCGCCGACCACCAGAGCCCGCCACCCTCGATCGGGGTTTCCGGGAAGCGCCCGAACGCGGCATGGACGGTGTCGACGAAGACGTCGAGATCCCTGTCGGTCGTGGGACGTATCTCCATCGCTGCCGCTGCCTCCTCGGGATACCGGCACCACGACTGGTGGTACCCGGCCACAGTGCAGCGTTGACCCGTGGCCCGGTCGAACGAATTACGGCTGCCTCGCCACGCGAGCCGAGGGCCTCCGTCACGGGGAAATGGGTGTCGCTCTTCCTGCGTAAAGCCGCTGGTCGGCCAGGAGTTCGTAGTGGGCGGTCGCGGTCAGGCCGACTCTTCGTGTGAGGGGAGCGGTGGTGCGTGACGGACGGTCGGGCTGGCGGTGGCGACAACCGCGGTAACGAGCATCACTGTGGCCAGCACGAAGACGGAGCCGACTGGTCCGAGCGTGGTGAGCAGGTAGCCGGCGCCGAGGGAGGCCAGGGGCATGACTCCCCAGGACAGGGTCATGGCCGCGCTGGTGACGCGTCCCAGCAGGCCGTCGGGGACCAGGACCGTCATGTAGGTGATGATCACCACGTTCCACAGCGGTCCGACGAACGCGGAGGCGGCACCGATGGCGCCGATCAGCAGGGGGTTGGAGGTGAACGCGAACAAGGGCAGAAGCGCTGCCCAGATCCAGTTGACTCCGACGATGACGGTTCTGGGCGTGAAGTGGCGATGAAGCTTGCTCGCCGCGAGTGCTCCGATCAGTCCACCACCGCTGTAGATGCCGAGCATGATGCCGATGGTGGTGGACGTGGCGCCGTGGTGCCGGGCGAGGACGACAAGGATCAACGTGAGCGCCTGGAACACCACGTTGCTGGCGGCGATCAGCAAGACGGCGGCACGGATGAGGGGGTGACGCCAGACCCAGCGCAGACCTGCGGTCGTCGCCCGCCACAGCGATTCCGATGGTGCGGTCGTCTGGTCCTGCAGGTCGCTTCGGATGAACAACAGTCCGACGGAGGCAATGACATAGGAGAGCGCGTCGGCCAGGAACGGCACGGCTCGGTCGATGCCGAAGAGCATGCCCCCCAGGGGAGGACCGGCCAGAGCCGCACCGCGACTCCTGGCTTCGTTATGCGCTATCGCGGTGGGCAGCAGTGCCGTCGGGACGATTCTGGGGAGGGCGGCGCGCTCGGCCAGCCCGAAGAAGACGAAGCACAGTCCCTGCACAAAAGCGACCACGGCGAGGTGCGCGACCGTGACTTCGCCCAGCCATATGGCGATCGGGACGGTGGAGAGCGCCAAGCCCGCGACGAGCTCGCTGACAAGCAGGATCCTGCGGCGGTTCCACCGGTCCACCAGCGGTCCGGCCGGCAGGTGGGCGACGAGATAGGGAAGAGTGCCGGCGGCACCCACGATTCCGGCGTCGGAGGGCGATCCGGTGATCGCGAGTACGAGCAGCGGCATCGTCGTCCCGCTGACCTGGGCGCCCAGGGTCGAGATGACCTGACCGCCCCACAGGGCGAAGAACTCGCGGTTGCGCCATAAGGAAGGCCGTTCGGCTGCCGGGGCGGTCACGACGCGTCCCCGCGCTCCGGGGCCGGGAACGCGGGGAACACCACGGAGATATGGCGACTGCCGGGGGCCCGCGGGTGATAGCCGGTTGCGCCGCGGTGCTCGTCGAACTCGGCGGCCAGATCGGCAGACGTGGCCGGGCCGTGCCGCTGGAGTCTGGTCGGCAACTCCTGACGCAGTGGATGAGCGAGGGCCTTGAGCGCGTCGACATCGGACAGCACGCGTGGTCGCTGGTTGGGCACGATGAGAAGGTATCCATGCGAAGAATTCTTCTCCATGTCCCTGGGGCGGCTTTCGGCCTCGACGGACCACCTCGTGCCGGCGTACGGACTCAGCTCCCCACAGCTGCGTACGCGGGCCTGGCGTGCCCGGCCGACCAGGGTTCGCCCGCCACCGAGGGCACGGTGACCAGGCCGAAGCCAATGGCGCCGGACCAGATGGACCCGGGCGTGGCAGACCTCCGCGACGGCCCCGGGCAGCACCAGGCCAGGAGGGGGCAACCGGCCCGCGCCCTGCGGGACCTACGCTCGCGTGAACCCGTGGCTCCGCTCCACTTTCGCCACATGCAGCGTGTAGCTCCGGTACCACTCGGCTTGCCCACGCTTCTGTGCCGCGCGGTGCTCGGCGTTGCACCGCCACTCCGTGAGGGCGTCGGCGTCGCGGAAGTACCCGACGGTGATGCCCAGCCCACCAGGAGTCTGCGCGTGGTCCATCCCCAGGAACCCGGGGACGTCCTTCACCAGGTCTTCCATGCGCGCGTTGGCTTCGCTGTAGCCGCTCTGGTCCTGGGTCCGCACCGTAGTGAAGACAGCTACGTAGTAGGGGGGTTCATAGGCCGCGACGGGCGCGACAGGCGCTTCCGGGTGATCGCTCATGGCGCCACCGTAAGGCGGGATGCGCCCAACGATCCAGCGTCTTCCTGACGGCTACGGCATGGCAGTTGGACCGCACCGGGGACTGAACGGGCGGCGGCCACGGCCCCGGCAGGTCCCGGCGGCCACGGCCTCGGCGGATCCCGGCGGCCACGGTCCCCGCCGGCCGTATGCCGCTCCCCCGCCTGCTTGCACCGCCCGCTACGGGAGGTCGTCCTCGTCCACGACGTGCACGGCGGCCTCCTCCGCTCCCGCGGCGCCCGCGTCGATGCCCACGTCCTCGGCGATCTCCTCCTTGGTGACGTCGGTGTGCGCGCCCTCGTCGGGGGCGACCAGGCGGCCGGCGCGCTCCCTCCCCGCCTCCGGGTCGACCGGCTCGCCCTCGCCGTCGGCGAGGTCGCCGATGTCGTCCCCGGCGGGCTCGGTCACGTCCGGAACCTCCTGGGCGAGGCGCTGGTCGAGGGTCTCGCCGTCGTGCTGTTCGGCCGCGGTCGTGCCGTGCTTGGTGACGCCCAGCGGCTTCTCCGGCGGGGAGTAGCCCTCGTCCAGGGTGTCGTCGTAGGTGCGTTCGTCGAGGGCGTCCTGGAGGTCGAGGGGAGCGGCGTCCTCCTGCTCCTCGTTGGTGCCGGTGGGCTGGTAGGCGTCGTCGCCCATGGTCTCGGGCTCCGTACCCATGGATGCCTCCCTGGACTGCTGGTTCGCTGCGTTGTCCCCGTTCGTTCGCCGCTCCGGGTATCCCCGGACGGCGGTCCCCAACCCCGGCACATGCCAACCGCACTGACCACCGCGGAGATTACCCGTCCGTCATTCTTGATAGGTCAATCGCTGGGGCTATCATCACTCGCACACTCGGTGTGACCGTCCCCCGACGCAAGGTGGGCGGTATCCACCGCGGCTTTCCCCGCCCATGCCCCGCGGTCATCCCGCACCGGCGCGGCGGAGCACCACCCCCCACCCCCTACGCCGTCGGGCCGTCTCCTGCTCCGGCGGTGTGCACGACGGAAAGCAGCGAGATGAGCAACAACAGCAGAGGGTTGCAGGCGAACGTCCTCGGCACGTTCGACACGGTGGTGATGGCGGTCGCGGGCAGCGCTCCCGCGTACTCGATCGCCGCCACGACGGCGGTCCTCGCGGGGGCGGTGGGTCTGGCCGGCCCGGCCGCGCTGCTGTACTGCGCGATACCGATGCTGGGCATCGCGCTCGCCTTCAGCTATCTCAGCCGCATCGACGTCAACGCGGGCGCCAGCTACTCCTGGGTGGGGCGCACCCTCCACCCCTTCCTGGGCTTCGTCAGCGGCTGGGCGCTGGTGATGTCCACGACGATCTTCATGGTGGCGGGTTCGCTGCCGGCCGGCTCGATGACGCTCGCCCTGTTCGACGAGGGCCTCGCCGACCACACGGCGCTGTCCACGCTGGTGGGCGCCGGCTGGTTCCTGGTGATGCTGGGCGTGGTCCTCGGCGGCGCCCGGCTGACCGTCCGCGCGCAGCTCGTCATGTCGGGCGTGGAGCTGGTGATCCTGGCGCTCTTCGCGGTGCTGGCGTTCTTCCACACGGACAACGCCCGCGTCTTCGACTGGTCCTGGCTCGGTTTCGGCCAGTTCGACGGGGTGTCCGGATTCGCGTCGGGCGCACTGGTCGCGGCGTTCTACTACTGGGGCTGGGACGTCGCCAGCAACCTCAGTGAGGAGACCCGCGACAGCCGCCGCACGACCGGCCTCGCGGGACTGATCGGGGTGGGCATCGTCTTCCTGCTCTTCGAGGTCTTCACCATCGCGGTGAACGTGATCCTCAGCGCGCGCCAGATCGAGGAGAACGGCGCGAACGTGCTGGCGGTGCTCGGCGAGGAGGTGTGGCCGGGCTGGGGCGGCAAACTGCTGATCGTGGCGGTGATGCTGTCCACCGTCGCCACCCTGGAGACCACCCTCATCCAGGTCACCCGCTCCCTGTTCGCGATGGGCCGCGACCGGACGATGCCGGCGGCGCTGGGCCGGGTGCACCGCAGGTGGAACACGCCGTGGGTGGCCGTCGCCGTGGTCGGCGCGGTCGCGCTGGGGATGTTCGTCGCCTCCAACGCGCTGGGCTCGGTGGGCGAGATCCTCTCCGACGCGATCTCGGCGATCGGCCTCCAGATCGCCGTCTACTACGGTCTCGCGGGCCTCGCCGTCGTCGTGGCGTACCGGAAGAAGCTGCTGAAGTCGCCGACGGACTTCCTCTTCGGCGGGCTGTGGCCGCTGTGCGGCGCGCTGTTCATGTTCTGGGTCTTCGTCGAGTCGCTCGGCGAACTGAGCTCCGCGGCGGTCGCGATCGGCCTCGGCGGGCTCGCGGTGGGGCTGGTGCCGATGCTCTGGTACTGGCGCAAGGGCAGCGACTACTACCGGCCGGCCCGGCTGGACGCCTCGCGGACCGTGGCCGCCGACTACGTGCCGGGCCCGGCGCCCGCGCACTCCGCCGCCCACGAGGGTCTCCCCACCGACTTCTAGAGGGGGGACCCGCGATGGCGCGCGACCGCTTCGCTCCCGACTTCGACCCCGACTGCGGGGACGCGGCCCTCTCCTCCGCCCGGCACGACATCGTCATCGGCCGCTGGCAGGGCCTGAGGGACCTGCTGCGGGCGACCGGCCCCGACTGGCTCGCCCGCGGGCACCGGGTCCGGATGCTCGCGCAGGCCTGCGCGGGCAGTTCGACGGTGGAGACCTGGCTGGCGGCCGAGCCGCACAGTGCCGACGCGCTGGTGCTGCGGGCGGCCACGGAGACCACCCGTGCCTTCAACCTGGCCATCGCCGCGGGCCGGGGCGTGCCGATCGACCAGCACCGGGTGGACACCGCGGTGCTGGCCTGTCTCACGGCGGCCGAGGCGTTCCCGGAGGACCCGACGCCGTGGATCTCGCTGATCTCGGTCGCGCGGCTGTATCCGTCGGGCGTGCGCCGGCAGGAACTGGCGCGCTGGTGGGACGAGTTGCACCGGCGCGACCCGTACAGCATGGAGGGCCACCTCCAGGTGCTGCACTACTACTCGGCGCGCTGGCACGGCACGCACGGCCTGATGTACGACTTCGCGCGGGACGCCGCCGGTGCGGCCCCGCCGGGCTGTCCGCTGCCGGTGCTGGTGCAGTACGCCCGGGTCGAGGAGTACCGCCACGCCCTCCAGGCGGCGCAGGGCCGGTCCACCGCGGTGGGCCTGGGTCAGCACTGGACCCACGACGGCGCCGTCGGCGACGTCCGGCGCACCTGGGAGCGCTGGATCAGGGGCCGCACGCGGGCCGGCATCGCCCCCGGCGAACTGCGCGACCTCAACCACCTCGCGCACGCGGCCTGTTCGGCGGGCGCGGGCGACGTGGCGGAGCCGCTCCTGCGGATGCTGGGCCGACGGGCCACCCGGACCCCGTGGTCGTACACCGGGGATCCGGCACAGCAGATCGCTCGGTGGCGCAGGGAATGGGGGCTGCCGGCCTGACCGGGAGCGACGCCGCCCGCCTCGCGCCGGACGAGCGGGCGGCGTCGCTCCCCTCCTGCGGGCTGCCGCCGGGCGATCACCCGGCGGCGGCCCGCCCTTCTCACCCGCCGTCCCCCGCCGCCGCCCCGGCGAGCCCAGTCGTCCACTTCTCCTCCACTCGGCCGGCCTTCCACACCACGAGGGCGACGATCCACGTGGCGAAGAACAGGCCGACGATGACGAAACCGAGGACGTTCAGGTCGAGGCCCTCGATCCAGGTCCAGAAGGCGCCGTGCAGACGGAGTTGCCGCCCCAGCAGGCCCAGCAGTTCGACGGTGCCGATGAGCAGGGCGACGGCGACGGACAGACCGGTGACGGTGAGGTTGTAGTAGACCTTGCGGACCGGCTTGGAGAAGGCCCAGTCGTAGGCGAAGTTCATGAAGGAGCCGTCGATCGTGTCGAGGAGCGACATGCCGGCGGCGAACAGGACGGGCAGGCACAGGATCGCGTACCAGGGCAGGCCGGAGGCGGCGCCCGAGCCCGCCAGGACCAGCAGGGCGACCTCGGTGGCGGTGTCGAAGCCGAGGCCGAAGAGCAGGCCGAGCGGGTACATCTGCGCGGGCCTGGTGACCGACTTCATGACACGGCCGAGCAGGCGGTTCATGAAGCCGCGGTGGTTCAGCTGCTCCTCCAGCGCGGCCTCGTCGTACTCCCCCGAGCGCATCCGCCGGAACACCTTCCAGATACCGGCCAGCACGACCAGGTTGATCGCCGCGATGAGGTAGAGGAAGGCCCCGGAGATGCTGGTGCCGATCAGGCCGGTGACGTCGTGGAGATGGGAGTCGTCGCCCCGGACCGGTCCGGCGAGGGTCTTCACCCCGAGGGAGAGCAGCAGCGCGAGGACGAAGACGACGCTGGAGTGGCCGAGGGAGAACCAGAAGCCGACCGACAGCGGCCGTTGTCCGTCGCTCATCAGTTTGCGGGTGGTGTTGTCGATCGCCGCGATGTGGTCGGCGTCGAAGGCGTGCCGCAGGCCGAGCGTGTACGCGGTCACGCCGATGCCGATGCCGAAGGACTTCTCGCCGATGCTGTAGTGGTGCGGGGCGACGATGGCGACCAGGACGAACCAGCCGACCACGTGCAGTGCCACGATCACGGCGGCCATCCCGCCCGCCCTGATCCACTCCTGCCGCGTCAGGGAGCCACGGACGCGGTGCCGGGCCGAGCCCTGTGCGGGCGCGGCGGGGAGGAGGGACGGAGCGGATTCAGGGGCGGCCGTCATCGGGGGAGGATCCTTCTGTCGGGTCGAACGGCCGCACTCCGCAGCCTGGTGCCATCCTCCGGCAGCTGCAAGTCATGTGCAGTAAAGCCCGTGACAGGTCTTCACCACGAGTGCGGAAAGCGCCTCGTCAGGTGCGGGTCACGGCGTCGCGTTCGGTCCGTCCGGGCGGCCGCGGCGCTGCTCGACCATCTCGCGGCTCAGTTCCTCCGTCTCCGGCTCGGGCAGCCGCTCGAAGCCGTCCTCGGTGATGACCGAGACGATGGGGAAGATCCGCCGGTTGATGTCCGGGCCGCCGGTCGCCGAGTCGTCGTCCGCCGCGTCGTACAGCGCCTGGAGGGCGGCGAGGGCGGCCTCGCGCCGGTCCATGCCCCGGTGGAACAGCTTCTTCAACGCGCCCCGGGCGTACGGCGATCCGGAGCCCTCGGCGTGGAAGTCCCGCTTCTCGTACAGGCCGCCGGCGACGTCGAAGCTGAAGATGCGGCCGCGCTCGCCCTCGGGGGCGGTGGCGTCGTAGCCGGTGAGGAGCGGGACGACGGCGAGGCCCTGCATGGCCTGGCCGAGGTTCTGGCGGAGCATGCCGGCCAGGCGGCGCGCCTTCGCGTCGAGGGTCATCGCGGTGCCCTCGATCTTCTCGAAGTGCGCCAGCTCGACCTGGTACAGCTTCACCATGTCCAGCGCGAGTCCGACCGTGCCGGCGAAGGCGACGGCCGTGTGGTCGTCGGCGGGGTGCACCTTCTCCAGGTCGCGCTGGGCGATGAGGTTGCCCATGGTGGCCCGGCGGTCGCCGGCGATCAGCACGCCGTCGCGGTAGGCGAGGGCGAGCACGGTGGTGCCGTGCGGCACCCGGTCCGGCGCGGCCCGTACGCCGTCCGGGAGGATCCGGCGCGTGCTGAGCAGCTCGGGCCGGTGCGCCGCCAGGAACTCGGTGAAGGACGAGGTCCCCGGAGTGAAGAACTCCTCCCCCAGCCGCCCGCCGTTGTCGTTCCCCCTCATGGCCCTCCCCCTCGTCCGCCGCTCCGACAACCGGACTCCTACCAGACGTCGGCGGACGGGAAACGCGGGTCCGCGGTCACAATGCCTCGCGGCGGACCAGGACGCCGAGTACCAGCAGGCCCGGCAGCAGCGGCAGCCAGACGGTCAGGAGCCGGTAACCGAGCACGGCGGACGCCGCCGCGGCAGCCGGCGCCCCCGCAGCGGCCAACGCCAGCACCAGCACCGCGTCCAGAGAACCGAGCCCACCCGGGGTCGGCAGCAGGGCGGCCGCGCTGCTCGCCGCCAAGTACAGCAGCGCCACCCGGGCCGGGGGCAGGGGCAGCGCCACGGCCCGGGTGACCGCGATCAGCACGCACGCGTGCAACGCGGCGAACGCCACCGACCCGCCCCACAGGGCCGCCGCCCGCCGCGGCCGGGCGTGGACGGCCCTGATGTCCGCCGTCACCCCGGCCAGGATCCGTCGGCCCCGTGGCCACAGCCGGCCGGCCAGCAGGACGCACACCCCGACGGCCGCGACCCCGGCGACCGCCCAGCCGCCCCCGTCGTGCGGGACCCGCAGGATCCCGGGGCAGGCGGCGGCGAGTACGGCGATGAGGGCGCCGCGCGCCATCCCCCCGGCCGTGGCCTTGACCCCCACGGCGGTCGCCGCGCGGCCGGCCGGCAGTCCGCGGCGCATGAGGAAGCGCAGGTTGACGGCGCCCGCGCCGAGTCCGGCGGGCAGCAGGTGGTTGGCGGCGGAGGCGGCGAACTGGGCGGCCACGAGCCGCCCCGGAGGCAGCCGCCGCACCACGGCGCCCTGCAGCGCGAGGGCCGCGCACAGCCAGGTCCCGCAGGCGGCCGTCGCACCGGTCAGCAGCCAGCCCTGGTCGGCGGCGGCGAGCCGCAGGGCACCGGTCTCCAGCACCGGCCAGTGACGGTGCGCCAGCCAGACGGCGGCCAGCAGGACGGCGAGTGTGCAGGCGGTCTGCCAGTAGGCGCCCTTCCGTGTCGCGGCGACGGGGACCTGCTCGGACGTCACTCGGGTCCGTTCGCGCGGGGCGGAGGCGCGAGGTGCAGGTCGAGGCCGGCCGACGGGTGGCGCTCCCAGCCCCGGATGTACGGGGGCGGCGGGCTGCCCGGCCGGGAGAGCGCGGCGGCCGGGATCCGGCGGGCGGTCTCCAGGATGCCCGCCTGGGTGGAGTTGACGTTGTGGCCGCGGGTGCTCGCCGAGGAGCAGCCGGTGTAGAAGGCGACGGGGATGGCGTCGGTCCCGGTGAGCAGGCAGGGCGGTCTCACGCCCAGCCGGTTCAGGTGGGCGGCCGTACGGCTCCAGTCGCGGCGGTCGGCGGAGGTGCGCTCCACGGTCCGGTCCAGGACGACGTACTGCACCGCCAGATGCCCGGCCAGGCCCAGCGCGACGCCCGCGACGACGGCCGGGCGCACACGGCCGTTCGCCTTGGTGACCAGGTGGAACAGGGCGTCCGCGACCGGGATGGCGAGCAGGAGGTAGGCGGGGAGCAGGAAGCGGGGCGCCGCGTAGCCGATCATGAACAGGTAGGGCAGGGCGGCGGTCGTGGCGCAGGCGAGCAGGAGGAGGGTCGGGGTGGTGCGCCGGGCGCGGACCGCGACCGCCAGGCCGACGGCGGCGAGCAGCGGGAGGACGAACCACCAGGCCATGACGGCCGGGTGCGGCAGGGAGCCGGTGCACGGGCGGCACAGGGCCCGGCCGACCAGGCTGCGCAGCTGGTCGTCGACGGCGATGTTCCAGCCGAGTCCGCCCTGGATGCGGGACGCCTCCGACAGCCGCTGCGCGAGGCCGCCGTGGGAGAGCTGGGCCTCGATCACCCACTGTCCGATACCCGTCGCGAGCCCCGCGAGGAGGACGAGCCCGAGGCGCACCCGCCGGCCCGCCACCACCAGGACGAGCAGCGGCAGGGAGATCCACACGGCGTCGGTGGGCCGCATCCACGCCATCAGCGCGGCACCCGCCGCCACGCCCCACAGCGCGGCCCGGTCCCGGTGGTCCGCGCGGACCCGCAGGCAGCAGCCGACGCAGGCGAGGGCGCCGAGCGCGACCCAGTGGTTGGGCATGGCCGCCGGGCCGTAGAAGAGGGTGATCCACAGGGAGGCGAAGAGAGCGCCGGCGGCGGCCAGGACCCGCGCCGGGAAGAGTCCCCGCCAGACGCGCAGCGCCAGGTACAGGCCGAGGCCGGACAGCAGCGCGAGGTAGACGCGGAGCAGTTCGGTGGAGGTGGACCAGGACGTGATCGGTGCCGTCAGCAGGGAGACGCCCCGGGCGCGTGGTGCGCTGAAGAAGGCCGGGGGCGCCTGGGCGCTGAGCTGGCTGACGTACACCGTCTCGTCCCAGCCGAGGCCCAGACCCGGGCCGACGAGGACCAGTTGGGCCACGGTGAAGGCGGCGGCCACGGCGGCGAGCAGCCAGTCGCCGCGTGGGAGCCAGGACGTGCCGGGCACGCTCGCCGGGGCACCGCGTCGCGCGCCGGCGAGCATGGCGTTCGTGCCGTGGGCCATCGTCCACCCCTTACTCCGGAGACGGAGAAACTCGGGAACCGTGAAAAACACGGTCAAAGTAACCCGTCTCGGTCGGGTGCGCAGGGTGGAGTTCGGCCAGGTGCCCGAGGGTTCCCGCGATCAGCGGGCGTTCGGACGGCGGTGTGGGGGCTGCTCGGGTGACGGACGCTCAGGAGCCGGCGGGATGGTGCGCACGGCAGGGCCGTCGCCGTTGAGGGTGATGGGGGTGCCGTGGTGGCCGATCGTCAGCGGCGGGCCGGACAGCAGGGTGTACGTGGCCTTGTCGGGGCCGACCTCCACGTGCAGGCGGCGGCCGAGGAACTGGAGGGAGAAGGCGAGGCGGCTGAACCGCTCGGGCAGGCGGGGTGCGAAGCGCAGGCCGTCGCCGTCGCGGCGCAGTCCGCCGAACCCGGCGACCAGCGCCATCCAGGTGCCGGCCAGGGAGGCGATGTGCAGCCCGTCGCGGGTGTTGTGCTCCAGGTCCGCCAGATCCATCAGGGCGGCCTCGGCGGTGTAGTCGTAGGCCAGCCGCAGATGGCCGGCCTGGGCGGCGACGACGGCCTGGCAGCACGCCGACAGGGAGGAGTCGCGGACGGTCAGCGGCTCGTAGTAGGCGAAGTTGCGGGCGATCTGCTCCTCTTCGAAGAAGTCGCCGCAGGTGTACATCGCCAGGACCAGGTCCGCCTGCTTGACGACCTGCTTGCGGTAGAGGTCGAAGTAGGGGAAGTGCAGCAGCAGGGGGTACTGGTCGGGGCGGGTGCCGGCGAAGTCCCAGCGCTGGTAGCGGGTGAAGCCCTCGTGCTGTTCGTGGACGCCGAGTTCCTCGTTGTACGGGATGTGCACGGCCGCCGCGGCGTCCCGCCAGGCCGCGCTCTCCTCGGCGTCGGCGCCGAGTGCGGCGGCCTCCTCGGGGTGCCGTTCGACGGCGTCGGCGGCGGCGAGCAGGTTCGCCCGGGCCATGAGGTTGGTGTACGTGTTGTCGTCGGCGACCGCGCTGTACTCGTCGGGGCCGGTGACGCCGTCGATGTGGAAGGTGCCGTGCGCGTCGTGGTGGCCGAGCGAGCGCCACAGGCGGGCGGTCTCCACCAGCAGCTCGACGCCCGTGTCCCGTTCGAACTCGGTGTCGCCGGTCGCCGCGACGTAGCGGACCACGGCGTCGGCTATGTCGGCGTTGACGTGGAAGGCGGCGGTGCCGGCCGGCCAGTACGCCGAGCCCTCCGAGCCCTCGATGGTGCGCCAGGGGAACGCGGCGCCCCGCAGGCCGAGCTGGGCGGCGCGCTCGCGGGCGGCGTCCAGGGTGTTCTGCCGCCACCGCAGCGCTTCGGAGACGGCCTCGGGCGCGGTGTAGGTGAGCAGGGGCAGCACGAAGGTCTCGGTGTCCCAGAAGGCGTGGCCGTCGTAGCCGGAGCCGGTCAGTCCCTTGGCGGGGATGGCGCGTCCCTCCGCGCGGGCGCCGGCCTGCAGCACGTGGAAGAGGGCGAAGCGGACGGCCTGCTGGATCTCCTCGTCGCCGTCGACCTCGACGTCGGCCCGCGCCCAGAAGTCGTCGAGGTAGGCCCGCTGGTCGTCGAGGAGGCCCTGCCAGCCGCTGTGTCCGGCCGCCGCGAGGGCCGCCTCCACCTGGTCGCTCATCGCGGGCCGGGAGCGGGCGCCGGACCAGCCGTGCGCGACGAGCTTCTCCACGCGCAGCTTCTCACCGGGCTCCAGCACGGAGGTGACGGTCAGCCGGGCCACGTCCACATTGCTCTCGCTGCTGGTGGTGGTGCGCTCGGGTCCGCTGATGTCGTGGTCGGCGGCGACGGCGACGCGCAGGCCGCTGCGCCGGGTGCGGTGCACCAGGCGCAGCCGGTGGCCGAGGGCGACGTCCTCCTCGGGCTCCAGCGGCGACTTCAGGGCGCGGGCCGCGCGCGGGTCGCCGTTCGGCTCGGGCAGGCTCTCGTTGGTGACCAGCTCGGACTGGATGACGACGCGGGAGCGGCTGCCGACGGCCTCGACCTCGTAGGCGACGGCGGCGACCGCGCGTTGGGTGAGGGAGACCATCCGGGTCGAGCGCACCCGGACCGTCGAGCCGGCCGGCGAGGTCCACTCGCAGGTGCGTTCCAGGACGCCCCGGCGCAGGTCCAGGACGCGTTCGTGGGCGACGAGCCGTCCGTAGCGCAGGTCGAACGGCTCGTCGTCGACCAGCAGGCGCAGGATCTTGCCGTTGGTGACGTTGATGACGGTCTGCCCGGACTCCGGGTAGCCGTACCCCGCCTCGGCGTAGGGCAGGGGGTGCAGTTCGTGGACGCCGTTGAGGTAGGCGCCGGGCAGGCCGTGGGGTTCGCCCTCGTCGAGGTTGCCGCGCCAGCCGACGTGCCCGTTGGACAGGGCGAACACCGACTCGCTCTGGGCGAGGAGGTCGAGGTCGAGGTGCGTCTCGCGCACGCACCAGGGTTCGACGGTGTAGGACCGGTCGGTGATCAAGCGTGTCCCCCCAGTCCGGCCAGGTCGGCCAGGTCCTTCACGACGACGTCCGCGCCGTGCGCGTACAGGGCGTCGGTCTGCCCCACCCGGTCAACGCCGACGACGTACCCGAAGTGCCCGGCGCGGCCCGCGTCCATGCCGGCCAGGGCGTCCTCGAAGACGGCGGCCCGGGACGGCTCGACGCCGAGGTCGCGGGCGGCGGCGAGGAAGGTGTCGGGGTGCGGCTTGCCCGGCAGCCCGCGCTCGGCGGCGACGACGCCGTCGATCCGCACCTCGAAGAGGTCCTCGGCGCCGATCGAGCGCAGCACGTCACGGGTGTTGGCGCTGGAGGAGACGATCGCCGTGCGCAGGCCCCGGGCGCGGACGGCCGCCAGGTAGCGCAGGGTGCCCTCGTAGGCCTCGACGCCCTGGGTGCGGATCTTCTCCAGCAGCAGGTCGTTCTTGCGGTTGCCGAGGCCGTGGACGGTCCCGGCGTCCGGCGGGTCGCCGGGCCCGCCCTCGGGCAGACGGATGCCGCGGGAGGCGAGGAAGGTGCGCACGCCGTCGGCGCGCGGGCGCCCGTCGACGTACTCGTCGTAGTCGCCGGCGGTGTCGAACGGCCGGAAGCCCTCGCCCTCCCGCTCGCGCAGGAACGCGTCGAAGGTCTCCTTCCAGGCGGCCGCGTGGACCACCGCCGTCCTGGTGACGACCCCGTCGAGGTCGAAGAGGCAGGCCTGGATGGTGTCCGGGAGTCCGAGCGTCGTCGTCATACAAGGACCCGTTCCCCCACCCGGGGGTGCCCACCGGGTGGCGCGCGCCACACCGCCGTGCCACCGGGTCAGTCGTGCGGGAACGAGTGGTGCTCGTGCGCGATCACCCACCGGCCGCGTCGCTTGCGCAGACCGAACGTCAGCCGCAGCCGCAGGGCGGGCCGCTCGGCCAGTTCCTCGGGCGTGCCGCAGCGCAACAGGGCGTGGGCGTAGGCCACCTCGGGTCCGGCGCTGACGTCGAGGGTGTCGATCTCGAACAGCGCGCCCTGTGCCTGCCACGCGAAGAACGGCGGCCAGATCGCCCGGTAGGCGGTCAGGCCGCGCAGGCCGTCGTGCGGCGGGGTCACGTTGTACAGGAGGAGGTCCTCGGCGTGGTCGGCGAGGACGGCCTCGAGGTCGCCGCGGTGCACGGCGTCGGCCCAGCGCGTGATCAGGGCGCGGATGCGCGTCTCGTCCTCGGACACGTTCTCCTCCTCTCCGGCGTCCGGGTTCCCTCCCAGACTGCGACACTCGTCTGTGTGCTGACCTTCGACGACCTGCTCCTGCGCGCGCGTTCCCTCGTCCGGGACGGCCGACGCGCCCTCCTCGGCATCGCCGGCGGCCCCGGCGCCGGCAAGACGACCCTCGCCGAGCACCTCGTCCGGGAGCTGAACGGCAGCGGCGAGCCGTGGGTGGCGCACGTCCCGATGGACGGCTTCCACCTCGCCGACGCCGAACTCGACCGCCTCGGCCGCCGCGACCGCAAGGGCGCGCCCGACACCTTCGACGCGGCCGGGTACGCGGCCCTGCTGCGCAGGCTGCGGGAGGAGGCGGAGGGCCCCGACATCGTGTACGCGCCCGGCTTCGAACGGGTCCTGGAGCAGCCCGTCGCGGGGGCCGTCCCGGTGCCGCCGTCGGCCCGGCTGGTCGTCACGGAGGGCAATTACCTGCTGCTGGGGACGGGCGCGTGGACGCGCGTGCGGCGGGAGCTGGACGAGGTGTGGTTCTGCGAGGCGGACGAGGCGGAACGGGTCCGCCGGCTCGTCGCCCGGCACGAGGAGTTCGGCAAGGCGCACGAGGAGGCGGTGGCCTGGGTCCTGGGCACGGACCAGCGCAACGCCGAGCTGGTGGCGCGGACGCGGGAGCGGGCGGACCTGGTGGTGCGGGACGTCGTAGGGTGGCCGCATGGGGCTGGACATCACCGTACTGGGGCTGGACTGGGGGGAGTTGGAGCGGACTCCGGTGGGTGAGCGGTCGGCCGTGCTGGAGGAGGCCACCTGGCCCGGGGACGAGGACGACCCCTGGCCTGCGGAACCGGAGCCGGGCTGGACGGTCCCCGCGTCGCCGCGGGTGCCCTGGAGCGGCCGGTACACGTTCGGCTGCACCAGCGGTTCGTACAAGCCCCACTTCTGGGCCGGCCGGGGCTGGGAGGACGTGCGCGGCTTCGCCGATCCCGTGCTGCGGGAGGCCCTGGACGGATTCCTCGGCGGGCTGTTCTGGCACGACGACCCGCTCACGCCGCCCATGGACGGCCTCGTCCCCTCCCCGCCGCCCGGCGTGCTGGTCGCCTGCCCGCCCGCGGCCGTCGAGGCCCTGGCCGCCCACTGGGCCCGGGCGGAGCCCCTGCTGGAGGGGCTGCGCGCCCCGTACGCCCGGCACGCGGCCGATCCCGGGGGCTGGATCGAGGACTTCGACCGGTTCGACGCGCTGGTGCGCGAGTGGGCCGTCGTCGTGGCCGGGGCCCGCCGACGGGGCTGGGGTGTGCTCGGCCTGCCGTTCTGACGTCCCGCCTGCGGCAGGAGCGGTGGCGCTGGGGGCGGGAGCCCGGTCTGCTGCTGCCCGACCTCGTCGCGGCCGGTGTCCTCGCCCCCGACGGCACGACGTACCTCCCGCCGGAGGACGAGGACTACGGGACCGGTTACCGCCGCGGCCGGGGCGCCGTCGAGCGGCGGTTCGGGCCGGCCCTCTCCAGCCGCGTTCCTGCGCGACGCCCGGCTGCCCGCCTACGCGGTGCGCGGCACCCCGCGAATGCCCCTCGCCGGCTGACCGCGTCGGCGCCGCGCCCGCTCAGGCCCCGCGCAGCGTCAGCTCCGGCTCGCCGTGCGCGTCGTCGGGCCCGAGTACGGCGGTGAAGGCGGCGGTCCGTACGGTCAGCCCGTCCTCGCCCCGCTCGACGGAGACCGTGAGGGGCTCCTCGGAGCCGTAGCGCACGGCGAAGACGTGCAGGTCGTCCGGGGCGTCCGGGACCGGGTCGGCCTCCAGGGCCGTGGAGCCGACCAGGTGCCGCCAGCCCTCGTCGGGGTTGCCGTAGCCGCGCGGGTCGGCGGCGAGGAGGAAGGCCGCCTGCTCCTGGGTGGTCTCCGTGCGGGCGTCGAAGTGGTCCGTGCCCCGCGCGTCCGGGTGGGTCAGCCGCAGGGTTCCGGCGGCGGCCACCGCACCCCGGGCCGTGCGCCGCACCCGGTCGCCGTCGTCCTCCGCGTACGGCAGCCCGGCCAGCAGGTACGGCGTGCCGTCGAGGCGTTCGACGGCCACGGTCGTCCACAGGCTGGTGCCGTCGGTGACGTACAGGGAGCGCACGTACCGCAGGACGTGGTCGCGGCCGACGACCGGCTTGGTGACCAGCTTGGCGGTCAGGCCGTCGGCGCGGACGTCGCGGACGCGGACCTCGCCCATGGGGCGGCACAGCAGGAAGCCGTCGCTGACCGGGCCGAAGCCGTGCTGGCGGCGGACGGCGGCGGGCAGGTAGTACGTGCCGCCCGCCTCGACCAGCGACGGGGTCATCCGGTCGTCGAAGGCCACCGAGACCGAGCCGGCGCGCAGTTGGTGGCGCTTGAACGACACCGAGGGCGTGCGCTGCCAGCGCGTGGTGTCCTGGATCTGCCACACCAGCATCCACGCGAAGTGTCCGTCGACCCCGCCGTCCGCCTTGACCGCGTGCCGGCCCCAGCGGCCGTCGCCCCGGTAGCGGCCCAGGTCGGAGCCGATGCGGCGGCTGAAGTAGCGCAGCCCGAGGACCGACTCGAAGCCGGAGTGCTGTTCGCTGTAGCGGGGGCCGCCGTTGTCGAAGCCGCCGTTGGTCAGGCGTGCGTCGATGTACCGGGCGAGCGCGTCACCGTCCTGCGCGAAGACCTCCTCGCCGCTGACCCGGTGGGCCTGGGCGAGGAAGGACAGGGAGATCGGGCCGTAGTTGTTGTCGTAGGCGCCGCCGTGTTCGGGGGGCAGCAGGGCTCCGCGGTCGGGGACGCGGTGCGCGCGGATCTCGTCGGTGTAGAGCGCCAGCGCCCGGGCGCGCACCGACTCGCCGTCCCCGGGCGGGAGATGGCGGGCCAGCATCAGGCCGCCCACCACACAGCCGATGGCCTGGTTGCCCGCCTCCTGGGGGTTGAAGAAGGTCGCCTCGGTCAGCCAGCGCCAGTAGCCGTGCGCCGTCTCCAGCAGCTCCGCGCGCCGGTCGTCGTCGACCAGGCCGTCCGCCGCGTCGAGGACGTTCACCGCCTGGAGCAGCGCCCATACCGTGCTCGGCCAGTCGCCGATGGGGTGGGCTCCGGCCGCCAGGGTGTACCGGGCGTACGGCAGACCGCAGTCGCGCACCCGCAGGTTGGGGTAGCCGGGGTTGTCCTCCCGGTAGACCCGCTCGCGCAGGTGGAAGGCGAGGCTGCGGCGCACCGCCTCCGGCAGGCGCGGGTCCTTGGTGCGCTGCCAGGCCAGGGCCAGCAGGGAGGTGATGCCGAGGGAGGTGTCGCCGATGTCGTCGACGCAGTCGGGGTGTTCGAGGCTGCCCTCGGGCGTCAGCCGGGCCAGGGCCTGCTCGGTGACGTCGGCGAGGACGGCGTCGTACGCCTCGGGGGTGTCCGGGAGGTCGTGCAGCGAGCCGCGCTGGTGCGGGAGGTGCATGTTCGCCGATCAGCCCTTCATGCCGGAGGTCGCCAGGCCCTCGACCAGCCTCTTCTGGAAGATGAGGAAGCAGATGAGCGTGGGCAGGAGGGCGAGTGTCGACATGGCGAACATCGCGCCGTAGGAGGAGCCGCTGTTCTGGTCCATGAACAGGGTCAGGCCGAGGGGGACGGTGAACCTGTCGTTCTGCTGGAGGTAGACGAGCTGGTGGAGGAAGTCGTCGTAGGTCCAGATGAAGGTGAAGATCGTGGTGGTGATGAGGGCCGGCTTCATCAGCGGCAGGATGATCTTCCAGTAGATCTTCCAGGGGTTGGCACCGTCCACCATGGCCGCCTGGTCCAGCTCGCGCGGGATGGAGCGGATGAACTGGACCATCAGGAAGATGAAGAAGGCGTCCACCGCGAGGAACTTCGGCACGATCAGCGGCAGGAAGGTGTTGATCCAGGTCAGGTTGTAGAAGATCGTGTACTGCGGGATCAGGACCGCCTGTGTGGGCAGCATCAGCGTGCCGAGCATCAGGCCGAACCAGATCTTCTTGCCGCGGAACTCGAAGCGCGCGAAGGCGTAGGCGGCCAGCGAGCAGGAGATCACGTTGCCGATCACCGCGCCGATCGTGACGATCAGCGAGTTGGTGATGTAGAGGGAGAAGGAGTTGCCGGAGCCGCTCCAGCCCTCGGAGTAGTTCTCCGGGCGCAGCGTGTTCGGGACGAGCCCGGGCTGGGTGAAGATCTCGGTGTCGGGCTTGAGGGAGCTGCTGAGCATCCACATCAGCGGGTAGAGCATGACGACCGCGATGCCGATGAGCAGGGTGTGGACGTAGATGCGGCGGGCGCCGGTGAGCGAGCGGAGCTTGCGCAGCGGCGACGCGTTCGCAGTGATGGCGGACATGGGTGAAGGGCTCCTCGTCGCTCAGTCGTCGTAGTGGACCCAGTAGCGGCTGGCGATGAAGTTGACCGCCGTGAAGGCGGCGATGACCAGGAAGAGCACCCAGGCCAGCGCCGAGGCGTACCCCATCTGCAGGTCGGTGAAGCCCTTCTTGTACAGGTACAGGGAGTACAGCATCGTCGAGTTGAGCGGTCCGCCGGTGCCGTTGCTGACCACGAAGGCGGGGGTGAACGTCTTGAACGCGTCGATGATCTGAAGGACCACGTTGAAGAAGACGATCGGCGTCAGCAGCGGCAGGGTGATCTTGAAGAACCGGGTGACGTTGCCGGCGCCGTCGATCGCGGCGGCCTCGTACACGTCCTTCGGCAGCTGCTTCAGACCGGCGAGGAAGATGACCATCGGGGTGCCGAACTGCCAGACGGCCAGCAGGACGAGCGTGTAGAGCGCGGTGTCGGGGCTGGAGATCCAGTCCTGGCCCTTGATGCCGAACCAGCCGAGGAAGTCGTTGAACAGGCCGTCCCCGCCGAAGACCTGACGCCACACGATGGCGATGGCCACCGCCCCGCCGAGCAGCGACGGCAGGTAGAAGGCGGCCCGGTACAGGCCGATGCCCTTCAGGTCGCGGTTGAGCAGCATCGCGACACCGAGGGCCAGCGTCAGCTTCAGCGGCACGGAGACGGCGACGTACAGGAGGGTGGCGTGCACCGAGTCCCAGAAGACCGGGTCGTCGGTGAACATCTTGTCGTAGTTGTCCATGCCGACCCACTGCGCGGGCGTCAGCAGGTCGAAGTTGGTGAAGGACAGGTACAGCGAGTCGAGCATCGGGTAGACGGTCAGGCCGAACAGCCCCACGAACCAGGGGGCCAGGAAGAGGTACGGCCACCAGCCGCCGCCCCGCCGTCTGGCGAGACGGCGGCGCATGCGGTCGCGTTCCCGCTGGTCGGACGGGGTCGCGGGAGCGGACTGCTCCTTCACGACCTCGTCTGTCTTCGCGGTGGTCATACTCATCTCCCTGGCCCTCTCCCGGTGTTCGGACGTGCGGCGCGGCTCAGCCGCCCAGGATTCCCGCCGCCTGGTCGAAGAACTCGCCCAGCTGCGCCTTGATCGTCTTCTTGCCGAAGGCGATGGCGAGGTTCGACTGGAACAGCAGGTCCCAGATCTGGTCGGCGCCCTGCGGCGGGGCCGCCGGGGCGGGCAGGTCGTCGGTCGCCTTCGAGACCCGCTTGGAGAGGTAGTCGGCGACGTCCATGTTCCGCTTGTCGGTCTCGTCCAGCGCACCGGCGATCAGGGCGCGGGCCTTCTCGGTCGGCGGGATGCCGCGCTGCAGCATCATGTCCTTGATGGCCGTCTCGTCCTGGGCGAAGAAGGCCATGATCTTCACGGAGTCGGCGATCCGCTTGCTCGCCTTGGTGGCGCTGAGCAGCACGCCGCCGTTGACGTAGTTGCCCTCACGGGCGCCGGACCAGTCGCCCTGCGGGGTGGGCAGGAAGTCGAGGGTGGCGTCGGTGACGGAGCCGCCCGCGCCGTAGACGCCGGAGTCGAAGGTGATCAGGGCCTTCCCGAGCACCACGGCGTTCTTGGGGAGGTTGTTGTGCGCGGCCGAGGTGATCGCGGGCGCCGGACAGGCGTTGACCTTGCGCATCTCGGCCCAGTACTCCCACCACTCCTGGAGGGTGGCCGGGGTGAAGCCGAGCTTCTTGCCGTCCGTGGTGAACAGGTCCTGGCCGTGCTCGCGGGCGAAGATCTCGAAGGCGTTGAGGGTGCCGCCACCGCCGTCGTCGACACCGTGGATCTTGCCGCCGCTCTTCTTGTGGACGTCGACGGAGATCTTCTTCAGGTCCGCCCAGGTCCACTCGCGGTCGGGGAAGGTCAGGCCGAGGTCCTCCAGGCCGCTGCGGTTGACCGTGAGCTGGCTGATGCCGATGCCCGAGGGAACGCCGTAGAGCTTGCCGTCGACGGTGCCGGCCGCGAGCAGTTCCTTGGAGAAGCCGGTGAGGTCCAGGGACTTGCCGACGTACTCGTCGAGGGGGGCGATGACTCCCTTGCGGGCGTACTGGGCGACCAGCGCGCGGTCCATCTGGAGCAGGTCGGGGGTGCTGCCGCCGGCGACGTTGGTGTTGAACTTGTCGAAGTACCCGTCGTAGCCGGAGTAGGTCTCCCGGATCTTGATCTTCGGGTTCTTCTCCTGGAAGTAGGCAAGCGCCTTCTTGTAGGCCGCGTGGCGTTCGTCGCTGCCCCACCAGGTCATGGTCAGGTCGCTGCTGGTGCTGCCGGCGCCGGTTCCTCCGCTGCACGCGCTGAGCGAGCTGCCGAGCGCGCCGGCGACGGCGAGACCGCTCGCGGTGCGGAAGAGGGTTCTGCGCGAGATCTGGTGACCCACCGGGTCCTCCCTGGAAGTGCGTGACGGATTTCCCGGCCGGTCGCTGCGGCACGGGCGTTCTGCTCGGAATGGCGCCTTCCGGGGGTGCGGCCTCGCCCGGCCGCGCCATCCTGCTGGGTGCGGATCCCCGGCCGCCATGGCCGTCGTCACACGAGCACGCCCTCGCGTGGCTGCCGTACCTCGGGTACGGGCGGGAGGCTCACCCCAAGTCGGCGTCCCGGCCGACTTAGAAAGCGCTTGTCCGGACATTGGCAGACCGAGTCGGAAGCCGTCAATCCTTCGTCCCCGCCGCCTCGGTCACGGTTTGGACTCCCCGGGCCACCGCGAGCCGGGCCGCCCCCACGACGGTGCCGAGGTCCCCGACCGTGCTGCTGACCACCTCGGTGGGCCAGCTCAGCCGCGCCAGTTCGGCCCGCACACCGGGCAGGAGCTGCGGGTACGCTCCGGTGCTGCCCCCCAGCACGATCAGTCCCGGGTCCAGTACGGCGGTCACGGCGGCGGCGAGCCGGCCCACGTCGACGGCGTGGCGGTCGACGACCGTGCGGGCGGCGGCCCGGCCCTCTCCGGCCAGCGCGAAGAGCCGCTCGGTGGTGCGCGGGCGCGGCCCGTCGCCGTCCTGCCAGGCCTCGGCGGCCCGCCGCAGCAGGGAACGCGCGCCGATGTACTCCTCCAGGGCCTCGAGGCGGGGCTCATGGCCGACGGCCCAGGGGTAGGGCAGCCGGGCCAGCTCCCCGGCGGCGCCGTTCGCGCCGCGCAGCACCCGGCCGCCGACGACGATGCCGAGGCCGATGCCCACGCCGATGCGCAAGTAGCCGAAGGTGTAGCGGCCACGAGCCGCACCCTCGTGCAGCTCGGCGAGCGCGGCGCAGTTGACGTTGTTCTCGACGTGGACGGGAACGCCCGGCGGCAGCGCGACGGCCACGGCGTCGAAGACGGGACCGGCCTTGGCCGTCGCGGGACGCGTGCCGGTGCCCTCCTCCCCGCGCGCGGTGACGTCACCGACGGCGACGACGATGGCCCGCAGCGGGGCGCCGGCGGGCAGCCTGTCGAGCGCCTCGCGCACGACGTCGGCGGCGTCCTCCCGGGAGCCGGTGGCCTCGGCCAGCAGGGTGCCGTCCAGGGCACAGCCGCGTACCCGGGTGAGGGCGGGGCCCAGGTCGACGGCGAGCACGGCGCCCGCGGCCGGCCCGAGACGGTAGACGGCGGCGGAGCGGCCCGTGCCGCTGGAGGAGGTGCCGGAGTGGGCGGCGAGCCGCACGCTCTCGAGTTCCGCGACGGCGGAGGACACCGTCGGCTTGGACAGGCCCGCCAGGCTCGCGAGTTGCGGCCGGGTCGCGCTGCCCGCCTCGGCCAGCACGGCGAACACCGCGCTCGCGCTCTCGGTCAGGCGGGGGGCTCTTGCCACGTCGTGTTCCACAGTTCCCCCACTCAGGTCACGGACCGCACTCCGGAGGCGATGGTCCCGGCGGAATACGGCGATGGGATGCACGGCGTCACGCGTTCCCCGCCCCGGGGACAGCCCCGGACGGGCCCGCCCCGGGGGGTCGAGTGCGCGACGACTCTTGACGCACTGTACTTCGTTAGTTAACTTCCTAACGAACGTCACGGTACTCGCCTGCCGTATCCGTCAGAAGCCCGTCCCGGGGCTTCCCGAGTTCGTCAACCGCCCCTCTCACCGGCACGGTTCGCCCGCCGTCGCAGCTCAGCGCAACGACGAAAGAGGACCCGTGCTGGACTCCGCGCCCCTCGTGGTCGGGATCGACGTGGGCGGCACCAAGACGCACCTGCGCGCGCTCACCGGCGACACCCCCGTGGCCGACCACGTCCGCACGAGCGGTGGCTGGCGGCCGCACGACCCGGTGACCGCTGCCGGGTGGCTGGCCGCACTGGTCGCCGACACCCTTCCGGCGGGCGCACGCCCGTCCGCCGTGGCCGTCGGCGGGCACGCCTGCGAGACCCCACGCCAGTGCGCGCAGATCCGCACCGCGCTCCAACTCCACTTCGCCGCCCCCGCGCTGGTCGTGGGCGACGCCCAACTCCTCGTCCCCGCCGCCGGGCTGGACCGGGGCGCGGGTCTGGTCGCCGGCACCGGCTCGGTGGCCGCGGGGCGGCTGCCCGACGGCACCGCCGTGCAAGTGGGCGGCTGGGGCGCGGTCCTCGGCGACGAGGGCGGCGCGGCCGGCCTGGTCCGGGAGGCGGCACGGGCCGTGTGGGCCGCGCACGACCGCGGGGAGGAACCCGACGCCCTCGCGCTCGGGCTCGTCGCCGCGTTCGGTGTGCCCGAGGTGCCGGCGCTCGGCGCGGCGCTGGAGGGCGCCTCGGACGTCTCCGCCGAGTGGGGCCGGCGCGCCCCCGCCGTGTTCGCGGCCGCCGCCGACGGCTCTCGGCTCGCCCGCACCGTGATCGCCGAGGCGGGCGAGGCGCTGGCCGCGCTCGTCGCCCGGCTGGCCGCCCGCGGGGTCCCGGTCGACGACGTGGTCGTCGCGGGCGGCACGATCCTCGCCCAGCCGGCGCTGTACCGGGCGTTCACCACCGCACTCGCCGGGGCCGCACCCGGGGCGCGGGCGCGACCGTTGCACGTGCCGCCGGTGGAGGGCGCGGTGGCGCTTGCACGGGGGCTGCTGTGACGGCCGGCTGCGCCTCGGCAAGCAGCGGGACCCTCCCGCACACCGGAGCAGTCAGGACCACCGCACACCCGCACTCGCCCGACGGCGGGAGGCGCTCGCCTGGTGGCTGCGCGGCCTGGCCGCGGGCGTCCTCGCCTTCGCCGGGTTCGCCCTTGGGTCATGGCGGTGCGGCGCAGCCCGTCGCTCAGCGCCGCACAGCCAGGTTCCCCCACTGCCGGCAGGCAGCCGTACGCCCAACCGGCGACGGGCTCCCCGCACCGCCACGCCCCCGGCCCACCCCCCCACCCACGCGCACGCGGGAACCCCCACCGCACCCGCATCCACCACGACCCCCGCGCCCCCGTTCACCCGGGAGACACGCCACGGCCGCCGGCCCCTCACCGCCGAGTCACACCCCGGCCGTAGATCTTCGCTCGTACGCACCTTCCGGCTCACAGCTTGTCAAAGTCCTTCAGAACCGCACCGGATCCCACGTCCTCCCCGGCCGCACGGCCGAAGAACTCACGAGAGGCACACCATGCCGTCACCCGCCGGGCACCGCACTCACTCGGCCGTGAACAGAAGAGGCTTCCTGAAGGCCTCCCTGGGCGGTTCCGCCGCCGTGGTCGCCGCCCCGACCCTCGTCTCCTGGCTGGGCGCCGCCGACGCGAAGGCCGCGACGGCCGCCGCCGCGTTCGTCGACGACTACCGGACGAACGTCCTGACGAACCTCACGCCCGAGACCAACGCCGTGGTGCGGATCCTCGGCGGCATGGCCGAGGTCTGGAAGACCGGCTCCGCCTGGAACACCGGCACAGCGCTGCGCCCCGAGGTGCTGCGGGCCAACATGCGCTACTGCGCCCGCGTCACCGCCACCCGCACGGAGGCGCAGGCGAAGGAGGCGTTCCTCTACGACCGCCAGCACCAGAGCTACTCGGTGATCGCCGCCCTGGGCCCGCTCGCCGGCCTCTACAAGGCGGGCGCCAGGGCGGTCACCTCGATCACCAGCGCCCCGGACACCACGCCCCCGACCACGATCAGCGACGCCGTGCCCGCCGACGCCCCGGCCGGTTCGGCCATCGGCGCGGGTTCGCACACCTCGGACCTCGGGCAGGTCGCCAGGCTGGTCGACACCGTGCGCGGCCCCTTCGCCTCCAGCAACCCCGGCAAGTTCGCCTACCAGTACCCGCGCCCGTGGCGGATGAACGAGGACAGCCAGGTCGTCGACACCGGCAGGACCGACGCGTTCGGCTTCCCGGTCTACGACTCGAACGTGATCGTCGCCCCGCAGCTGCTGCGCCAGCGCGGCGGCTCGCCCGCCGACGACGGCGGCTACCCCAGCGGGCACACCAACGCCATCCACCTGGCCGCCCTGGCGTTCGCGTACGCGGTGCCGGAGCGCTTCCAGGAGCTGGTGACCCGCGCCTTCGAACTCAGCCACACCCGAATCGTCTCCGGCATGCACTCCACCGTCGACGTCATCGGCGGCCGCGTCATGGCCACCGCCCTCGCCGCGGCCGCCCTCGCCGACCCGGCCAACGCCGGGCTGAAGAAGGCGGCGCGCGACCAGGCGCTGGCGTACTTCACCGAGAAGACGGGCACGACGGCCGACACGCTGTTCGCGTACGCCCACTCCGACGCGGGCGACCCCTACGCCGACCGGCGAGCCAACGCCCGAGCCGTCGAGCCGCGCCTGACCTACGTGCTCACCCGGGAGGGCCGCGACCAGCCCCTCACCGTGCCCAAGGGCGCCGAGGTGCTGCTGGAGACGCGGCTGCCGTACCTGGACGCGGCCCAGCGCCGTGAGGTGCTGCGCACGACCGCGCTGCCCTCCGGCTACGTACTGCTGGATGGCTTCGAGCAGTGGGGCCGCCTCAACCTGTTCGCGGCGGCGGACGGTTACGGCTCCTTCGACTCCGACGTGACGGTCACGCTGGACGCGTCCGCGGGCGGTTTCCACGCGGCCGACGCCTGGCGCAACGACATCGACGGCCGGGGCGGTCTGACGAAGCGGGGCACCGGCACGCTCACCCTGACCGGCCACAACCGGTACACGGGCGGGACCGTGGTGGAGGACGGGGTGCTGGTCTGCGCGTCCGCCCACGCGCTGGGCCACGGGGACGTGCGGGTGCTGGGCGGGACCGTGCGGATCGACGAGCCGGCCCAGGTGCACGGGCTGTTCGCGCAGGAGGCCGGCACGCTGGAGCCGACGCTGCGCGCGGGCCGGCACAAGGCGGTCCTGACGGTGACCCGGCGGGTCGTGCTGGGCGAGGGCAGCGTGCTGTCGCTGCGCCTCGACCCGGAGAAGCCCCCGGCGGCCGGGAGCACCGTGCGCGTGCTCGGTGCCCCGGCACTGCGCGGCCGCTTCTCCCGCGTCGAGCTGAACTCCGACACGCTGCGGGCCGTGCCCGTGTACACGGCGGACGGCCTGTCGGTGCGACTCCTGAAGCGGTAGCCCCCCGGAGCCGGTGCGCGGCGGACCGACAGACCTGCCGCCCACCGGCTCCCGCCCCCGGCCCCACCGCCGGACGGAACGACCGCGAGCCCCCTGCGCCCGGCCCTCGGACCCGCTGCCCACGAAAAGGCGATCAGCGAAGCCGCCGCCCCTCGCCCCGCCCCCAGCGCCTCCCGACCCACCCCTCGCCCCACCCGGCTCCCCCCACTCCCCCACCCGGTGCCCGGCACCCCGCTCCTCCCCACACCTCCGGCGCTCCCGACGCTCCCGGCCACCCCACACCCCCGACGCTCCCGGCCACCCCTCACCCGCACCGCCCGCCGGCCCGGCTGGCCGGCCGGCCCTCTCGCCCGCCCGCCCTCTCGCCCGCCCGCTCCGACGGCGTCGTCGCCGAACCCGCCGCTCACCGCCCGTGGCGTCCCTCACGGCGCCCGGGCGGAACAGGGCCGTGAGCTATGTTGAGCGTCGTGGGAGACAAAGGAGGAGGACCGGTGCCATCGCCTCAGCAGGCACGCGCACAGGCGACCACGATCACCTCGGGCAAGACCGCTCCGGAGGCGGAGGGGTCCCCCACCTCCCGGCTCCGGGCCCTCTTCGACGGGCCCCATCTGTCCCCGGGGCAGCGGCGTATCGCCCAGTACCTGATCGAGCACATCACCGAGGCGGCGTTCCTGTCGATCACCGACCTCGCCGACCGCGTCGGCGTCAGCCAGCCCTCGGTGACCCGGTTCGCGGCCGCGGTGGGCTTCAGCGGTTACCCGGCGCTGCGCGAGAAGCTCCAGTCGATCGCGCTGGGCACCCTCGCGGGCGGTCCCGCGGCGGCCGAGGTGAACCGGAGCAACGAGCTCCAGGCGGCGGTCGACGCGGAGATCGAGAACCTGGAGAACCTGCGCCGCGACTTCGCCGACCCCGACCAGGTCATCGACGTCGGCCGGCGGCTGTCGGCGTCGACGCCGCTGACCATCCTCGGCCTGCGCATCTCCGCCTCGCTGGCCGAGTACTTCGCCTACGCCGCCCGCCGTATCCATCCGGACGTGCGGCTGGTGACCCGGGGCGGCAGCGTCGCCTACGACGCGTTGTTGCAGTCCCGGGAGGCGGGCGGGACCTGGGTGCTGGCGTTCTCGATGCCCCGGCACGCGCAGGAGACGCTGACCGCGGTACGGGTCGCGCGCAGCGCCGGCCTCAAGGTGGCGCTGGTGACCGATCTGGCGCTGGGACCGGTGGCCGACGAGGCCGACGTCACCTTCGCCACCGGCACCGGCTCCCGGCTGGTCTTCGACTCCTACGCGGCCCCCGGCGTGATGGCGGCCGCGCTGCTCCAGGCGATGACGGACGCGGGTCCGGAGCGCACCCAGGCGCGCCTGGAGGAGTACGAACACATCGCCGAGGAGCACCAGTTCTTCCTGAGGGAGTGAGCCGTCCCGTCCACCCCCCTGCACGAAAACGCACAGACGGATCATTGTCGACATTTCGCGCATGAATGTTTTCATACGTCTTGCAAAGGGGTCGGCATATATAAATACTGCTCACGGCCGCACCCGCCCGCCAAGGGCTCGAGTACGGGCACCCGAAGCCGCCGTCCCCTACCCGCGTCGGCGCCTCGGGAGTCCGGGGCCTCGCCGGCGCGAGGGCCCGTGGCGGCTCCGGTCATCCCCTAGACCGGGGCCGCCCCACAACGTCGGACCACCCGTCCCGACGCCGCACACCCGGAAGCGATGATCATGCCCCTGACGACGACGCGCATCAGCCCGGACTGGCCGTGCCAGGTCAAGACGCCGGGCAGCTACGACTGGGAGCGCTCCGCGGCCAAGTGGCTGCGCGAGCTGGTGCCCGCGCGCTACGCGAGCTACCCGGCACTGCTGCGCCACCCCGTGCTGCTCGCCCGCCACGCGCAGATCCAGGTCCAGCACGAGATCCGCGTCGCGCGCACCGCCCTGCAGACCGCGCGCGCCGACCTGCCGCGGCTCGGGATGCCCGAGTCGGTCATCGAGCACACGATCAAGCTGTACGCCGCCGAGGTCCTGCAACTCCAGCACATCGCCCGCAGCGTCCGCGCGGTGACCGAGGCCCTCGTGGACAGCGGTTCGGGACGCTGAACGGCGCCCTCCGTTCCGGGGCCCCATCCGGACATCGTCGCTGGCGAGAGCGTTGCCGCGCAAGACCGCGATCGATCGCCCACCGGTGTGCCATGCTCGTGGCGTGACGAGCGAACCCGCCCGGCCCGCCGAGCCCGGAGCCGTGCCCGACATGGCGGCCCTGACCCGGGTCGTGGCGCGCCAGCGCGCCGAGATGGACCGGCTTCAGGATCTGGCGGCCACCTCGGCCGTGCTGGAGCGCGCCAAGGGTGCCGTGATGGCCCTGACGGGCTGTTCCCCGGACGCCGCCCAGGAGGAGCTGGAGCGGCGGGCGAAGCAGGCGCGGCGGACGGTGCTGGAGGAGTGCTGGATCACCCTCGGCAGCCTGGGATCACCCAGCCGCACGGCCTCCGGGCCCGCCGCGGCCGACGCCGTCCTGGACGGTCCCCCGGCGGAGACCGAAGCCCGTGCCGTCGCCCTGGGCCGGCTCGGTCAGGCGCTGGTCCGCGTCGGCGGTCCGCAGGACCTCGCCCGCTGCCTGCTGGAGCAGCTCGCCCCGGACACCGGCGCCGACGCGGTGCTGCTCTTCACGCGGCTGCCCTCCGGCGGACTGGACCTCGTCGGACACGCCGGCATCGACGAGGCGCTCGCCGGCCAGTGGAGCCGCGTGCCGCCGCTGACCGGGATCCCCGCGCTGGAGGTGCTCGACGCCGGACAGCCGCGCTGGCTGGAGGACGTCGAAGCGGACCGGAAGCGGTATCTGCTGATAGGGGAACCGTCCGAGCAGTGGCCGACCCGGGCCTGGCTGCCGGTGGCCACCGGGGCGTCGGCCGACGTCGCCCTCGGGATACTCCGGCGCCGGACGGACCCGTTCACCCCCGAGGTGCGCCACCACCTGCTGGCCGCCGCCCGGTTGTGCGCCGGGCCGCTGCGCATGTTCGGTCCCCGGCACGGCCACGCCGTCGGGGCGGACGCGGACGCCGTGCAGACCGTGTTCGACCGGCTGCCCGCGGCCGCCGTCCTGCTCACCCCGCTGAGCTCCGCCTCGGGCCGGATCGAGGACTTCCGTATCGACGCCGCCACGGCCGGGACGTCCGACGAGGTCGGCCGCAGCGGCCGTGAACTGGTCGGACTGCGCTTCCTGGAGTGCTGGCCGACCGTGACCGGGGAGCCGCTGTGGCAGGGCTGCCTGGACGCGCTGGCCTCCGGACAGCCGTACGAGAGCGAGCCGTTCGCCCGGCAGCGGGTCGTGGCCGGGGTCAGCGAGCTGGCCACCTACTCGGCACGGGCGGCGAGGCTGGGCGACGGGCTGGTCGTCAGCTGGGTCCGGCACGATCCCTCGGACCGGCAGGAGCAGCGGCTCGCCGACGTGCAGCGGCTGGGCAACCTGGGCTGGGCGAACTGGAACCTGGTCACCGGCGAGGTGATCTGGTCCTCCCAGGTCTTCACCATCTTCGACCGCGACCCCGCGCTGGGCGCCGTGCCCCTCGCCCGGCTCCCCGCCCTGGCCCTGCCGGAGGAGACACCGGTCGTGGCCCGCGCCGTCGGCGAGCTGGTGCGGGAGGGACGGCCGTGCGACGTGCCGTTCCGGATTGTCACCCGGCAGGGCATCCGGCATCTGCGGGCCGTCGCCGAGGCGGTCGCGGACGCCGACGGCACGCCCGTCGAGGTGCACGGCTTCGTGCAGGACCTGACCGCGCAGCGCAACGCCGAACTCGCCCTCGTCGCCAGCGAGCGGGCCATCCTCACCCAGCACGGCGTGCTCCAGGCCGAGCGGTCGGTGGCCGCCCGGCTCCAGGACGCGCTGCTGCCCCTGCCGAAGAAGCCCGTCCGGCTGGCCGGGCTGCGGGTCGACATCGCCTATCTGCCCGCGCAGTCCGGGCTCAACGTCGGCGGCGACTGGTTCAGCGCCATCGAACTGCCCGACGGGGACGCCCTGTTCGTGGTCGGCGACGTCGCCGGGCACGGCATGGACGCCGTCGCCGCGATGGCCCTGCTGCGCTTCACCGCCAAGGGCATGATCATCACGGGTTCGTCGCTGACCGGGGCGCTCGCCCGGCTCAACGCCGTGCTGCTGCACTCCCGTGACCCGCACGGCTCCGCGACCATGGTGCTGGCCCGCTACAACCGGCGCGAACGGCGGCTGGTCTGGGCGCAGGCGGGCCATCCGCCGCCGCTGCTGGTGCGCGACGGCGAGGCCCGTTACCTCGCCCGGCCCTTCGGGATGCTGCTCGGCGCGAGCGACACCCCGCGCTACGAGGAGGCGGAGTGCCGCCTCGCGCCCGGCGACCGGCTGGTGCTGTACACCGACGGGCTGGTCGAGCGGCCCGCGGAGAGCATCGACCGGGGCCTGGAGCGGCTCGCCCGCGCCGCCGCCACGCCCGCGACGGCCGGGCCCGCGCCGCTGGAGCGGCTGCTCGGCGCGATGCTGGAGCCCGAGCGGCGGGACGACGTGTGCGTGCTCGACATCCGGGTCCCGCGGGACGGGGAGGAGACGGCCGGGTAGGCCGGCCGGTCCGGCGCCCGCCGCCTCAGCCGGTGCGGGACTCCAGGTCACGGCGGGTGTCGTCGCCGTAGACGCCGCTCTCGTCGCCGCGGATGCCGTACCAGACCTGGAACCGGGCCACGGCCTCGGTCAGGACGCTGTCGTAGCGGCCGTCGGTGGGGCCGTCGGCGTAGACGTCCGGGATCCGTCGCAGGCGTTGCTGGAGGTCGGTGACCTCGGGCCCGGAGTCGCCCTCGCGAAGGGTGCCGGCGCCGTCGGGATCGGTGGTGGCGGGCGGCGGGCCGGCCGGGGTGGTGGCCGGTGCGGGAGTGGCCGCCGGGGGTGTCCGCGCGGCCGCCTCGTGGTCGCGGCCGGGCAGCAGCAGGGCACAGGCGAAGCCGGCGAGCGCCGCCGTGAGCACGACGACCGAGGCGACCGCGGCGCGATGCGGTCCGGCGCCGCGCTCCCGCGGCGCCTTCCGCCGGCCCACCGCCGGGAGTTCCTCGGTCTCGGCCTCCCTGCCCGGCTGCCGGTCCGGCACGCGGACGGCTTCGTAGGGGCCGGTGTCCTCCGTCATCTCGCGGAAGAGGTCCGCGAGGGCGTCGGTGTTGCGCGGCCTGAGCACCCGGATGGGTTCCAGGACCGGGCGTTCGTGCGGCTGTCCCGGTTCGTCCGGTGTCGGCACGCTGCTCTCCCTCCGTCCCGTGTCCCCGGGGAGAGATACGTGCGCGGGCGCGGCTGGGTTCAGCCGGCGAGGAAGCGGTGCAGGGAACGGGTCATCGCGGCGACGAAGGCGTCCCGTCCGGCGTCGTCGAGGGCGTCCAGGGACAGGTACGGGTTGAGGTCCTCCAGCTCCACCAGCAGCAGCTCGCCGTCGGGGGCGCGGCAGGCGTCGACGCGCTGGATGCCGTGCGCCAGGCCGTTCCAGTCGACGAAGCGGCGGGCGAACTCCACGTCGCGCGGGGTGACGTCGTACGGCTCCAGCTGCCAGCGGCGGTCGGGGTGCGGGGCGTACAGGGCGTACTGGAGGTCGTGGTCGACGAAGTAGAAGGAGACCTCGTAGGCGAAGTCGACGCGGGGCTGGACGAGGGTGGTGCCGTCGGCCAGCGCGGGCAGGGCGTCCGCGGTGACCGTCCGCATGCCGATGGAGTCGGCGCCGAGCTTGGGCTTGACGACGTAGCGGTCGGTCTCGGGCAGGCGGTGCAGGTCCTCGGCGCGGTCGACGGTGGGGATGACGGGGAAGCCGGCCGCGCTCAGGTCGAGGAGGTACTGCTTGCCCGCCATGTCGGCGCGGCCCGTGAGCGGGTTGTAGACGCGGGTTCCGGCACTCAGCGCGCGCTCGCGGAAGGCGTCGTACGCCTGCTGGTGGCCGAGGACGGGACCGCTGTTGCGGACGACGACGGCGTCGAAGGCGTCCATCAGCGCGGCCGCGTCCCGGGGGTGGCACAGGGCGAGGTCGAAGTCGGTGCGCAGCCGGGAGGTGAGGAGGACGTCCTCGTCGCCGTAGCGGCGCCCGCGGGCCGGGTACGCCAGGTCGGTGACGTAGAGGAGGCGGGGGCGGGCGGCGGGCATGCGGGCTCCTCGGCGGTTGTGCGGTGCGGGAAGCGTACGCGGAACCCGTGGGCGGTCTCGCGCGGGCCCCGGCCTCCGTACAATTTGAGGCCGAACGACTCGGGGTCCGGTGACGGCCTCCGGGGGAAGCCATGCGAAGGAGCCGCCCGTGCCCGGCCAGCGTTCCATCACCGAAGCCGAGAGGCTCGCCTCGGCGAAGCTCGGCGGGATCCCGATCCGCCGGGAGCAGATGGCTGCCGTGGCGAACATCCACCGCGCCGCCTCGGCGGTGCGCCAGCACGTCGAGAACTCCGTCCTGCGCGGTTCGGACCTGACCTGGACGGCGTTCGTGGTGCTGTGGGTCGTGTGGGTGTGGGGCGAGTCGGAGACCCGGCACGTGGCGGAGGAGGCCGGCATCTCCAAGGGCACGCTCACCGGGGTGGCCCGCACGCTGGAGTCGCGGGGGCTGCTGCGGCGGGCCGGGCATCCGACCGACGGCCGGCTGGTGCTGCTGAGCCTCACCGACAAGGGCGAGGAGCTGATGGTGCGGCTGTTCCCCGAGTTCAACGAGGAGGAGGCGTTCGTCACCAGCAGGCTCTCCGACGACGAGTGCGGCGCCGTCGCCGACGCGCTGCGGCGGATCGTGCTCCAGGTCGAGGAGCACGGCGAGGAGCGCCGCCGGGCCCTGCTCGACGGGGCGGAGCCGGCGCCGCGTCGCAGCGGGCGCCGGCCCCGGTCCTGAGATCGGCGGGCGCGAGCGGGTCGTACGATGACAGGACCGTCTGTCTCTCTTCTCCCGAAGGGCTCCTGCCTCCCGTGACCACCGCGACACTCCTCGACGGCAAGGCCGCAGCGGCCGACATCAAGAACGAACTCGCTCTCCGCGTCCAGGCGTTGAAGGAGCGCGGCATCACCCCGGGGCTGGGCACGATCCTCGTCGGCGACGACCCGGGCAGCCGCTCGTACGTGGGCGGCAAGCACCGGGACTGCGCGCAGGTCGGCATCGCCTCGATCCGCGTGGAGCTGCCCGCCGACGCCTCGCAGACCGATGTGGAGGCCGCGGTGCTGCGGCTGAACGCCGACCCGGCGTGCACGGGGTTCATCGTGCAGCTGCCGCTGCCCGCCCACATCGACACCCACGCCGTGCTGGAGCTGATCGACCCGCTCAAGGACGCCGACGGGCTGCACCCGACGAACCTGGGCCGGCTGGTGCTGGGCATACCGGGGCCGCTGCCGTGCACCCCGCGCGGCATCATCGACCTGCTGCGCCGCAACCACGTGGCGATCACCGGCCAGCAGTTCTGCGTGATCGGCTGCGGTGTCACGGTGGGCCGTCCGCTGGGGCTGATGCTGACCCGCAGCACCGAGCACGCCACGGTGACCCTGTGCCACGAGGCCACCCAGGACACGGCCGCGCACGCCCGGGAGGCGGACGTGGTGGTGGCCGCCGCCGGTGTGGCGCACCTGGTGAGGCCGGACTGGATCAAGCCGGGCGCCACGGTCCTCTCGGTGGGCCTGACCCGCACGGTCGAGGGTGTCCTCGGTGACGTGCACCCGGACGTCGGTGACATCGCCGGGTCCTTCGCGCCGCCGATCGGCGGGGTGGGGCCGATGACCCGGGCCATGCTGCTGACCAACGTGGTCGAGGCCGCCGAGCGGCTCTGACGTCAGCGCGCCGCCGACACCAGGGCGTCGAACAGACCCTGCTGGGCGGGGTCCTGGTGGGCGGTGTCCTCCGGGTGCCACTGCACGGCCGTGCACCAGCCCCGTGCGGAGGGAAGCTCGAGCGCCTCGACCGTGCCGTCGGCGGACGTGGCGGTGACCGTCAGGCCGGCGCCGAGCCGGTCGACGCGCTGGTGGTGGTAGCAGGAGACGTCCGCCTTCTCCTGGCCGACGGCCGCCGCGAGGAGTGTGCCCGGCGCGATCCGCACCGGGTGCACGCGGTGCCGGTGGTCGCGGTCGGGGCCGCCCATGTCCTGCTCCAGGGTGCCGCCGAGGGCGACGTTGACGACCTGGAGGCCACGGCAGACCGCCAGCAGGGGCAGGCCCGTGTCGAGGGCGGTGCGGGCCGCCGCGAGGTCGAAGGCGTCCTGGAGGTCGTCGACGTCGTAGACGGTGGCGTGGGTGTCGGGGGCGCCGTAGCGGTGCGGGGCGAGGTCGCCGCCGCCGGGCAGCAGCAGGCCGTCGAAGCGGGCGAGACGGTCGGCCACGTCAAACGGGTCGGCCGGGTGGACGGTCACCGGTTCGCCGCCCGCCCGCCACACCGCCTCGATCAGCGCCCGGGCGTTGACCTCGGCGGCGAAGCGCAGGGCGGAGGTGGTGGCGGCGAAGCGGGCGGGCAGGGCGATGAGGGGTCTCACAGCTGGATCCAGGTGGTCTTGAGGTCGGTGTACTTCTCCAGGGCGTGCGCCGACTTGTCGCGGCCGTTGCCGGACTGCTTCATGCCGCCGAAGGGGACGGTGAGATCGCCCTCCTCGTAGCAGTTGACCCACACGGTGCCGGCCTTCAGGGCGCGGGCGGCCCGGTGGGCCGTCGACAGGTCGGCGGTCCACAGGCCCGCCGCCAGGCCGTACTCGGTGGCGTTGGCCAGGCGGACGGCCTCGTCGAGGTCGTCGAAGGCGAGCACGGTCAGGACCGGGCCGAAGATCTCCTCACGGGCCAGGCGCATGCCCGGGTCGACCCGGTCGAAGACGGTGGGCTCCAGGTACGTGCCGCCGGTGCCGGTGAGGATCCGGTCGCCGCCGGTGCGCAGGCGGGCGCCCTGCTCGCGGCCCGTGCCGATGTGGTCCAGGACGCGGCCCAGGTGGTGCTCGCCGGCCAGGGCGCCCATCTCGGTGTCCGGGTCGAGCGGGTCGCCGACGCGCAGGGTGCGGGCCCGCTCGACGACGGCCTCGGTGACGCGGTCGGCGATCGAGGAGTGCACCAGGAGGCGGGAGGGGGCGGTGCACATCTCGCCCTGGTTGAAGAAGATGCCCCAGGCGGCGGTGGCGGCGGCCCGGTCCAGGTCGGGGGCGTCCGGGAGGATGATGTTCGGTGACTTGCCGCCCAGTTCGAGCCAGACCCGCTTGAGGTTGGAGTCGGCGGCGTAGCGCAGGAAGTGGCGGCCGACGGCGGTGGAACCGGTGAAGGCGAGCACGTCGACGTCCGGGTGCAGGCCGATCGCGCGGCCCGCCGCCGGTCCGTCGCCGGTGACGACGTTGAGCACGCCGGGTGGCAGCCCGGCCTCCGTGCCGATGCGGCCGAGCAGGAGGGCGGAGAGCGGGGAGAGCTCGGAGGGCTTCAGGACGACGGTGCAGCCGGCGGCGAGCGCCGGGGCGACCTTCCAACTCGCCAGCGTCAGGGGGAAGTTCCAGGGGACGACGGCGCCGACGACGCCCGTCGGTTCCCGGGTGACCAGGGCCAGGGCGTCCGCGGCGGTGTGCGGCGACTCGTCGGTGAGCTTGTCGGCGAGCTGGCCGTAGAAGCGGAAGGTGGTGATGGCGGCGCGCAGTTCGATGGCGTACGCGTCGCTGATCGGCTTGCCCATCTCCAGGGTGACGGTGAGGGCGAGCCGTTCGCGCTGTTCCTCGAGGAGTTCGGCGACGCGGAGCAGGACACGGCCTCGGTCGGCGGGGGCGAGGCGGGGCCAGGGGCCGGTGTCGAAGGCGCGGCGGGCGGCGGCTACGGCGAGGTCGACCTCGGCGGCGGTCGCGTCCGCGACCCGGGTGAGGAGGCTGCCGTCGCGCGGGGACACGACCGCGAAGGAGGGGCCCGCTCCGGGTTCGTCGGCGCCGTCGATGTGGTGCTGGTCGGGCAGGTCCAGGGCCTTGGCGCGGTCCAGGAGTGCGTCGTGGGTGAGAGCCGGCATGGGGGTCCTTGGGGAGAGTCTGCCCGGGGGCTCGCTGGGAAGCGGGCCACCGGCGCGGGAATACGTCAGCGGGCGCGCACCACGCGGGCGGTCACGGCCCCGAGGAGCAGGACCGCGGGGACGGCGAGGACGAGCCGGGTGGCCGTGGCGGAGTCACCGCCGATGAGGGTGGTGAAGTTGGCGAGGACGACCCAGATGACGGCGGCGATGCCGAGAGCGCCCAGGGCGGGCGCGACCAGGGTGTGCCACAGCCGGGTGTCGAGGCGCTCGCGGCGGAAGAAGACGATCACCGAGACGGAGGTCAGGAAGTACAGCAGCATGCAGGCGAGGACGCCGACTCCGCTGAACCAGGAGAAGAGGGTGAGGACGGGGTCCTTGCCCGCGGCGGCGAACGGCACGACCAGCAGCACGGCGAGCGCGGTCTGCACGAGGCCGGCCGCCCACGGCGCGTGGCGCCGGTTGACCGCGCTCAGCCGGCCGGGGAGCAGACCCTCGCGGCTGAGGGAGAACAGGTAGCGGTTGGCGGAGTTGTGGAAGGCGAGGATGCCGGCGAAGAGGGAGGTGGCGAGCAGCACGGGCAGGACGTCGTTCACCCAGCCGCCGAACTGCTCCGCGACGGGCGCGAAGACGAAGACGGTGGAGTCGCCGTCGGCCAGGGCCTTCCCGGCGGCGTCGGTGGCCCGGGAGGCGCCGTAGGAGGAGATCAGCATCCAGGAGGTGAAGGCGAAGAAGCCGGTGACGACGGCGACCGACAGGTAGGTGGCGCGGGGCACGGTCCGGTGCGGCTCGCGGGCCTCCTCGCCGTAGATGGCGGTGGCCTCGAAGCCGAACATCGACGCCACGGCGAACATCAGGGCCACGCCCGGCGCGCCCTGGAGGACGGCGCCCGGGGAGAAGGTGTCGGCGACGCCCAGGCCCTCCGGGCCGCCGCCCTGGAAGAGGGTGACCAGGCCGAAGGCGAGCAGGATGCTGAACTCGGCGAGGACGAACACGGCGAGCACCTTGGCGCCGAGTTCGATGCCGAGGGCGCCGAGCACCTGGACGACGGCCATGGTGACCAGCGCCCAGACCCACCAGGAGACGGTCACGCCGGTGTAGTGGGCGACCAGGCCGCTGACGGTGAAGCCGTACAGGCCGTACATCGCGGCCTGGACCGTGCAGTAGGCGAACAGTGCCACGGCGGCGCTGCCGCTGCCGGCGGTGCGGCCGAGGCCCTTGCCGATGTAGGTGTAGAAGGCGCCCGCGTTCACGACGTGGCGGCCCATCGCCACGAATCCCACCGAGAACAGCAGGATCACCGCGCCCGCCACGGCGTAGGCGGCGGGGGCGCCGGGGCCGTTGCCGACGGCCACGGCGATCGGGACGGCGCCCGCGATGCCGGTGAGCGGCGCCTGCGCGGACAGGACGAAGAAGAGGATGCCCAGGACACCCAGGGCGTTGCTTTTGAGGGTGGCCGCGGTGCGCGGGGCCTCACCGGCCCGCGGGGCCGCGTCGACCGTCTGACTGTCCACTCTGATCACCTGCTGAGGGAAGGGGAGGATGTCGTTTTGAGCCAAACGAGTTGCCTCATGGTGGGCCGGAACTATCCATCTGGCAAGGGGTGGGGAAGAGGAAATCCCGCGGGCGGGGAATCCCTGCAGGGCCGTGACCGGGCAGGGCGGACAGCCCTCTGACGGGGTGGGCCGAGGCCCGCCCGGCCGCGGGCGGACAGGCCCGCCCGCGGCCGGGCGGGCGCCGTGTTCCTCAGGCGCGGCCGGGGCCCTCGCCCAGCTCGCGGAGCAGGGCGCGCAGCTCGGCGAGCGCCTCCTCGGTGACGTCCCGCTCGCCGAAGACGAGCTGGTGCAGCACCAGGCCCTCCAGCGCGGCGAAGACCAGCCGGGACAGGCCCCGGTCCACGCCGCCGGGCAGCATCTGGGACAGCTCGCGCCGGGTGGCCTCGAAGTACTCCTCGTACAGGCCCCTCAGGTGCGGCAGCAGCTCGGGCCGGCGCCGGGCCTCCAGCAGCAGCTCGTACTGGAACGCCTGGAGGTCCGGCCTGGACTCCACCATGTCCGCGAGCCCCACGGAGAAGTCCTCGGCCCGGCCCGTGCCGGGTTCCAGGGCACTGCTGCTGAGGGAGGAACGGATGGCGTGGGTGAGCGCCTCCTCGATCAGCGCGTCGCGCGAGCCGAAGTGGTGCACCACGAGCCCGTGGGTGACCCCGGCCTCCTCCGCGACGGCCCGGTAGGTGAGCCGGCGCAGACCGCCCCGGGCGACCACGCGCACGGCGGCGTCGAGCAGGGCCTCGCGGCCCGCGCCGTAGTTCCTGACGCGCTTGCGGGGGCGGCGCCCGGCGGCGGGCTCGACAGGCTCGGTCATGGCCCCGACCCTACCGACGCCGCCGCCGCGCTCAGCGCTTCGGGGCCCTGATGCCACGGAACTCCCAGTCGCCGCCGAGCGCGGTGGACAGCACCTCCTCGGACTCGGTGGGCTGCGCGCCGACGTCGGTGCGGACGGGGGTGGGCCCGGTGACGATGTGGTTCGTCAGGCGCCCCAGGCCCTCGACCTCCACCTCGACGACGTCGCCGGGCCGTACGGGGCGGGAGTTGGCCGGGGTGCCGGACAGCAGCACGTCGCCGGGGTACAGGGTGATGGTGCGGGCGATGTCGGCGACGAGGTAGTGCATGTCCCACGTCATCTCGTCGGTCGAACCGTCCTGGACCACCTCGCCGTTGACGTAGGTGCGCAGTCGCTTGCCGTGGAAGTCCCAGTCGGTGACGAGGCCGGGGCCGAGCGGGCAGAGGGTGTCGGAGCCCTTCACGCGGAGCATGGAGCCGGCGTCGGTGTCGCGGAAGTCGTGCAGGCCGTAGTCGTTGGCGACGGTGTAGCCCGCGATGTACTCCCCCGCCTCGTCCCGGGAGATGTTCCGCGCGGTCCTGCCGATGACGATGGCGACCTCGCCCTCGTAGTTGAGCCATGAGCAGCCCTCGGGACGCACGATCGCGCCCCCGTGCGAGTTGAGGGACGAGGTCGGCTTGTGGAAGTAGGTGGGGGTGCCGGGAAGGCCGATCCGGAACTCCTCCACCCGGCTGCGGTGGTTGAGGTGGACGGCGATGATCTTGGAGGGGACGACCGGGGGCAGGTGCCGGGCGTCCTCGATGGCGACGCGGCGGCCGTCGCCGGCGACGAGTTCGTCACCGTCCCGGACGGTCTCGACGACGGCGCCGTCGAGGAGGATACGGCGGTGTTCGGGCATGGAGGGGCTCCTAGCGGCGGCTGTGCGGGGTGCGCGGGGACGGGGATGCGGGATCGCCGGCACCGGTCCAGCCGTCGGCGGGACGGTCGAACCAGAGGTGGACCTGCCCGGTGCCGACGGAGTTCTCGTACTCGCCGTACTGGCGGGCCCGGGCGGCGCACCGCTGCTCGCCGAGGGCGCCGGCCATCATCAGGTAGTGGAAGAACTTCGCCTCGGGCTTGTACTTCCAGAACTCGTCCATGGTGTCGAGGACCTTGTCGTGGCGGCCCTCCTTGAACCAGGCGATGCGCTCGTGGTCGGCCTCGCGGGCCTCGGGTGTGCGGATGTGGACGGGGTCGCTGGCCTCGTGGTCGCGGATCTCGCGCAGCGGCCAGAAGGTGTGCGAGAGGGCTCCGGAGGCGATGAGCAGGACACGGCGGCCCGGGGTGGCGGCGATGCCGTCGGCGAGGGCCCGGCCGAGGCGCAGGTGGTCCTCCATGTCGCCGGTCTGGCAGACGCCGATGGTCACCCACCGCTTGTCGGGCAGGCCCTCGCCGAGGAACTTCCAGAGGTTGATGGTGGCGTAGTAGACGGGCAGGTGGTCGTCGTCGATCGGGGTGATCCAGGTCCCGTGCCGGTCGGCGAAGCTGGCGACGCTGTGGGCGAGTTCGGGGTCGCCCGGGAAGTCGTACGGCATCCGGCACATGCCGCGCGGCAGCTCCTCGGAGGTGAAGAGGCCCGCACGCCGGTGCTGGGCGGTGACGACGAACTCGACGGTGGTGGCCCAGTGGGAGTCCAGGACGACGACGGTGTCGTAGTCGTCCCGTTCGAAGACGTCCCGGCGCAGCTCGTGCAGGCCGGTGACGAGGGTGATCTCCTTGCCCTCGTTCAGCTCCCGCCGGGTCTCCTCCGGCAGCACGATGGTGGGGACATGGGCGAGGAGGCCCGCCCCGACGATCTCACCCATGGTCCTTGAACCCCTTCGGTGCGGTGACGGTGTTCTTCAGGTCGCAGTAGAAGTCGAAGCTCCAGGTGCCGCCCTCGCGGCCGACGCCGGACTGGCGGGAGCCGCCGAAGGGGGCCCGGAGGTCGCGGACGAAGAAGCAGTTGACCCAGACGGTGCCGGCGACCAGCCGTGCGGTGACGCGGTCGGCGCGCTCGGGGTCGCCGGTGGCGACGGCGGCCGCGAGGCCGAACCGGGTGCCGTTGGCGAGGCGGACGGCTTCGTCCTCGTCGGCGAAGGTCTGGAGGGTCAGGACCGGCCCGAAGACCTCCTCCTGCACGATCTCCGAGTCCTGGGCGACGTCGGTGAGGAGCGTCGGCGCGTAGTACTGGCCTTCCTCGGGGTGTCCGCCGATGACCGCGCGGGCCCCGGCCGCGAGCGCCCGCCGCACGAAACCGTCGATCTTCTCCAGCTGGCGGGGGTGGATGTTGGGGCCGATGTCGGTGGCCTCGTCGCGCGGGTCGCCCTGCTTCAGACGGGATGCCTTCTCGACGAAGCGCCGGGTGAACTCCTCGGCGACCGCCTCCTCGACGAGCAGCCGGGTGCCGGCCAGGCAGACCTGCCCGGCGTTGTCGTACTGCTCCACCGCGAGATCGACGGCCAGCTCCAGGTCGGCGTCCGCGAACACCAGCAGCGGGGACTTGCCGCCGAGTTCGAGGCTGAGCGGCGTGAGGTTCGCGGCGGCGGACTCCGCGATCCGCCTGGCGGTCGGCACCGAGCCGGTGAAGCTGATCCGGCGTACGTCCGGGTGCGAGGTGAGGGCGTCGCCGATCTCCGTGCCGTAGCCCTGGACGACGTTGAGGACACCGGCGGGCAGTCCCGCCTCGGCGGCGATGTCGGCCAGCAGCGAGGCGGTCAGCGGCGACCACTCGGCGGGCTTGAGGACCACGGTGTTGCCCGCCGCCAGCGCGGGGGCGACCTTCCAGGTCGCCAGCATCAGCGGGGCGTTCCACGGGGTGATCAGCACCGACGGGCCCGCCGGGTCCCAGCTGACGTGGTTGGTGTGGCCCCGCCCGGCGGCGGCGCGCGACGGACGGGTCTCGAAGTCCTCGTGGTCCAGCGTCAGCAACCAGTCCGCGAAGAAGCGGAAGTTGTGGGCGACGCGGGGCATCACGCCGCGGCGGTGGGAGCGGAGCAGGGCGCCGTTGTCGTGGGTCTCGACGACGGCGAGCTCTTCGAGGCGCTTCTCGACGCCGTCGGCGACGGCGTGCAGGAGGCGGGCGCGTTCGGCGCGGGGCGTGGCGGCCCAGGCGGGGAAGGCGGCCTTCGCGGCGGCCACGGCCGCGGCCGCCTCCATCGCCGTACCGCGGGAGATCTCCCCCAGGACGCTTCCGTCGATGGGCGACACGTCGGTGAACGTCTCCGTGGAGGCGACGCGTTCGCCGCCGATCCAGTGCCGGGTGTCGACGGTGACTCCGGCGACGGTGGTGGTGTGCTCGGTCATGTCCGGTCTCCAAGTCCTTTCGGGGTGCGGGTGTCACTCGGCGCCGGAGGTGCCGGACTCCAGCAGCCGGCCGCCGTCCCAGACGACGCCGACCTGGCGGTAGTACGCGGCGATCGGCTCACGGATCTCCAGGCGGGCCAGCTCTTCGGTGGGCGCCTCGAACAGCTCCAGCTCCGCGTCGCCGCGCCAGGCCTGTCCCGCCTCGAAGGACGCGGCGCCCGACTCGATCAGCTCGTCGAGGGCGAGGCCCCCGCCCTTCTCGATCGACGGCAGCCGGCGGTGGTGCGCCATGGGGTGGCCGTTGACGAAGCCGTTGGTCCCGGACGGCTCCCGGAGGGTGACCACGGCCTGGGCGAGGCGGCGGTCGGCGGCGGCCAGTGTCGCGCCGAAGCGGGCGCCCGCCTCGATGCGCGGGGCGGGACCGTAGGGGTGCGGGCGGGTCTGGTGGATCGAGCCGAGCTTCTTCGGGTAGCCCTGGTGCAGTCCGCGGGCGATCGCGAAGTCCTTGTCGACCCAGATGTAGACGCAGCGGGAGTAGGTCTGGCCGCGGTACGCGCAGCGGACGACCGCGAAGGCCTCCTTGTACTGCGCCAGCACGGGGTCGAGCAGCTCAGCGCCCGACTCCGAGCAGGACTGCCAGTCGGCCCAGATCAGCGCCACCGCGCCCGGGTCCTCGTCGGCCGGCTCCAGGGGTTCGGGGAGGAGTTCGCGGACGCGGGCGGGGTCGGTGCGGTACTCGACGGTGAGCAGGTCGCCGGAGTAGCGCCAGGGCGGGGAGGGGATCAGCGACGAGGCGCCCGTCGCCGTCCTCGGGTGGAGGTATCCACGGACGGTGGTCATGGTCAGGAGTTCCTTAGACGGTGAGGGCGGGCTGGTCGAGCAGCTCGGCGCGGTAGCGGGCGGCGGCGGACACGGAGGCCGGGCCGCCGAGTGCCACGACGCCGACCAGCCGGCCGTCGTGGTGGTAGCCGACCAGGACGTCCCCGTCCGGGTCGCCTTCCAGGACGCGCACGTCGTCCGTGCCGAGGGCCGGGGCGCCGAAGGACTGGAGCCGGAAGTCGTGCTGGTCGCTCCAGAAGGTGGGCAGGGGCGCGAAGGGTGCCGGGTCGGCGGCGTCCCCGTGGACGAGGACCTTCGCCGCGTACTTGGCGGTGTCGGTCGGGATGGACCAGTGCTCGACGCGGCGGGGCACGCCGTCGTAGCGGGCGTTGGGGAAGCGGGCGACGTCACCGACGGCGACGACGTCGGGGCGGCCGCCGGCCCGCAACCGCTCGTCGGTCAGCACTCCGTCGCAGAGATCGAGCCCGTTGCCCGCCAGCCACTCGACGTTGGCGACCGAGCCGACCGACTCGACCACCACGTCCGCCGGCAGCACGTTCCCGTCGCCGAGGACGACGCCGGTCACCCGGTCCCCGCCCTCGAACCCGGCGACCTGGGTACCGAGGGCGAAGCGCACGCCGCGCTCCTCGTGCCGTCTGCGCAGCGCCCCGGCGAGCAGCTCGCCCAGCGGCCCCACCATGGGCAGCGGCAGCGGATCGACGACGGTGACGTCACCGGCGCCGAGGCCGACGGCGGTCGCGGCGACCTCGCAGCCGATGAAGCCCGCGCCGACGACTACCACCCGGGCACCGGGCCGGGCCAGCGCCGCGCGCAGGCCCCGGGCGTCGTCCAGGGTGCGGACGGTGTGCCGTCCGGCGAGCGGGCCGGGGCAGTCGAGGCGGCGGGGCCGCATGCCGGTGGCGACGACGAGTCCGTCGTAGGTCAGGGCCGAGCCGTCGTCGAGTACGACGGTCCGTTCGGCGAGGCGGGCCGCGGCCACCTTCGTGCCCAGCCGCCATTCGGCGTCGGCGAGGCTCGCGCGTGGCCGGAAGGCGAGGGAGTCCAAGGACGCCTTGCCGGCCAGGACCTCCTTGGACAGGGGCGGCCGGTTGTAGGGCATGTGGGGTTCGTCCCCGACGAGGGTGATCGCCCCGGTCCAGCCCGCCGCGCGCAGTTGCTCGGCGGCGCGCAGGCCGGCCATCGAGGCGCCGGCCACGACGATGCGTCCGCCCGGGGCGGCCCCGGCCACGAGGTGTCCGGTCATGGGCTCAGTCCTCGATCCGGATGGCCTGCAACGGGCAGACGTCGGCGGCTTCCTCGACCTCGTCGCGCAGGGCGTCGTCGGGGTCGGCGACGTACTCCAGGTGGCCGCCGCCGTCCAGGGAGAAGACGTCGGGGGCCGCGAAGACGCACTGGCCGTGGTCCTGGCACTTGTTCATGTCGACGACGACCTTCATGGCCGGTCCTCCTGGGGGAGCGGGAGCGAAGGGGAGGGAGTACCTGGTGCGGGAACCCGCCCGGAACTCGTTTGGCTTCAAACAACGTAGAGACGCACCGCCCCCTGGTCAATACCTATCCAGGTGGATAAATTCTTGAGCCGCACCCCTTGCGCTTCACCCCGCCGCTTCCTACCGTTTGGCGTCAAATGACGTCGCGGCCGCCGTCCGCCCCAGCGCCCCGGCCGCCCGCCCCCCTTCTTCCGCCACCCGCCTCCCCGACCGCGCGAGCCGTCGCGGAGGTGCCCCGCCATCCGCCGAGGAGACACCGGTGAGCGCTCACGACCCCGCAGAAGTCCGCCGCCACGTGGAGCGGCTCGCCGCCGACGGCATCGACGTCGTCCGGGTGACGTATCCCGATCTCATCGGCACCGAGCGCGCCCGCGACGTGCTGCTGGAGGAACTGCCCCGGGCCGCGGAGCACGGGCTCGCCTTCTGCCGGGCCGTCTACCACACCAGCCCGCAGGGCGACGTCGTCCCGGTCGGCGGCGGCCTGGACGCGGGACTGCCCGACATCTGCGTACGGCCGGACCTCGACACGCTGGTCGCGCTGCCCTGGGAGCCCGGGGTCGCAGCCTGCCTCGCGGACGTCGTCGACCCGGCCACCGGGCGGCCGGCGCCCGAGTCACCGCGCGACCTGCTGCGCACGGTCCTCGACCGATGCCGGGAACACGGGCTGCGGCCGGTGGTGGGACCGGAGCTGGAGTACTTCCTGTGCGAACCGGACCCGGCCGGCGGCTGGCGCCGCTACGCCCGCGACCCCGGTGTCGTCTACACGGCCGGACTGCGCGCCGACCCCGACAACCATCTGCTGCGCACGCTGCGGCAGGTACGCGGGCTGGACATCGGCGTGCTCAGCGGGAACCACGAGTTCGACGGCGGGCAGTTCGAGATCAACCTGCTGCACTCCGGGGCGTTGTCGGCCGCCGACCGGGCCTTCCGGTTCAAGGCCGCGATCAAGGAGCTGGCACGGCGGGAGAACAGGCTCGCCACGTTCATGGCGAAGCCGTTCAACGACGCGGGCGGCTCCGGCTTCCACCTCCATCTGTCCTGCGAGTCCTCCGACGGGGCCGACGCGGAAGCGGCGCGCAACGCCTTCGACGACCCGTCCGGCGCGTACGGCCTCTCGGCCACCGCCCGGCACGCGATCGCCGGCGTCCTCGCCCACGCACCCGCGCTCGCCGCGCTGCTCAACCCGACCGTCAACTCCTACAAACGCTTCGGTCCCGACACCCTCGCCCCCTGGCTGATCGACTGGGGACTGGACAACCGCAGCGCCATGGTCCGCATCCCGCCCGAGCGCGGCGGCGGCGCCCGGCTCGAACTGCGGCTGGGCGACGCGGGCGCCAACCCCTACCTGGCGGTCGCCGGGACCGTCGCCGCCGCCCTGCTGGGCGTGCTGGCGGGCGAGGAGCCGCCGCCCCCGCTGGAGGGCTACGGCTACGACACCGCCAGGTCCGCCGTCCTCCCCATGGACCTGTCCACCGCGCTGGACGCGCTGGAGGCGGACACCGCCCTCACCGAGCTGCTCGGCAAGGACTTCACCACCTCCTACCTGACCTACAAGCGCAACGAGGTCGAACGCTTCGGGCGGCACGTCACCGACTGGGAGTTCACCGAGTACGCCTACCACCTGTGATGCCCGTCGTTTCGCTGAGGAGCCACCGATGACCGAGACCCCGACCGCCACCGCGCACGACCCGATGCCCCTCGCCGACGTCGACCTCGCCGACCTCGACAACTTCACCGACGGGGTCACCCCGTGGCGGATGTTCCACACCCTGCGCCACGAGGACCCGGTGCACTGGCAGCCGGAGGAGGCGCCCAACTCGGGCTTCTGGGCGGTGACCCGGCACGCCGACATCGCGCGCGTGGACCGGGACGCCGAGACCTTCACCTCGACGCGGTTCGTCAATCTGGAGGAGGTCGACGACGACCAGATCAAGAAGCGGGCCTCCATCCTGGAGCTGGACGGCGTCCGCCACCGCGCCCTGCGCTCCGTGATCCAGCGGCAGTTCGGCGCGGGCGTCATCAACAGCTACACCGACTTCCTGCGCGGTCTCACCGCGAAGACCCTGGACGCGGCGCTGGCCAAGGGCCGCTTCGACTTCGTCAAGGAGGTCTCCGCCGACTTCCCGATCAACGTCCTGGCCCGCCTCCTCGACGTGCCGCCGGAGGACAACCAGCAGCTCATCGACTGGGGCAACCGCATCATCGGCAACACCGACCCCGACTACGCGGACGTGCTGCTGCACAGCGAGGAGAGCGAGAAGTACCGCGACCTGCCGTTCCGCTCCCCCGCCTCGCTCGAGGTCTTCGCCTACGGCCGCGAACTGGCCCGGCAGCGGCGCGGCGGCGACGGTACGGACCTGGTGTCGAAGCTGGTCAACACCACCCCGCGCGACGGAGTGCCGCTGTCCGCGCAGGACTTCGACAACTACTTCCTGCTGCTGGTGGTGGCCGGCAACGAGACCACCCGGCACACCATCACCCACTCCATGCTGGCCCTCCTCCAGCACCCCGAGCAGCTCGCCCGCCTCCGGGAGGACCCCTCCCTCATCCCGACGGCGGTGGAGGAGTTCCTGCGCTGGGCCTCCCCCGTCTACCACTTCCGCCGCACCGCGACCCGTGACGTCGAGCTCGGCGGCAAGCGGATCAGGGAGGGCGACAAGGTCGTCATGTGGTACGCCTCCGGCAACCGCGACGAGGAGGTGTTCGGCAACCCGTACGACTTCGACGTCGCCCGGCGGCACAACGACCACGTCACCTTCGGCAAGGGCAGCCCCCACCTGTGCCTGGGCAACCTGCTGGCCCGCACCGAGATCCGGATCATGTTCGAGGAGCTGATCCCGCGTCTGGCGGACATCCGGCTGGTCGGCGAAGTCCCGCGGGTGCGTTCGAACTTCGTCAACGGCATCAAGAAGCTGCCGGTCGAGGTGACCCCGGCCTGATCCCGGCACCGGGGCACTCGGTTCCCCTCGCCTCGCCGACGGAGGGAACCGAGTGCCATCACCGCCGTGCGGGTGTTACGTTCCCCGGCATGAGTTCCAGTGACAGCGCCGAGCCGGCCGGCGCCAAGCCGCCCATGCGGGACGCCCTGGTCACGGCGGCCTTCCAGCTGTTCCTGGAGCGGGGCTACGAGCAGACCACCGTCGACGACATCGTGGCCCTCGCGGGGGTCGGCCGGCGCTCCTTCTTCCGTTACTTCCCCTCCAAGGAGGACGTGGTCTTCCCCGACCACGAGCGCTGTCTGGCCGACATGACCGCCTTCCTCGCCGCGAGCGGCGAGGAGCACGAGCCGGTGCGCCGGGTGTGCGACGCCGCCCGGCTGGTGCTGCGCATGTACGCCGAGAACCCCTCCTTCTCCGTCCAGCGCTACCGGCTCACCAAGAAGGTGCCCGGCCTGCGGGCGTACGAGCTGTCGGTGGTGTGGCGCTACGAGCGCGCCCTCGCCGAGTACCTGCGCGGCCGCTTCGCCGGCCGGCCCGACGGCGACCTGCGGGCCGACGTGATCGCGGCCGCCGTGGTCGCCGCGCACAACAACGCCCTGCGCTCCTGGCTGCGGTCGGACGGGCAGGGCGACGCGAGCGCGACGGTGGACCACGCGCTGGGGTACGTGCAGTCGGCGTTCGGCGGGTCACAGCCCGCGGTCCCGGCCGGGGAACGGCCGGAGGACGTGGTCGTGGTCGTGTCCCGCCGGGGGGCGCCCCTGTGGCGGGTGGTGCAGGAGATCGAGACGGCCCTCGGGCGCGACTGATCCCGCGGGGCCCGCCGGATCCCCTCCGTTTTAGGGGTACGCAGTGCCTTTACGAGTGGCACTGAGTGCCATACGCTGTCGGCGTGCACGGTGGCACGGTCGACCGGGCACGTGCGTGCACGGGTGCGCCGCGCACGCGGGATTCCGGCCGAGCGCAGGGAGTTGACCAGCGTGTACCACCACTCAGGAAGCGCCGTTCAGCAGGCGACGGGCTCTTCGGCGGGCGTCCTCGACCACCGGGGCGCGGACGCCGAGGCGATCCACTTCCAGCGCTGCACCTGGTGCGGCACCGCCATGTACCACCGGCTGCTGTGTCCGGTCTGCCAGGGCAGCGACCTGCGCACGGAGCGCAGCGAGGGCACGGGCACGGTCCGCCACTCCACGGTGGTGCACCGCAACACGCCCTCCGCGCGCAACGTGTCCCTGATCGAGATGGCGGAGGGCTTCGTGGTGCGCGGCCGCGTCATGGGCCCGCCGATCGGCATCCACAGCGGTGACCGGGTGCGGCTGTCCACGGCCAAGGACCCGGTCCGGGGCGAGCCGGTCTTCCAGCTCGTCGACGAGCCGTACCGGGCCTGGCGCTGACCCCTGCCGTCAGGAGGCCCGCGTGCCCAGGGCGGGCACCAGGTCCCCGGTCCGCACCGGCCTCCCCGTCTCGAAGCACCGGTTGGCGGCCAGCCCGACGGCCAGGGCGAGCGCGCCGTCGCGTTCGGTGGCGGTGGGGTGGCCGGCCGGCCGCGTCCCGCCGTCCGCCCAAGTCCCGCCGTCCGCCCGCGTCCCGCCGAACAGCGCGTCGAGCATCCGCGTGTCTCCTCCGCCGTGGGCCTCGTGGGCGACGGTGACCGTGACGTCCACCGGCGGCTGCCACAACGGCCGCAGCGTCAGCCGCACACCGCCCGCGTGCTCGGCCGCCGTGTCCCCGTGCAGCGCGCCGCGCGTCGAGGTGATCCGGGTGCGGGGCGCCTGCCAGCGGCTCTCCTCGACCTCCAGCTCCAGCCGCCCGGCGCTGCCGTTCACCATCACCCGGTAGCCCTCCCACGGGGAGTACGCGGTGAGGTGGTACGTCATCGTCGCGCCCCGCGCGTACCGCACCAGGACCGCCATGTCGTCCTCGATGGTGACGGGGCCGCCGAAGACGTTGCGGTCGCGGTGGTAGCCGTCGTCCCGCTCGGCGTCGAGGTAGAGGGCGCGCAGCGTCGCGTCGCCCGCCAGGTCCAGCGCGAAGGGGTCACCGGCGGCCGCCTCGGCGCCGTGGGCACGGTCGTACTCCCGGCGCAGGCCGTGGCGGGCGCCCGCATCGGGGCCGTAGAAGGCGAGCCGGCCGTAGCCGAAGACCTCGTCCGGTGTGTCGGCGAGCCACCAGTTGACCAGGTCGAAGTGGTGGCTCGCCTTGTGCACCATCAGTCCGCCGCTGTACCGCTTCTCCCGGTGCCAGCGGCGGAAGTAGTCGGCACCGTGCCGGGTGTCGAGCAGCCACTCGTAGTGGACGGAGAGGACCTCGCCGACGGCGCCCTCGGCGAGCAGGGCGCGCACCTTCTCGTGGACGGGGTTGAAGCGGTAGTTGAAGGCGACGGTGAGGGAGTTGCCGGTCTCGCGGACGGTGTCGAGGATGCGGGCGCAGCGTGCCGCGTCGACGGTCATCGGCTTCTCGGTGACCACCCGGCAGCCCGCCTTCAGGGCGGGGACGACATAGCGGTCGTGCTCGGCGTCGACGGTGGTGACGACGACCTCGTCGATGCCCTCCTTGGCGAGCAGGTCGGTGAAGCGCTCCGGCTCCCAGGTGGTGGCGGGCGGCTCGCCGGCCTCGGCCAGCAACCGGTTGTGGAAGGCCATACGGGTCGGGCTGGGGTCGCAGAGCGCGACGACGCGGTGGCCGGGGCGGGCGGCGAGGTCGCGGGTGAAGGTCTGGGCGCGGTGCCCGGTGCCGACGACGGCCGCGCGCAGAGGGGGAGTTGGGCTCATGCGGGTGGCCTTTCCCGCGCTACGGGCGGCCAGTCGCCGGTGACCGGATCCTTGCGGTCGGCGGACCGGATCCGGCACCACAGGCAACCCACGGCGTCGGTTTCGCTTCCTCCGTGACGCGAGGGGCCTCCGGTACCGACGGAGGCTTCCGCGCTCCAAGTGGTGAGGAGTGAACCCTTGATCCGTGCCCGGCGAATAGGTGTCACCGCCGTGGCCGCGCTCGCGGCCCTGGCGGGAACACCGGGACTGGCACAAGCCCGGCAACCGTCCGAGACCAGACCGTTGGCCACCGCCACCGACAACGCCCTGCCGCCCGGCTGGCGCGTCACCGGAGAGGGCAGCGCGCGCGAACTGGTCTGGAGGTCGGCCACGCGCGTGCCCATGGGCGACGCCCGTGTGGAGTTCCACGCGGCCGACCGCCTGCTCGGCGTACCGAAGCCGGCCAAGGACGGCCGCACGTTCCGGCTCGCCCTCGACGACGCCGGCAACGCGCCCCTGACGGACCTGCACGTCCTCGCGGGCGGACGCCGCCTGGACGCACCCGCCGACAACTCCGCCACCGACGGCCGGAGTTCACCGGCCGCGCCGCGGCCGTCGGCCCAGGCGCCGGCGAACCCGGTCGACCCCGGCAAGCCCGGCGCGTACCGCACCGTCACCGGCGAGTACGCCCTCGACCCGGTGAAGCTGCCCGGTTTCTCCGCCCCCGTCGAGATGCAGGCCGTCGTGGTGGCGCCGGCCGGGGCCACCGGCAAGCGGCCGCTCGCGCTGTTCCTGCACGGCCGTCACTCGACCTGCTTCAAGCCGGGCGACGCGGAGTACGCGACCGGTGAGTGGCCCTGCCCGGCCGGCACCAAGCCGATCCCGAGCCACAAGGGCTACCTTCAGGACCAGCGACTGCTGGCCTCCCAGGGCTATGTGACGGTGTCGATCTCGGCCAACGGCATCAACGGCCAGGACTTCGTGGCCGAGGACGGCGGCGCCCAGGCGCGCTCCTCTCTGGTCCGGCAGCACCTCGCCCGCTGGGCCGGCTGGGCCTCCCGCCCGTCCACCGCCCCCACGGCCGTCCGCAAGGCACCGAAGGCCGACCTCTCGCGGGTCCTGCTCGTGGGCCACTCGCGCGGCGGCGAGGGCGTCAACCGGGCCGCCATGGACAGCCTCTACCCGGCGCCCGCCGCCCAGGACGGCTACCGCGGCCCGGTCCGCTGGAAGATCCGCGGCACCGTCCTCATCGGACCGACGATCTTCGGCCAGAATCCGGTCGCGGACGTGCCGTCGGCGACGATCCTGCCGGGCTGCGACGGCGACGTGTCCGACCTCCAGGGCCAGGTGTACGTCGACGGAACGCGCGGCGTCAGCAAGGGCAACGCCCTGCACAGCGCGGTCTACATGGTCGGCGCCAACCACAACTTCTTCAACAGCGAGTGGACGCCGGGCAAGGCCGAGGCGCCCGCCTGGGACGACTTCTGGGACGACGAGGAGCAGCGCGACCCGGTCTGCTCGCCGGGCACCGCCACCCGGCTGACCGCCGACCAGCAGCACCAGGCCGGCGCCACCTACATCGCCGCCGCGGCCCGGCTGTTCGTCGGCGGGGACGACCGGGTGCGTCCGCTGCTCGACGGCACGGGCACGCGGGCCCCGTCCGCCGGCCCCGCCCGGGTCCTGACCCACGCGGTCGGCGCGCGCCGGGGTGCCGGCCTGCTGCCGGACGGACCGGTGACGGTGACCGGTGCCCGGCTGTGCTCGGCCATCGATCCCGACCCGGCCGGCGCCTGCCTGGACCGTGAGACCGCCGGGTCCTCGCCGCACTTCGCGTGGTGGGAGACCGAACGGGAGACCGGCCGCCGGGCGGTCGAGCTGACGTGGTCGGCGCCGGGTACGACGGCACGCGTCACCCCGGCCGCACCGCTCTCGCTCTCCGGTGCCAAGGACCTGGCGCTGCGGGTGTTCGTGCCGCCGAACACGACCGGCACGAAGCTCGACGTGTCGGTCACGGACTCCTCGGGCCGCCGGGCCCGGCTCGGCCGGGTCACGGTCGACGGGCTGCCCGGCAGCGAGCGCACCGCCTCCTACTGGGCACGCGAGCTGCGCGTCCCGCTGACCGCCGCCACGCGGGCCGGGCTCGACCTGAAGCGCGTCAAGTCCCTCGAGCTCACGCCGCGTTCGGCGTCCGGGCGGGCCTGGCTGATGGACGCCTGGGGCTGGGCGCCCGGCACCCCGGCGGTGACGGCGCCGGCCCTGCCGCGCGTCGACGTCGGCCGTCTGACGGTCAAGGAGGGCGACTCCGGCACCCGCACCTACCGGGTCCCGGTCTCGGTCTCCGGGAAGGGCACCGGCCAGGTCCGCGTCCACGTCCTCGACCCGGACACCGGCCTGAGCACGGACAAGCTGGTGACCGTGCGGCCCGGCAGCAACGCCGTCGACGTACCGGTCGCGGTGAAGGGCGACACCCGCTTCGCCTACGACGTGCAGCACGACATCGCCGTGAAGGCGGTTCGCAACGCCGTCGTCGGCTGGCACCGGGGCGGGGTCACCGCGGAGAACGACGACCCGGAGCCGGTGGTCACCATGACGCCGGTCACGGACCGGGTGACCGAGGGAGGGACGCTGAGCTGGCGGCTGTCCCTCTCCGAGCCGGCCGGCGTGGAACTCTGGCAGCCGGTCCGGGTCCTCCCGGTCACCGAGGGCGCCGAGTTGTCCACCAAGGACGTGGATCCGCAGTGGCTGATGGAGTACGCCGGTGAGCTGCCCGACCCCGAGCGTGCGCTGTCCCGGGCGAACCTGTGGGTGTGGACGGGCGTCCCGGCCGGCTCCACCACCGCCGAGTTCGTCGTGCCGACGGTGAAGGACGAGGTGGCCGAGCCGGCCGAGTCGGTGCGCCTCGCGCTGACCGACGAGGAGGCCGAGCCGCTTCCCGGCCACCCGGTGCTGACGGGCACGGTGGTGGACGCGCCGTAGGCCGTCCTCCCGCGGAGGGGGGCGTGGACCGTGTGGTCCACTCCCCCCGTGGTCACAGGGTGACCCGGATCCCGACCGTGCCGTCCAGGCCCCGCCGCAACCGGCTGCCGAGAAGGGTGAGGCGGCCGGTGAGGCCGTACTTGCGGGCGATCAGCGTGCGGTAGCGGGCGGTGGTCTCGGCGTCGCAGACCTCGGCGGTGGCCGGGACCTGCTTGCCGGTCGGTCTGCCCCGCAGGTCGCAGGGGCCGACCAGGACGTCGCCGCGGGCCCGGATCCGCTTCACCTTCCAGGAGTCCGCGGCCGTCCAGACCCCGAGCGTGTCCCCGTCGCGCACCACCCACACCGGTGTGGCGACGGGGCTTCCGTTCTTCCGGTAGCTGGTGATCAGCAGGTACTTGCCCGCTGCCAGCGTGTCCAGCGCCGTTGTGTCCATGCCGGAAGTCTAGGCAGCGGTCTCCTCCACCCCCTGGGCCGCGGCTCGTATTCCGGCCTGATCCGGTACCGGGCCGACGGCGGCACGCGCCCGGGTCCGGCCACCCCACATCCGCTGCGCCTGCCGGGGATGGACGTGCTGACCGCGGGCGGGCCGACGGATCCGACGGCGGCGCCCTCCTCCCGCCCCCCGCTCCCGGGCGGCCCGCGACCCGGCCCGCGCCCCGGTGCGGGCCGCCGGTGCCCGGCCGGTGCCCGCGCGTCCCCGGACGTCAGCGCACCGCGGCCGCCATCCGCCGCACCCCCTCCGCCAGGATCTCCGGTGTCGTCGCCAGGTTCAGCCGTACGTGACCGGCGCCGCCCGTGCCGAAGTCCGGCCCGGGGACGAGGGCCACCCGGCCGCGCTCCAGGAAGACCTGGGCCGGGTCGTCACCGAGGTTCAGCGGGCGGCAGTCGAGCCATGCCAGATAGGTGGCCTCGGCCGGGCGGTGGCCGACCCCGGGCAGGTGCTCGGCGAGGAGTTCGGTGAGCAGGCCGCGGTTGTCGTCGAGGCCGGCCAGCAGGGCGTCCAGCCAGGCCGTGCCGTCGCGCAGGGCGGCGGTGTGGGCGATGACGGCGAGGTGGCTGGGGCCGTGGCTGACCTCCTCCGGCATCGCGGCCAGGTCGGCGGCGGCCGCGGGGCCCGCCACGGCGAGGGCCGCCTTGAGACCGGCCAGGTTCCACGCCTTCGACGCCGACATCAGCGACAGGCCGCTCTCCGCGCCGGGCACGCTGAGGTAGGGCACGAAGTCGACGCCCCCGGCCGTGAGCGGCGCGTGGATCTCGTCGGCGACCACGCGCACCCCGTACCGGTCGGCGAGGGCCGCCACGGCGGCGAGTTCCTCGGCGGAGTGCACGGTGCCGGTCGGGTTCTGCGGGTTGCACAGCAGGTGCGCGGCGCGCCCGCCGCCCGCGACGGCCCGCCGGTAGGCGGCCTCCAGCACGTCGAGGTCGAGCCGCCCGTCCGGGCCGAGCGGCGCCTCGGCGATCTCGCGGTCCAGGTGGGTGACGAACGGGAAGAACGGCGGGTAGACGGGCGGGTTGACGACCACCGGGTCGCCGGGCCCGGTCACCAGCTTGAGCAGCTCGACGACGCCCAGCATCACGTCGAGCACGATCGCGGTCCGCTCGACCGCGAGCCCGTACCAGCCCCACCGCTTGGCGGCGAACGCAGACAGTGCCTCCGCGTAGCCGGTGCCCGCCGGGTAGCCGGTGTCGCCGAGCGCGAGCGCGTCGGTCACCGCGCGGACCACGGGCCCGGCGAGCGGCACGTCCATCTCGGCGACCCACAGCGGCAGGACGTCCTCCGGATAGGCGCGCCACTTCATGCTCGTACGACGTCGCAGACGGTCGAGGGTGAGGGCGTGCAGGGGATTCGGCTCACCGGACGTTTCGTGCGGGATCCTGGTCATGGGCACAAGATAGGGGGCTCTGGTGTGACCTGGGATCAGGTGAACGGGACATCCCCGGCGGACGCGTCCGCCGTCAGCGAGGTCGCCTGCGACGAGTCGGGGTCGGACGGGGAGAATCTCACCAGCGGCAACACGCTGGTGTTCGCGCACGCCAGTGTGCGGATGCCGGTGGAAACGGCCGCCGGGCACATCCGGGAGATCCGCGACCGCATCCGTTCGCCCGCCGAGGAGTACAAGGCCAACCATCTGCTGCGGGAAAAGCACCGGGCCGTGCTGGAATGGCTGCTCTCGCCCGGGGGGCCGTTGTACGGCCGTGCGCACGTGCATCTCGTGGAGAAGGCGTTCTTCGTGGTGGACCGGGCCGTCGACCTGCTGCTCGGTGACGCGGAAGCGGCCGTCACACTGTTCCGCCGAGGCCCGCGGACCTTCCAGGACGCGGAATGGCGGGAATTCCTGGCGGTGGCCAACCGGCTGCTGCGGGTGCGCGCCGAGGGTGCGCCGGAAGCTCCCGTGACGGACTTCTTCCTGACGGTCGAGCGGCTGCGGCAGACCTGTTCGGGGACGGAACCGGCGGAGGTTCTGCGACGGCTCGCGGCGGCCCGTTCCCGCGCGCTGTCCTATCGCGCGGCGCTCCACGACGGGCCCGCCCCGCTGATTCCGGTCCTCAACCCCCTCCTGCCGTCCGTGCTGCGCACGGCCGCGCACTGGAGCGCCGGCGGGCGGCGGGTCCTGCTGACGCACGACCGGCAGAACATGCTCACCCCCGAGCGCATCGCCTGGATCGAGGACACGGCCCGGCGGCAGGGCATCGGGCTCGCGGGGCTGCGGCTGGTCGTCGCGCGCTCCGACGCCCGTGTGCAGCTCGCCGACTTCCTCGCCGGGATCGCCCGCAAGCTCGCCTCCGACGAGCTGAACGGCGAGGGCGACCCGGCGCTCACCGCGCTGCTGCGTCCGTACACCGGTCCGCGGGCGGTCTGGGGCGACGAGCGCAGCTGGGCCCGGCTCGGACCGCTGGCGGAGGACGGGGGGCGGTGGGCGGGGGCCAACTCGGCGGTCTAGATTGCACGTTGACCGTGGCACTTCTTCACCAGGCATGCACAGGAGCTGATCCGTGACCGAGAACCCGCCGGCCGTGGACGAGGCGGCGCAGTCGCTGCGCGACCGCATCAACACCAACCAGCCGCACACCGCCCGCATCTGGAACTACTGGCTGGGCGGCAAGGACAACTACGAGGTCGACCGTGCGGCCGGTGACCAGATCCGCCAACTGCACCCGGGCATCGGCGAGTACGCCCGCGCCGACCGCCTCTTCCTGGGCCGCGCCGTGCGCCACCTGGTGGTTGACGCGGGGATTCGCCAGTTCCTCGACATCGGCACCGGTCTGCCCACCGCGGACAACACGCACGAGGTCGCCCAGCGCCTGGCCCCCGAGTCCCGGATCGTCTACGTCGACAACGACCCGCTGGTCCTGGCGCACGCCCGCGCCCTGCTCACCAGCACGGACGAGGGCCGCACCGACTACCTCGACGAGGACCTGCGCAACGTCGACGCGATCCTCCAGCACGCCGCGAAGACCCTGGACTTCGGCAAGCCGGTCGCGCTGATACTGCTCGGCGTGGTCATCTTCGTCGGCGACGACGAGGACCCGTACGGGCTGGTGCGCCGCCTGGTCGACGAGCTGCCGCCGGGCAGCCACCTGGTGCTGTCGCACACCATCACCTCCCCGGCGATGCCGGACGTGGACGAGGCCGTGAAGTTCTGGAACGAGCACGGCACGCCGAAGCTGACCCAGCGCACGCCGGAGGACGTGGCCCGCTTCTTCGACGGCCTGGAGCTGCTGGAGCCGGGCGTGGTGTCCTGCTCGCGCTGGCGCCCGGAGGGGACCGGCGGGACGGAGCCGGAGGAGGTCGCCATGTTCGGCGGGGTGGCCCGCAAGCCGTGAGGTGATCCCTTCCGGGGTGAACACCGCGCGGTCGCCGCACGTATGGAGATGAGGGCGCTCGACGACCGGAGGGCCCCGCGGTGTTCGAACCGCGCGTTCGGGGTTTCGGGAGCCATGCATGAGGCACGTACGACGACGGATCGTCCGGCGAGTGACACGGCTGGCGGCAGTCGGCGGACTCCTCCTGGGAGGGACCATGGTCACGCAGGCGGCCATGGCGACCGAGACGCCTGCCACGTCGGCGGTGCCGGGTGATGCGGCGCGGTCCGTCGCGAGCACCGGGGCGGACCTGGTGAAGCGGCTCGGCACCTCCCGTACGGCGGGCACCTGGATCGGGTCCGACGGGCGTCCGGTCGTCGCCGTCACGGACGACAGGACGGCGGCGACGGTCCGGAAGGCGGGCGCGGAGGCGAAGGTCGTCGGGCACAGCATGAACGAGCTGAAGTCGGCCGCGGCGACGCTGCGTTCGGCGCCCCGGGTCGCCGGGACCGCGTGGGTGATGGACTACAAGTCCAACCAGGTCGTCGTGCGGGGCGACAGCACAGTGTCGTCCTCCGACTGGGCCGAGCTGACGAAGGTCGCGTCCGGCATCGGCAGCTTCGTCCGCATGGAGCGCACGTCCGGCACCTTCACCACCCGCATCAACGGCGCCCAGCCCATCCTGTCGACCGGCGGGCGCTGTTCGGCGGGCTTCAACGTGACCAACGGGTCGAGCGACTTCATCCTGACCGCCGGGCACTGCGGGCCGACCGGGTCCATCTGGTTCGCGGACAACCAGGGCAACCGGCAGGTGGGCCAGACGGTCAACTCGAGCTTCCCCGGCGGTGACTTCTCCCTGGTGGAGTACGAGAGCGGCGACGCCGGCAACGGCGCCGACATCGTGGCCATCGGGGACGGCAACGGGGTGCGGATCACGGGCGTGGGCGACGCGGCCGTCGGGCAGCGGGTGTTCCGCAGCGGCAGCACGACCGGGCTGCGCGACGGCGAGGTCACCGGCCTCGACGCGACGGTCAACTATCCGGAGGGCACCGTCTCCGGGCTCATCGAGACGACGGTGTGCGCCGAGTCCGGTGACAGCGGCGGCCCGATGTTCTCCGAGGGCATCGCGCTCGGCATCACCTCGGGCGGCAGCGGCGACTGCACGTCGGGCGGTACGACGTACTTCCAGCCGGTGACGAAGGCGCTGGCCCAGCTCGGGGTGCAGCTGATCGTGGCGGCGCCGTCCGACACCGCGGGGAACGGCGCCTCGCCCGCGCCGTCCGAGGGAGCCTCCGAGCCGTCGTCCTCGCCGACCGCTGCCGCGGTCGCCCCGGGTGCGGCCTCGCCGGGTTCGACGACTCCGGTGGCCGGCGGCTTCGACGGCGCGACCCTCGTCTCCCGTCTCACCGACCCCCGCAACATCGGGCCCGGTCTGCTGGTGATCGCGGGCAGCCTGGTCGCGCTGGTGGCGACCCGGTACATCCGGGCGGAGCAGGACCGCAAGGCGTACCAGCGCTACTACTCGACGACCTGGGGGTGAGGCGCCGTGGGACTCCGGCGGGGTCACCCGACCGCGAGCAGCACGGTGGCCGTGCCGGCACCCATCAGGCCGGCCGCCTGCCACCGGGTGACCCGCTCGTGCAGCAGGACCAGTCCGAGGACGACGGGCAGGGCCGGATAGAGCGAGGCGATGACCACGGCGACCGCCAACAGTTCGCGGTGCGCGGCGAGTTGGTAAAGGGTCAGCCCCAGGGCGGCTCCTGCGCCGACCGCGAGGGCCGCCGCGCCGAGGCGCGGCGTCGCCGGCCGCCGTGTGCGGCGGGCCGCGAGCGGCAGCAGGACGGCCACGGCGGCCACCCGCCCCGCCGCCACCGGCCACAGCCCGCTCGACGCCCCCGCCTGCCCCGGCGCGAGGTACTGCACGGCGACGCCCGCGCTGGCGAGGAGCCCGTCGCGCACCCCGCCGCCGGCCACGCCGTCCGTGCCGCCGCCGGCCACCAGCCACAGCGCGGGCACGGTGACGGCGATGCCGGCCCAGGCGAGGAGGCCGGGCCGGTCGCCGAGGAGGAGGACACCGCACAGGACGGAGAGGGCGACGGAGGTGACGGCGCTCACGGGCACGACCACGCTCATCGCGCCCCGGCCGAGTCCGCGGTTGAGGACGTGCATGGCCATGCCGCTGCCGACGCCCGACAGGGCGCCCCACAGCAGGTCGGTGCGGTCAACGGCCTCGGCGGGCACGAGGAGGGCGGCCGCCACGGCGAGCAGCAGGCCGCCGATCTGGCCGAGGAGGGTGACGGTGGCGAAGTGCGTGCGGCGGGACAGGATGCCGCCGGCGAAGTCGACGAAGCCGTACAGGACGGCCGAGGCCAGTGCGAGGAGGGCACCCATGCAGCAGGGGTGCCCCGGTGGGGGGCTCCGATGCGAAGCCCCGCGGTCGGGTGGCCGTCAGGCCGCCTCGACCGGATGCGGGGCCGCGGCGGCCCACTCCAGGACGAGCCGCTGGTACTCCTCGCGCTGCTCGACGCTCAGTGTCCCGCCCGACCGGAGCCACAGGGCCCGGATCTCCTCGTTGACCTCTTCGGCCGATCGCTCGGAGAGGGGTTCAACAGTGGTGGACATGGTGTGAATCTTACGGCGTCGAAGGTGAAGACAACGTGAGTAAAAGCCAACCGAAACCGACAAAACGGACGTGTTACTGATCACGTCCGTTTGCCCGTCCGTGGGGCCTTCCGGCCGCCCGTCCGTCAGGTCCGGTCAGGTGCCCGGCTTCCGGCCGTAGACGAAGACGTCGTCGCCTGTCTTCAGCAGTGACCAGTACTTCTTGGCGGCCGTCTTGGTCATGTTGACGCAGCCGTGCGAGCCCGGCGGGTTCCACATGCTGACGCCGACCGAGTGGAAGGCCTGCCCGCCGTCGAAGAACTGGCTGTACGGCATGGGCACGTTGTAGATGCTCGACACGTGGTCGATGTTGCGCCAGTAGATCTTCTTCAGGCCGGTGCGGGTCTCGTACCCGTTGCGGCCGGTGCGGACCGGGACGGGCCCGTAGACGAGCCTGCTGCCGTCCTGGATCCAGCTGATCTGGAGGGTGAGGTTGACGCAGGCGATGCGGCCCTTGTTGGTCGGGCACTTGCCGTCCTTGTTGGGCTTGTCGCCCACCGCCTTCTGCTTGTTCATGAGGTTCATCACACCCCAGGTGACGGGCCCCGCGTAGCCGATGTTCGGCGTGATGCCGTGCTTGTTCTGGAAGGCCTGGATGGCCTTGCAGTCGGCGGCCGACTGCTTGCCGTCGACGGGCCGCCCGAGGAACTTCTCCACCTGCTTCTGGTACGGCCCCGTCTGCGTGGTACAGCTCGCGGCCTGCGCCGGCGCCGCGCCCAGCGCGAGCGTCAGCGGAGCGACCAGCCCCGTGACCCCGAGCACGACGGCCCCTCGTCTGCGTATGTCCCCCATGTCTGCCCTCTCCCTGGCGCTGTTGCGACGGTCTCGTTCCACTAGACCGGCGGGTGGGGCTGTCGGTTGTACTCCCGCGCGAGCTGTGACGAAACGGTGAACTTGCGCACGCTGCCGGCCGCGCGCGTGTACCGGCCCGTTGGATCGCCGGCGGGGGCCGCGGCGCTCACTTCCGCACTGTCAGGCCGACCGTCAGGGACGGCCGTTCCTCCGGGAGTGCGCGGCGCGTACGGACCGGTGAGCGGAAGACGGGCAGGAACGCCACCGCCGTCACGGCGGCGCCCGCCCCCAACGTGCCCCTGACGCCGCCCGGTTCGCCCAGCAGGCCGGACACCGCGGCGCCGACCGCCGGCGCTCCCGTCGGCAGGACGCGGCAGGTGGCGTTCGTGCGGCCGAGCAGCGCGTCCGGCGGCATGCGCTGCCGCAGGCTCACGCCGGGGACGTCGTCCGTGCCGACCTCGAACGTGGCCGGCACCCAGCCGGCGCCCGCGAGCCACAGCCACGGACCGCGCCCGATCAGCGGCGCCAGCAGGGGGCGGGTGCATGAGCGCGTATGCCCGCAGGTGTGCGTGACGGTCCGGGCAGGGCGAGCCCGGCGACGGCGAGCGTACGGCCGTGGCCGAGGCGGGCGGCGAGGGCCGGGCGCAGCGGGCGCCGAGCAGGAGACCGGGCCACCCGCTCCCCGGTACAGGCCCAACGGCTCACCGGTACCCCGTCGTGTCCGCCGGCTTGCCCGCGTCCTGCACCTCGACGAGATAGCGCCAGGCGTCGGGGCGGCTGCCGTCGAGGTCGGTGAAGCCGTACACCGGGGCGAGGCCGCCGCTGGACAGCGACCGGCCGTTGAAACGGGACACCTCGGGGTCGGCGGCGAGGGCGGCGACGGCACGGCCGACGTAGCGGGGCGTCTCCGAGATGGCGAAGTGGGGGACGCGGTCGAGGGCGTCCCGCCAGTTCTCCTCGCGCACCCCGAAGTGCTCCAGCATGATCTCCGAGCGCAGCCAGCCGGGGGTGAGGGCGAGCGCGGTGGCCCCGCGTGGACCGAGTTCGTGGGCGAGGGCGAAGGCCATGCGCAGGACGGAGGCCTTGGCCAGGTCGTAGAAGAAGTTCACCCGGTAGGTGTCGCGGTTGTAGTCGGCGGTGCCGTCGGTGACTTCGACGACCAGTCCGCCGGGGCGGCGCAGGAGGAGCGGCAGGGCGTGGTGGCTGGTGATCGCGTGCGTCTCGACGGCGAGCCGCAGCAGCCGCAGCCCCTTGTCGAGGTCGTGCTCCCAGACGGGGGTGTCCCACTGGAAGAGGTTCTCCCCGCCCCAGATGTCGTTGACGAGGATGTCGAGGCGGTCCTGCTCGTCGGCGATCCGGTCGACGAGCGTGCGGACCCGGGCGGGGTCGAGGTGGTCGGTGGGCACGGCGATGCCGTGCCCACCGGCCTCGGTGACCAGGTCGGCGGTGTCCTCGATCGTCTCGGGGCGGTCGTACTCGGAGCGGCGGTCGCGGGTGGTGCGCCCGGTGACGTAGACGGTGGCGCCGGCCGCCCCCAGTTCCACGGCGATACCCCGCCCCGCGCCCCGGGTCGCCCCGGCGACCAGTGCGACCTTGCCTTCCAGCGGATGGGACATGTCCGACCTCCTGTGCGTGTTCCGTCGATGCCGTCATCGAGGATCGCGGGGAAGCCGGACATCTCCTGTCGCCTTTTCCGGCGGGGTCATCCGGCCGGGCGCGGGGCCTCTCTCCTGCCGTCCGTCAGGACGAGCCGAGCGCCCCGCCCGCGCGCGTCACCGGGCGCCGGGCGCCGGGCGCCGGGCGCGGGGTGCCGGGTGCGGGCTCCGAACGCCGGACGTCGGGCTCCGGGCTCCGGGCTCCGGGCTCCGGGCTCCGGGCTCCGGGCTCCGGGCTCCGGGCGGAACGGTGTCTCAGTGGCCCCGGGCGATCCACTCCTCCAGGTGGGGTGCCTCGGCGCCGATGGTCGTCGCGTCACCGTGGCCGGTGAGGACCTTCGTCTCGGGCGGGAGGGACAGCAGCCGGTCACGGATCGAGCTGATGATCGTCGGGAAGTGGGAGTAGGAGCGGCCGGTGGCGCCGGGGCCGCCCTGGAAGAGGGTGTCGCCGGTGAAGAGCACGCCGAGTCCGGGGTCGTACAGGCAGACCGCGCCGGGCGCGTGCCCGGGGGTGTGCAGGACGGTGAGGTCGGCGCCGGCGGCCTCGATGACCTGGCCGTCGGCCAGATGCGCGTCGGGCTCGCGGCCGGGGTGGGTCAGCTTCCACAGGGGCAGGTCGTCGGGGTGCAGCCAGATCGTCGCGCCCGTCAGGTCCGCGAGGGCAGGCGCAGCGCCGACGTGGTCGTTGTGGGCGTGGGTGCACACGATGGCGGTCAGCCGACGGTCTCCGACGGCGGCGGCGATGGCGTCGGCGTCGTGGGCGGCGTCGATCACGATCACCTCGTGGTCGTCGCCGACGATCCAGACGTTGTTGTCGACGTCCCAGGTGCCGCCGTCGAGGCTGAACTGCCCGGAGGTGACGAGGCGTTCGATGCGCGCGGCCATCACAGCACCACCACCGAGCGCAGCACGTCGCCGTGGTGCATCCGCTCGAACGCCTTCTCCACCTCGTCGAGCGCGATCGTCTCGGTCACGAACGCCCCCAGGTCCAGGCGCCCTTGCAGATGCAGGTCGATCAGCATGGGGAAGTCGCGGGAGGGCAGGCAGTCGCCGTACCAGGAGGACTTCAGCGCGCCGCCCCGGCCGAACACGTCCAGCAGCGGCAGCTCCAGCTTCATCTCCGGGGTCGGGACACCCACGAGGACGACCGTCCCGGCCAGGTCCCGCGCGTAGAAGGCCTGCCGGTACGTCTCGGGCCGGCCGACGGCCTCGATGACGACGTCCGCGCCGAACCCGCCGGTGAGCTCACGGATCGCCTCCACCGGGTCGGTCTCCTTGGAGTTGACCGTGTGGGTGGCGCCCATCGACCTGGCCGTCTCCAGCTTCCGGTCGTCGATGTCCACGGCGATGATCTTCGCCGCGCCCGCCAGGTTCGACCCGGCGATGGCGGCGTCGCCGACCCCGCCGCAACCGATCACCGCGACGGTGTCGCCGCGCCCGACGCCGCCCGTGTTGATCGCCGCCCCGATGCCCGCCATCACGCCGCAGCCCAGCAGCCCGGCCACCTGCGCCGACACCGACGGATCCACCTTCGTGCACTGCCCGGCCGCCACCAGCGTCTTCTCCGCGAACGCGCCGATCCCCAGCGCCGGCGACAGCTCGGTGCCGTCGGTCAGGGTCATCCTCTGCCTGGCGTTGTGCGTGTCGAAGCAGTACCAGGGCCGGCCCCGCAGACAGGCCCGGCACTGCCCGCACACCGCCCGCCAGTTCAGGATCACGAAATCGCCCGGCCGGACGTCGGTCACGCCCTCGCCGACCGACTCCACCACACCCGCCGCCTCATGTCCCAGCAGGAAGGGGAACTCGTCGTTGATCCCGCCCTGCTTGTAGTGCAGGTCGGTGTGACACACCCCGCACGCCTGGACCCGCACCACCGCCTCACCGGGGCCCGGATCGGGTACGACGATCGTCTCCACCCGCACCGGCTCGTCCCTGCCCGGTGCGATCACTCCGCGTACTTCCTGCGCCATGGCGCTGTCCCTTTCGTCGGCGGCCAACCGTCTCCTTCGACCCTACGCGTGACTGATCGGTGAGGGCATGGACAACAGGGCAGGTCATGGCCCGGAACACCCGCTTCGGGCCACGCCCCGAAGCCGCCGACGTAACCTGAACGCTCCACCCGGACCATGCCCCCCGAGGAGCCCTGTGAGCAGTGTGGAGACGGCCGTCGACCAGCCCCCGTGGCGGTTGCTGCTCGCTTATGTACGACCGCACCGGCGGGCCCTGCTGGCGGGGGCGTGGCTCTCCCTGGTCACCGGGGCCACCGGGCTGCTGCTGCCGCTGGTGGCACGGGGGTTGATCGACGACCTCGCCGCGGACCGGGCGATCACGGGCGCGTTGCTCGCGATGTCGGGGCTGGTGATCGCCAACGCGGCGGTGGGGGCGGTGGGTTCGTACGTGCTGCGGCGCACGGCCGAGTCGGTGGTGCTCGGGGCGCGGCGCGCGCTGTCGTCGTATCTGCTGCGGCTGCGGATCACGGCGGTGGACCGCAGCGAGCCCGGTGACCTGATGGCGCGGATCACCTCGGACACGACCCTGCTGCGGGAGGTCACCACCGACTCCCTGGTCGGGCTCGGCACCGGCGGGCTGACGCTCGTCGCGACGGTGGTGCTGATGGGAGTGGTGGATCCGGTGCTGCTCGGGGTTACGCTGGCGGTGATCCTGGGCGCGGGCATGGTCCTCGGGGTGATCGTGCCGCGCATCAACCGGGCCAGCCGTCAGGCGCAGGACGCGGTCGGTGTGATGGGCGCCTCGCTGGAGCGGGTGCTGGGCGCGCTGCGCACGGTGAAGGCGTCGGGTGCCGAGGACCGCGAGGAGCGGGCGCTGCACGCGGCGGCGGAGGAGTCGTGGCGGCAGAGCGTGCGGGCCGCCAAGTGGTCGGCGGCGGCGGGCAACACGGCCGGCCTGGCGATGCAGACCGCCTTCATCACGGTGCTGGCGGTGGGCGGGGCGCGGGTCGCGACGGGCGCGATCGACATCGCGACGCTGGTGGCGTTCCTGCTGTACGTCTTCTATCTGATGTCGCCGATCCAGCAGGTCGTCGGCGCGATCACCCAGTACCAGACCGGCTCGGCGGCCCTCGGCCGCATCCAGGAGGCTCTGCGGCTGCCCGCCGAACCCGCGGCCCGGCCCGGCCCGCTGCCGTCGTCCGGCACCGCACCGGCCTCGCTCGCGTTCACCGACGTGCGCTTCCGGTACGCCGACGACCTGCCGTACGTCCACCACGGGGTGACGTTCGCCGTGCCCGCCCGGGGCATGACCGCGTTCGTCGGCCCCTCCGGCGCCGGCAAGACCACGGTGTTCTCCCTCATCGAGCGGTTCTACGACCCCGAGTCCGGCACGATCACCCTCGACGGCCACGCCCTCACCGACTGGGAGCTGCCCCGTCTGCGGTCCGCCATCGGCTACGTCGAGCAGGACGCCCCGGTGCTGTCGGGCACCCTGCGCGACAACCTGCTGCTGGGGAATCCGGAGGCCGACGACGACACGGTGCGGCGTGTGCTGAAGACGACCCGGCTCGACGATCTGGTCGCCCGGCTGCCGCGGGGCCTGGAGACGCTGGTCGGGCACCGCGGGACCAGGCTGTCCGGCGGGGAGCGCCAGCGGGTGGCCATCGCCCGCGCGCTGCTGCGCAGTCCGCGTCTGCTGCTGCTCGACGAGGCGACCTCCCAGCTGGACGCGGTGAACGAGGCGGCCCTGCGGGACACCGTCGCCGAGGTGGCCCGGACGACCACCGTGCTCGTCGTCGCCCACCGTCTGTCGACGGTCACCGCCGCCGACCGGATCGTCGTGATGGACGCGGGCCGGGTCCGCGCCGTGGGCACGCACCGTGAGCTCGTCGCGGCCGACCCGCTGTACGCGGAGCTGGCGGCGACCCAGTTCCTCGCGACGGCCGAGTGAGCCGCCGGACCCGTGGGGGCCGGCCGGATGTCCCGGCGGCCCCCACGGGTCGCGGGACGACGGTCAGGCGTCGAGGGCGGGCAGCAGCCGGGGCACGGGGCCGTCGAGGTCGGTGACCTGGTGCAGCTTGTCGGGCTCGGGGACCGTCTTCACCTCGGTGAGCTGCCGGGAGACCGGCGGGCGTCCGTGCCGGTGCCCGGTGGGGAGTTCGCCCGCGGCGAGCGAGTCCAGCACGGTGGTCCGGTTCGGCCGGCCGGCGTCCGGGGCCTCGGCCGCGCTCGCCAGGGGCGCGGCGAGGGCCGTGACGCCGGCGGCGAGAGCGGCGGCGGCGACGATGCGTCGAGTGGAGATCATGCCCTGGGCAACGCGGCGGGCCGCCCCGCGGACACGGGCGGGCGGACCCGCTCACCCGGCGGGCGCACCCGGCCCGCTGCGCTTGCCGACCCCGGTGGGGCGGAGGAGTCTCGGAGGTGAGGGCCCGGCGGGCCCGACTCCCCCGGGTCCGCGGTCCTGTGAGGAGGTCACCATGGGCACTGCGGCAGGCTCCGCCTTCGACACCGAGACACTGCGCAGAGGCATAGAAGGACACACCTCGGCGACGCTGCTGTCGCTCTACGCCGACGACGCGGAACTGCGGGTCGTCGACCACAACACCCAGCCGAGCCGTCCCAAGGTCCTGCACGGCCGGGACGAGATAGCCGAGTTGCTCGACGACGTGTACAGCCGGGAGATGACGCACCGGCTGGAGGACTGCGTCGTGCAGGGCGATCGCGCCGCCTTCAGCGAGTCGTGCGAGTACCCGGACGGGGTGCGCGTCCTGGCCGAGTCGATGGTCTCGCTGCGCGACGGCAAGATCGTCGAACAGACGATGATCCAGGCCTGGGACGAGTAGGGACGAGCAGGAAGGAGGGTCGCGGGGTCCGGCCGCCGCGAGGAGATCCGGAAGCGAGCGGAGGGTGTGCCGTCGGCGTCGGGTCGCCGCGGCGCCGGGGCGGGCCATGAGCGGGCGGTCGGCCAGACGTCCGCCGCGTCGCCGCGGTCGCCGGCGGCGGCACGGCTCGCGCGGTGAACGAGTGAGGGCGGGCGCGGCTCAGGAGCCGTTCGGTCCCCACCCCGGTGGCCGCAGGATGCCCAGCAGCTGCCGGACCAGTTCGTCCACGGCCTCGTCGAGGGTCGCGTCCACCCAGCCGGCGCTCCAGTCGTGCAGGAGGCCGTTGACGCTGCCGATGAAGGCGGTCGCGGCGAGGCGGTAGTCGCGGGGGGCCGCCTCGCCGCGGGCGGCGGCCGCCGTCGCCTCGGCGCAGATGAGTTCGATCCAGCGGGCCCGGCGGGCCAGGCGCTGTTCCTCCAGGCGCGGGCTGACGCCGACGATCTCGACGAAGGTGATGCGGATGCGGCGCGGGTCGGCGGTGACGTTGCCGGCGTAGGCGCGGAAGATCGCCGTGACCCGGTCGGCCAGCGGCAGGTCACGGGCGGCGGCGAAGGCGGCCACCACCGCCTCCTCGGCCCAGTCGTTGACCTGGAGGTGCAGGGCCGCCAGGACGTCCTCCAGGGTGCGGAACTCCTCGTAGAACTGGCGGGTCGACAGGCCGGCCGCCTCGCTGAGCGCCGCGACCGTCGTGCCCCGGTATCCGGGGGTGTCGCCGAACAGTTGCAGCGCCGCGTCCAGGAATCTTCGGCGCCGCTCGGCCTGCCGCTCCTCGGCGGACTTTCCGGCGTAACGGCCGGTCGGCGCCTTCAGCCTGCCCGCCACTGACCCTCCCTCGTCGCTGTGTCGGTCAATTTTGTCGTGTACGCAGTCTTGTGGTTAAGGGCACCCCTTCCTTACTTTCCAGTAAGTCCACTCTGAACGCAGCCGTGTTCAGATGCGGGCCTTGCTTCCCCCTGCCCGCGCACACCCGCCCCCCACCCCAGAGGAGAGAGCACTCATGGCTGCCTTCAGAACCAGGCACCTATGCTCCGTGGCCGCCGCCCTCGTCCTGACCGTCACCGCCCCCGCGACCGTCGCCACGGCCGCCTCCGGTCCCGGGGCCGCCGCGCTGCGCGAGGTGATGTTCGTCGGGAACAACTGGGAGGGCACCGCCGACGTCATCAGGTCCGGCGGCGACTTCGCGAAGATCGGCCGGATCAACGTCATCCCCGACAAGGACCAGCGGATGGCGGAGATCAACGCCGACCCGGTCCGGTGGATCGCCTTCATGACCATCCGCAACAGCGTCGGTGAGGGCCACGACCAGTTCGTCGACGACATGTACTCCACGCCGGACGGCACCTCGGTGGTCGTCTCCCGGCCCAGCTTCGCCGACGTCGTCTCGATCAACCTCACGACGGGTGCCGTCAACTGGCGTTTCCCGGTGTCGGGTTACCGCTCGGACCACATGGCCGTCTCGCCCGACGGCACCCGGGTCGCGGTCTCGGCCTCGACGTCGAACACCGTGCACGTGCTGGACATCGTCACCGGCAGGCAGCTCGGTTCGTACTCCACGGGCGACAAGCCGCACGAGAACATCTTCACCAAGGACGGCAAGTACATCTGGACCATGTCGATCGGCGAGGTGAACACCGCGCTCGACGCACCGTGGCTGGACTGGACGAAGGGCGACCGGCGCATCACGGTCGTCGACGCGACCACCTACCAGCAGGTCAAGGTCATCGACATGCGGGAGCGGCTGAACGCGATCGGCCTCTCCGACCACTCGGACGCCGTGCGCCCGGCCGTGTTCTCCCCGGACGAGTCCAAGCTGTACTTCCAGGTCTCCTTCTTCAACGGCTTCTTCGAGTACGACATCGCCACGGACCGCATCACCCGGACCAAGACGCTGCCGAAGAACCCGTCCACCAGCGACGACCGCACCACGTTCGTCAACGACTCGCGCCACCACGGCCTCTCCATGAAGCCGGACGGCAGCAAGCTGTGCGTGGCGGGCACGATGGACGACTACGCGACCGTCGTCGACCGCGCCACCCTCCAGGAGGGCCCGCTGGTCACCGTCTCCAAGCCCTACTGGGCGACGGTCAGCGGTGACGGCAAGAGCTGCGTCGTCTCCGAGAGCGGTTCCGACCAGGTCACGGCGATCGACTTCGCCACCGGCCGGAAGGTCGTGTCGGTGCCGGTGGGCGACCACCCGCAGCGCGTACGGCTGGGCCGTGTCGCCGCCGACTGGACGAGCCCCGGCGCCTGACGCGACCGCACCGTCCCTGCTGGAGCCGGGCCGGACAGGCGTCACGACGACGCCTGTCCGGCCCGGCTTCTTCCCTGAGGTGAGGGAGAGGCCGGGCCGTGCCTAGCCGAGTTTCTGTGCCACCCAGGTCGCGAGTTCCGCGCGCGCCGCCGCCAGCAGGGACGCGGACGGCGCGGTCGCCCCGTTGGTGACCAGCGCGTGGTGCACGGTGCCCGAGTCCGGTGCGGTGAGCAGCAGGCGGCGGCTGCCCGTGCCGCCCGGTTCCGCGGCCGCGGCGATCCTGGAGGTGCCGGTGTACGCGGGTGGGGCGTGCACCGTGCCGAGGTCGGAGACGACGGTGGTGGAGGCGGTGGGGAAGGACGCGGGCAGGTGCAGTTCGGTGGGGGCCGCGGTGCCGTTCGACCGCCACACCAGCAGGCCGTACTGGCCGGAGCCGACCAGCTGCGCCACATTCGGCAGGGAGCTCGGCACCGGGTTCCAGGTGAGGGTGGTGGAGCCGTCGCGGGAGCGGTCCTCGTAGGTGAAGGCGAGGGGCGTACCGCTGGTGGCGCTCGGATAGAGCCGGTCGAGCAGGCGGGCGTCCTGACGGAGCGTCGCCTTGCCGGTGTCGTCGAGGCGTACGGCGGAGAGGTCCTCGTCGTTCCAGGCGTCGCCGGCGGTGAGCACCTTGTCGGGGTTGCCGTTCATCAGCTCGTGGTGGCGGCCGTGGTAGATGTCCCACTGCCACTGGTTGCCGGAGAGGACGGGTCCCGACGCGGCGGGTGTCGTCCACCAGTGGGCGCCCTTCACGCGGGAGTCGAGGGCCTGGTACATGGCCTTCAGGACGGTCGGCGCCTTGTCCGAGACCGTGCCGGCGAGCGGGTGGCCGAACTCGCTGACCACGGCTGTCGTCCCGGCCGCCGCCGCCCGGTCGCGGACCGTGCCGAAGTCGGTGACGTACTGGCCGTCGGCCGCCTTGCCCCACATCAGGATCCCGGAGATGGCCTTCTGGTCGTAGAAGTGGGTGTTGAAGACGTAGCGGGAGCCGAGCGTGCCCGCGTCGAGGAGGCCGCCTTCCTCCTTGCTGACGTTGCCGTTCCAGAAGAGGTTCGGTTCGACGAAGGCGGGCTTGTCCTGCCAGCCGGCCGCGTCCATCCGGGCCCGGAACTTCACGTAGAAGGGCCACAGCAGGTCGCGTTCCCAGGTGCGGCTGGTCTGGCCGGAGTCGTAGGTGCCGGCGTACGGCTCGTTGTAGGGGTCGAAGCCGACGACGCCCGCGAACTGCTCGTCGGTCAGGTGCTGTTCGACGTACGCCATGGTCTGCTGGGCCATGGCGAGGAAGGAGTCCTGGAGGCCGTGCGCGTTGTGCCAGAAGTCGTGCTGGGCGGCCTTCACCGCGCCGTTCTGGGTGATGTTCTGGCCCCAGAAGAGGCAGATGCCGCAGGACTCGTCGGGGTAGTTGCCCAGGTCCACGGCCCACTGGGGGGCGCCGTCGCCGGTGTACCAGCTGTCGGGGTCGAAGAGGTACCGGGAGTAGAGGTCCTGGTGGAAGTCGGGGTAGACGCGGATGCCGGCGTCGAGGAAGGCGCGCATCTGGTCGGTGGCGGCGGCCAGATAGGCGGTGTCGACCTGGCCGCGCACCGGTTCGGCGTAGGCCCAGGAGAGCAGGAAGCGGACGGAGTTGCCGCCGCCGAGGGCGCGCAGGGCGGTCGCCGACTTCCTCGCGTCGGCGACCGAGGCGAAGGGCAGGCCCTTGTTCTCCGCGAGTTTGGTCTCGCCGGAGACGTTGTAACCGCGCAGCACGACCTCGCGGCCGGTGGCGTCGACGAAACGGCCGCCCGACACGGTGAGGGGGGTGCCGTCGAACGGGAGGGAGTCGGGAACGGTGGCGGCGGTGGCGGCCGGGGTACCCGTCACCGTCAGGAATCCGCAGAGGACGACCAGAACAGCGAGCAGACGTGCCCGAATATTCGGCATGTCCACTACAGTCCGGCCATTTCCGGACACCGTCAATACCACCTGACCCCTGAGTAAGTTGACTCTCAGTCAGCCCAGGGGGTCACTGGGCCCACTCCGTGCCACAGGTCACCGGGCGGGGCCGGGCTCAGGGCTGTGCGCGGCCTCGGCCGTGGTCGGCGGCGTACGCGGCGAAGACGTCCGCCGGTGGGCCCCCCGTGTGGAGGAAACGCTGGTCCAGGGTGGCGGCGAGGTCGTTCAGCGCTCCGGCGAGCAGGTCACCGGCCAGTCGCACCTCCGGCCGGCCCGCTGCCTGGCCGCGCTCGGCCAGGACGGCGGCGTGGCCGACCATGGCCGCCAGGGAGGAATGGTCGTCCCCGTCGTGGAAGTAGTACGCCTCGGAGTACTGGGTGAAGTCGATGCGGACCCGCACGACTTCGGTGGCCAGGCTGTCCAGCAGCACCGCACCGGCCGTGCAGTCGATCTGCCGCGTCGTCGGGTCGGCGTCACGCAGCAGCGCCAGCCGGATGGCGAGGACCCTCCTGCGGGTCAGCGCCGGGTAGATCTCCAGCACCCAGGAGACGGTGGCCGTCAGCAGGGCGAAGCCGACGAGGGCTTCCAGCGGTGACACCAGGCGGAGCCAGCCCTCGCCCGGGGCGATGTCGCCGAGGCCCAGGGTGGCCACCACGACGAGCGACAGGTAGACGGAGTCGAGCAGCGCCGGCTCCCGCGCCGCCTCGGAACCGGGTGAGAAGGTGAACGCCTCGGGCATGTGGGGCCAGTAGACGATGGCCCAGCCGATGATGACGGTGCCGGTCCACATCCCCACCACCGTCACCATGGCGAGCGGTCCGACGAGCCCGACCAGCCTGCGGGCGCGGAAGCGCCGGGCCAGTCTCCACAACGCCGTCATGACGAGACGGCTCAGCCCGCCGTGGCGGGTGGGGTGCCACAGGGTGTGGAACAGGTCCCGCAGGGTGATCATGACGAGCCCGGCACCGACCAGCGAGACCAACCACTTCATCCACGTCTCCTACGGACCTTCCACCGACGCGGAGCCCGCCGTCCGGGCCCCCGCCACCAGACTGACGGATCGATCGACGCACGGCCCGGTACCCCGTCCGCGCGGATCGACTCGCCGCCACCCGCCGCCCGGCCACGGTCGACTCCGGGCGGTTGCGGCACCCGGCCGCGCAGATCCGCGGGCGGTGCGCCGGGGCGGCCCCGGACTCGGGCACCGCGCCCCGCGTGGCCCAGTGGCCGTTGCCGAGGGTGCACAGCGACGCACGCAACTGCTCGGCGGCGGGGTCGCACGGGCCGAGGTGAGCGGGCGCCGGCGCGGAGCGCCGACGCACGGGCCGGTGCCGTGACCGCCTACTGGTCGGCCGGGGTGATGCGGCGGCCCGTCAGGGTCGTGGGCCGGATCGACACCCACATCTCGCGTTCGCCGCCCGCCCACGGCGTGGCGTGGGCGCCCTGGGTGAGCCTGCGCACCGCGTCGGGCTCCGTGACGACCTGTGCGGGGCCCACCGCCAGCACGCTCCAGCCCTCGCTCATGGCTTCGTCGACGTGGTCGACCTCGAAGGCGACCTCCTTCCCCACGGCCGCCGCGGGCACCGAGTCGGGCGCGGTCCGGAAGGCGATGGCGTCCTCGACGACCTCGTAGTTGACGGGGACGACCGCCGGGCGGCCGTCGGGCGCCGACACCGCGACGCGCCCCACACCGTGGGTGGACAGCAGGGCGCGGCACTCCCGCACGTCGAGGTCCAGCAGTCGCGGGTGCGCCAGTGCCCGGCCCTGGCCGGGAGGCAGATCGGCACCTCCCCCGCGCAGAGCGCTGACGGTGGTGCCCAGGGCGTCGGCCAGCCGGATGAGAGTCGCCGCGGTCGGATCGGCCGGCTGTTCCTCCAGGTACGCCAGATACTCCGGCGACATGCGGGCGCGGCGGGCGGCCTGTTCCCGGCTGAGCCCGTGCCTGCGGCGTTCGTCGGCCACGCGCCGGCCGATGTCCCCGGGATTGGGGGTCCCGGCCGACGGGGCCGCCGCGGACCCGGCCCGCGCCTCGCCCGGGTCCGGCCGGGAAGGCCCGCCGGGTGGCCGGGGCGGTCCGTGCCCGACGTGCCGGATGTGCGCGTCGGGCCCGGGGAACACGAGCGTCACTTCGTCCGTGTCCGACCAGCGCACGTCATAGGGAGGTGTTCCGTCCTCGTGGTGGAGTCCGACGATCTCGCCGTCGCGCCGGGCGGCGCCGGTCGCCGGGCTTTCGATGACGAGTCGGTCGCCGAGGTGAGCTCGCATGGTCGCCGCCCTCTCCTCAGAAGTGCTGTATCCAACGTGCCACGCGCGTCACGCCGCCGCATGGGCCGACGGGCCCGGATCGTCCGGCTGTTCACGTGAGCCATCCGGCGGCCCGGCGGGTGCCCGGCCGGGGCCCGCCCCGGCTCTCGATGTCGCGCTCGGCCGCGTTCAGCAGTTGCTGGGCGAGGTTGTTCATGGCCCGGCCCGCCGCCAGTTCGTCGCCGATCTCCGGCACGTTCGGGTCCGCCGGGTGGCAGTGCGCGGCCCCGTGGCCGGTGAGCGCCGTGGTGCCGGTGTCCAGCTCCACGTGGGCCTTCGTCGTACCGTCATCCTCCTCGACGAGGCGGAGCCGGACGTTCCATTCCACCGTGTGCGACATCGCTGTCCTCCTTGTCTCGCTACGGACCGTCATCCACGGGCCGTCCGGCGACGTGGACCGTCTCACGGGGCTTGCTCGTGGCCGGGGAACGACCGCGACCGGACACGGCGCGTAGTGCGGTACCCCGTGACCGGTCAGACCCGGTCGCAGGCCCGGATGCCCCTGTCGTCTGCGGGCGCCGACGACCAGCGGGTCCGCCCCCGACGCGGCCTCCGGCAGGGCCCGCCGGGCCGGTCCCTCGACCACCCGCCGGGTCGCCGGGGCGTCGCCGTACCGCTCCGCCGGGCCGCGCGGGGCGTCGTCGAGCACCTGCGCCGGCGGACGGTGGGCATCCAGGACGTACCGCTCCCGGTGCCCCGCCGCGCCGCGCGACGCCCACCACCAGGGGAATCGTCACCGCCCCTGTCTCCTCTCGGGCCGGCCTCCACGCCCCCCGGCCCGCTCCCCCACGGCAGGCCGGCGGCGTCCGGACGGTTCGGTCGGCGGACTCCTTCACCGTCCGTTCCAGCTTCGTACGAGACGGGGGCCGCCGCCAGGCAACCGGCCGTCACCGTGGGCCACCGGCCCGCTCACCCGGACTGCGGCGGCCTGCCTCTCCGACTCCCGCGGGTGCCGGTGCGGCCGTCTCCGACGCGCCGGGGGCGTTCGCGCCGGGGGCGTTCGACCGGGCGGCTGCGCGGGTAGGGTGTGCGGCCGGGATCTTGAACGACGTCACGGCCCGGTACAGGCCGGGTACGGAGACGGGACCAGCGGGAAGTGGCAGATGTCGGGACTGGTGGCATGGGCGCGGACGCGGTCCTCGCTGCTGGTGGCGCATCCCGCCCGTGCCGTGGTCGTGGCGTTCGCCGTCGCGGTCCTGGCCGGGGCGGGACTGCTGTCGCTGCCCTTCGCCGCCGAGGACGGTTCCGCCACCGGCTTCGTGACCGCGCTGTTCACGTCCACCTCGGCGGTGTGCGTGACCGGTCTGGCCGTCGTCGACACGGGGAGCTACTGGAGCGGCTTCGGCGAGGGCGTGATCCTGGCGCTGATCCAGGTCGGCGGTTTCGGCATCATGACGATGGCGTCGCTGCTCGCGCTGCTGGTGTCGGGCCGGCTGCGGCTGCGGCTCCAACTGCACGCACAGGCGGAGACGAGGACGCTGGGCATCGGGGACGTGCGCCGGGTGCTGCTGGGCGTCGCCGGCACCACGCTCGTCGTCGAGTTCGTGGTCGGGGCCGTCCTGGCGCTGCGCTTCCGGTACGGGTACGGCGAGAACGCCGGCAGCGCCCTGTACCTCGGCTACTTCCATGCCGTGTCGGCGTTCAACAACGCCGGTTTCGGGCTGCACGCCGACAACCTCACCCGCTACGCCCAGGACGCCTGGGTCACCCTGCCGGTCGCGGCCGCCGTGATCCTGGGCGGCATCGGCTTCCCCGTCATGCTGGAACTCCTGCGCCACCGGCGCCGCCGTCGTACGACCGGACGCCACAACTGGACCCTGCACACCAGGCTCACGCTCATCACCACCGCCGTCCTGCTGACCGCCGGGACCGTGCTGACCTGCCTGCTGGAGTGGACCAACCCCGGCACCCTGGGCCCGCACACGGCGAGCGGGAAGATCCTCGACGGGTTCTTCCACTCCGCGATGTCGCGCACCGCCGGCTTCAACTCCCTCGACATCGGCGCGATGCACGCCTCGACGCTCCTGATGACGTGCGTCCTGATGTTCGTCGGCGGCGGCAGCGCGGGCACGGCGGGCGGCATCAAGGTGACCACGTTCGCGGTGCTGCTCGTCGCGATCATCGCCGAGGTGCGCGGCGAGCCCCACTCGACCGTGCTGGGCCGCCGTCTCGCCCCGCACACGCTGCGCCAGGCGCTGACCGTGGCGCTGCTCGGCGTCGGCCTGGTCATCGGCTCCACCCTCTTCCTGCTCACGCTCACCGACGAACCCCTGGAGGCGGTGCTGTTCGAGGTCGTCTCCGCCTTCGCCACGGTGGGCCTGTCCACCGGCATCACCGCCGACATCCCGACGGCCGGCGAACTGCTGCTGACCGGCCTGATGTTCGTCGGCCGCCTCGGCCCGATCACCCTCGTCTCGGCCCTCGCCCTGCGCGAGCGCACCCGCCGCTACGAACTGCCAGAGGAGCGACCCGTCATTGGTTAAGTTGCGCGCCCTGCGCCGCCGTCACCGCGAACGGCCGGCCGAGCCCGAAGCCCACGCCGGCGACCAGCGCGTCGCCGTCATCGGCCTCGGCCGCTTCGGCTTCTCCCTCGCCGGCGAGCTGATGCGGCGGGGCTGGGACGTCCTCGGCCTCGACACCGACGCCCGACTGGTGCAGAAGTACAGCGACGACCTCACGCATGCCGCCGTCGCCGACTGCACCGACCCGGAGGCGCTGCGCCAGCTCGGCGTCCACGAGTTCACCAGCGCCGTCGTCGCCATCGGCACCGACATCGAGGCCAGCATCCTGGTCAGCTCCAACCTGCTGGAGGCCGAGGTACCCAACATCTGGGCCAAGGCGATCAGCCGCCAGCACGGCCAGATCCTGGAGCGCCTCGGCGTCCACCACGTCGTCCTGCCCGAGCACGAGATGGGCGAACGCGTCGCCCACCTGGTCACCGGGCGGATGCTGGACTTCATCGAGTTCGACGACGACTACGCCCTGGTGAAGACCATCGCCCCCGGCGTCATCACCGGCATCCCGCTCGCCCGGAGCCAGGTGCGCAGCAGGTACGGCGTCACGGTCGTCGGCATCAAACGGCCCGGTGAGGACTTCACCTACGCCGCCGCGGAAACCGTCGTCCAGAAGGGCGACGTCATCGTCGTGACCGGCAGGACCCGGGCGGTGGAGACGTTCGCCGAGCTCGGCTGAGTCCGGGACTTCGGCCGTTCACCACTCACAACGGTTTCGCCGGCCAGTCCAGCAGCCGTGCCCCGATCACCGCGGTCTGCAGCGTGTAGCGGTGCACGGGGTCGGACGGGTCGGAGCCAGTGAGCTTGTGGATGCGTTCCAGGCGGTAGGTGAAGGCGCGCACGCTCAACGACAGCCGCCGGGCCGCCTCCGCTGCCACACAGCCCGAGTCGAAGTACGCGGTGAGGGTGTCGAGGAGCGGCTGGGCGCCGCCCCGGGCCTGGCGCAGCGGGCCGAGGGCGCTGATCACCAGGTCGGCCATGGCCTGCCGGTCGCGGGTGAGGACCGGGTAGACGAGGAGTTCCGCGGCGCGCAGCACGGGATCGTCGAGTTCGAGGCGGTCGGCCAGGTCGAGGGTGTTCAGCGCTTCCTCGTACGACTGGACGACACCGGCCGCACCGGACTGCTGGCGGCCGATCGCCACCTGCCCGCCCCCGGTGGCGGCGAACGCCTGCTTGGCGAAGTACGCGAGGACGTCGTCCTGGTCGCCCGGGGCGATGCACACGAGCCGGCCGTCCTTGGTGGTGAGCAGGATGCTGCGGTCGCCGAACCGGCCTATCAGCGCGCGCTCCACCTCCCGGGGCACGGGGTCCCCCTCGTCGTACGCGACGTCGCCGCGTGCCACGGCCACCGCGTGCTCGTACGCCAGCCGCAGTCCGTAGCGTTCGGCGCGCTGGGCCAGCAGGCCGAGGTCGCTGCGGCCGTAGAGCAGGTCGTCGATGAACTCCCGGCGGGCGGCCTCCTCCTGGCGTACGGCATGCCGCTGCGCGCGTTCGTAGCCCTCGGCGAACGCGTCGAGGGCCTGGGCGGCGGCGGCCAGGACGCTGTCCGCGGACGTGCCGCCGCCGGTGGGCCAGTGGGCTCGTGTGGCGTCCAGGTGGGCTCCGACCAGGGCACGCAGCCCGAGACCGGCCTCCGCGGCCCGCTCCCCGAGGACGCGGCGCGAGTCGAGTTCCTCCCGGGTCAGGCGGCGGCCGGTCGCGGAGGTGTCCGCGAGGATGCGCGCGTACCCCTCCAGGTACTCCTCGGACACGTCCCGCCCCGCCATGTGCGTCCCCCCGATGCGCTGTGCCGTCGACGCCTTTCTAACGCATGGGCCGGACTTCGGGTGGGGGCGGGGCGGGGCGGCGCCGCTGCCGGGCTCCGGCAGGTCACGGGGAGGCCGTCGGGCGCCGCCGGCGACCGGGCGCGGTCGGTCCCGCACCGGATGGCCTGTCCCGTGTTCCGCCGGACGGAGCCGGCGGCCGGGACGGGGCGGGAGCGGTCGCCGCTCTCCCTGGGGGGCGACCCGGGTCCGGGCGGCGAACTCTGCCGGGATCCGGCAGTGTCCTGCACGTCAGACTGCACGGCAGGCACCTGTCAGTGCCGTGAACAGACCGTGTAGGGTGCCCAGCGGTGTGCCGGGAAGCCTGGTCGGCGGTCTGCCAGAGGTCTCTTCGCCGATCGGGGTCCGGGTCATGGTGCTCGTCGTGGTTTTCGGGGTGGCGCTGCTCATCGCGGTGCTGTTGTCGGGCCTTGCCGCCCGGACCGTCCTGTCCACGTCCTTCCTCTTCCTGGTCGGCGGTGCGCTGGTCAGTGACGGGTTCCTGGGTCTGATCCACATCACGCCGGACAGCGAGATCGTGTCCGTGACGGCCGACCTGGCGCTGTTCGCGGTGCTGTTCACCGACGGCATGCACGTCTCCTTCCCGCAGCTGCGCGCCAACTGGCGCAACCCGGCCCGCGCCCTCGGGCTCGGCATGCCGCTGGCCTTCGTAGGCACGGCACTGATCACGCACTACCTCGTCGGCCTGGACTGGACGACGTCCTTCCTGGTCGGCGCCGTGCTCGCGCCGACCGACCCGGTGTTCGCCTCCGCGATCGTCGGCCGCAAGGAGGTCCCCTCGAAGCTGCGGCAGCTGCTGAACGTGGAGAGCGGCATCAACGACGGGCTCGCCCTGCCGGTCGTACTCATCCTGATCGCCGCGGCCGGCCCGACCTCCGGGCACGCCGAGGCCGGCCTGGGGACGATCGCGCTGGAGCTGGTCCTGGGGCTGGTCTTCGGGCTCGTCCTGCCCTTCGTGGTGATCGAGCTCGTCCGGTTCCGGCTGCTGGGCGCCGAGCCCAGGCTCCAGCCGCTGCTGCCGCTGGCGATCGGCGTGATCCTCTACGCGGCCTGTCACCTCACACACGCGAACCCCTACCTCGCCGCGTTCTCGGCGGGCGCCGTGCTCACCGCGCGCTCGCTGGAGGCGAAGGAGTCGTTCGAGCCGCTCGGCGAGGCGCTGGCGGAGCTGGCCAAGTTCGCGGCCCTGCTGGTGTTCGGCGCGCTGCTCACCCCGCGGCTCTTCGGTGACCTGTCCTTCGGCGGCTACGTCGCCGTGGTCCTGGCCATCGTGCTGATCCGGCCGGCCTCGCTGCTGCTCTCCCTGCTCGGGACGCGCTTCACCCGGCGGGAGAAGCTGGTCGCGGCCTGGTTCGGGCCGAAGGGCTTCGCGTCGGTGGTGTACGGGCTGCTGGTGTTGCAGGCCGGGATCCCGCAGGGTGAGGAGGCGTTCACGCTCATCGCCGTGTGCATCGCCTTCTCGATCATCGCCCACAGCTCCACGGACGTACCGATCGCCCGTCTCTTCCACGTCGACGACCTCGCCGGCGTGCCCGGCGGCGCGTCCGACGGCGACTCGGCGGGCGAGACTCCGGGGGTGGCCGACCGTGTCGGCCCCTGACTCCGCCGAGTCCCGCCCCTACAACGGTTGACGGGTGGCCTGAGCGCCGCCCGTCTGACGGAACGACTCATCGGAGGATCGTGAACGGCTGGGAGAGCTGGGCGGCCATCGTCGTCTTCGTGGCCACGTACGGACTGATCATCAGCGAGAAGATCCACCGCGTGGCGGCGGCGCTGGGCGGTGCCGCCCTGATGCTGGCGATCCGGGCGACGGACGACGAATCGGCGTTCTTCTCCGAACACAGCGGCGTCGACTGGAACGTCATCTTCCTGCTCATGGGCATGATGATGATCGTCGGCGTGCTGAAGAAGACCGGCATGTTCGAGTATCTGGCCATCTGGGCGGTGAAACGGGCACGGGCCAAGCCCTTCCGGGTGATGGTGATGCTCGTCGTCATCACCGCCTTCGCGTCCGCGCTGCTCGACAACGTCACCACGGTGCTGCTCATCGCGCCGGTGACCTTGCTGGTGTGCGAGCGCCTCGCGCTGCCCGTCGCGCCGTACCTCATCGCCGAGGTGCTGGCCTCCAACATCGGCGGCGCCGCGACCCTGGTCGGCGACCCGCCCAACATCATCATCGCCAGCCGGGCCGATCTCACCTTCAACGACTTCCTCGTCCACCTCGCGCCCCTGTCGGCGATCCTGATCGTGGTGCTGGTCGCGCTGTGCCGCTTCCTGTTCCGCAAGTCCTTCGTCTACGACGAGACGCGGGCCGTCGAGGTCATGGAGCTGGAGGAGCGCGAGGCCATCAAGGACCCCCGGATGCTCGTGCAGGGCCTGCTGGTGCTCGCCCTGGTCGTCGTCGGGTTCGTGCTCCACCCGGTGCTGCACTACGCGCCCAGCGTGGTCGCCCTGCTCGGCGCGGGCCTGCTCATCGCGATCTCCAAGGCGGAGACCGGCGAGATCCTCGACGAGGTGGAGTGGCCCACGCTCGCCTTCTTCGCCGGGCTGTTCATCATGATCGGCGGCCTGATCGAGACCGGCGTCATCGGCGAGATCTCCGCGTCCCTCGCCGACGCCATCGGGGACAACGAACTCGGCGGCTCGATGCTGCTGCTCGGCGCCTCGGCCGTGCTGTCCGGCATCGTCGACAACATCCCCTACGTCGCCACCATGGCCCCGATCACCGCCGACCTGGTGCAGAGCATGGGCGGCTCCGGCGACCACGTCATGTGGTGGGCCCTGGCCATCGGCGCGGACCTCGGCGGCAACGCCACCGCGATCGGCGCCAGCGCCAACGTGGTCGTCCTCGGCATCGCCGAGCGCAACCGCCAGCCCATCTCGTTCTGGCAGTTCACCAAGTACGGTCTGGTCGTCACGGCCGTCACCGTGGCACTGTCGGCCGGATACGTGTGGCTGCGCTACTTCGCCCTGGCCTGAGCGGGAGGTCACCGACGCATGGTCCTCTTCCCCCAGCCGGCGCGCGGCGGTCCGCGCACCGGGCACATGATCGTCTGCGGCGACGACGCCCTCGCCGAGCGGCTGGCGGCCGAGCTCACGGCGGTGTACCGGGAGCGGGTCACCCTCGTCGTACCGCCGTCCGCCCACCGGTCCGGCCCGGCCGGGCCGGCGCCGCGCGTCTCGGCGCTGCTCGGCCGGATCCAGGTCGCGATGAACCGTACGGACGGGGACCTCGCCGCGCCGCGGGTGATCGAGGCCGAGGCCCTCGACGAGGCCGCCCTCGCCGAGGCGGGCGCGCGGGAGGCCGCCGCCCTGGCCCTCGTCCACGACGACGACGCGACCAACATCCACGCCGCGCTGGCCGCCCGCCGCCTCAACCCCCGGCTGCGCCTGGTCATCCGCCTCTACAACCGCAAACTCGGCCAGCACCTGGAGGAACTCCTCGACCAGGCCGCCGTCCTCGCCGTCCCCGGGCTGGACCCGGAGGCCCTGGACACCTCCACGACCGTCCTGTCGGACGCGGACACCGCCGCCCCCGCCCTCGCGGCCACCGCGGTCGCCGGCACCAGCAAGGTCGTCCAGGCGGACGGGCTGCTGCTGCGCGCCGCCGAGCGCACCCCGCCGGGCCAGGGCGAGGCGGCGGACCACGGCCTGTGCACGCTCGCGCTGCTGTCGTCGACCACCAGCGATCCGGCCGGCGCGGAGGGGACGGACGCCAGTGGCCGGGAGGGACCCACGCTGCTGCCCGACGACGACACGGTGGCCGCCGCGACCGGGCGGGGCACGGTGGTCCTCGAAACCGTGGCGCACACCGGGCCCACTCCCCCGCCCGCCCGCCTGACCGGGCGAGGGCTGCCGCTCGGCCGGCTCTTCTCCCGCCGGGTGCGCTGGTCGCTGACCGGGCTCACGGCCTGTGTGCTGGGCCTGGCCGTCGCGGCCTGGCTGACCACCGGCGACCACCCGTTGCACGCCGCCTACCTCACCCTGCTCGACCTGTTCGCGATCGGCGACCCGGCCATCGGCGAGCCCACCGCCCGCCAGGTGCTCCAGCTCCTCGCCGGCCTGGCCGGGTTACTCCTGCTGCCGGTGCTGCTCGCGGCCGTCCTGGAGGCGCTGGGCACCTTCCGCACCGCGTCCGCGCTGCGCGGCCCGCCCCGGGGCCTGTCCGGCCACGTCGTCCTGCTCGGCCTCGGCAAGGTGGGCACGCGGGTCCTGGCCCGGCTGCGGGAACTCGGCATTCCCGTCGTGTGCGTGGAGGAGGACCCCGAAGCGCGCGGCGTCCCGCTCGCCCGCCGTCTGCGCGTGCCCACCGTCCTCGGCGACGTCACCCAGGAGGGCGTCCTGGAAGCCGCCCGCATCCACCGCGCGCACGCCCTGCTCGCCCTCACCAGCAACGACACCACCAACCTGGAAGCGGCCCTGTACGCCCGCTCCGTCGAGCCCGGCCTGCGGGTGGCGCTGCGCCTGTACGACGACGACTTCGCCACAGCCGTCTACCGCACCCTGCGCGCCGCCCATCCCCAGGCCCTCACCCGCAGCCGCAGTGTCTCCACCCTCGCGGCCCCCGCCTTCGCCGGCGCCATGATGGGCCGCCAGGTCCTCGGCGCCATCCCGGTCGAACGCCGGGTCCTGGTCTTCGCCGCCCTGAACGTCGCCGGGCACCCGCGGCTGGAGGGGCGCACCATCGCCGAGTCGTTCCGGCCCGGTGCCTGGCGCGTCCTCGCCCTGGACACCGCGGAACCGGACGAGCGCCTCCCCGACCTCGCCGCCACGCCGGAGCACGACGGCGCCGACCGCCCCGCCGGACTCGTATGGGACCTCCACCCCGGCTACGTCCTGCGGCCCCAGGACCGCGTGGTCCTCGCCGCGACCCGCCAGGGCCTGGCCGAGCTCCTCGGCCGGCAGCCGACGCCGAGGGCGCGGCGGCCGGACGTCCACGACAGGTGGTGACCGCCGGGACCGGCCCACGGCCGGCACCGGCGGGCCGCCGCGTCGGTCCCTGCCGCTCCGCGGCGCCACCGCCCGGGCCGGTGATCAGGACGCCGGCCCCGAAGGGCACCCGGAAGGACTCACCGCAGGTTCCTGCCTCCCGGCGGCGTGCCGGGCGTGCGGGCCGGCCGGCGGGTGAAGCGGGCCGACGGCGCGGTGGATCGCCGCCTCGACGGCGGCGATCCGGTCGGCGAGCAGGCCCAGCGCGGCGACGGCCCGCGTCAGCTGGTCGTCCTGCGGGCCGCCGAGCGCCCGGGCACGGACGTAGGCGGCCTTCACCGCGGTCCAGCGTGCCGCCTGTCCGGCGGTGAGCGTGCCGCGCAGCTCGGCCAGTTTCAGCAGGTTGGCCTCGGCGCCCGTGGTGAGGGTCTGGGCCTCGGCCCGGTAGTGGTCGTCGATCAGTGCCGCCACCTCCGCGTCGTTCATGACCGGCTGGACGCGCTGGGCGATCTTGTTCATGTTGCGGTAGGAGCCCTGGAGCCGGAAGGGCGGTTCCGTGCGGGCGGTGTCGGACTGGGCCGCGGAGGCGATGTACGCGGCGTTCACCGCGAGGACGGTCGCCCGCGCGGTCAGCAGGTGGCGCAGGACGGCGAGGGTCCGTTCCAGTTCGGCGGGGGCGTACGGGTGGGCGAGCCGGTTGGCGCGGGCGGTGGAGTCCCCCGAGGCCAGGCGGATCAGCAGGTCGAGGTCGGCCGGGTCGCGCCCGGCGAGCGGGGCCAGGACCGGGTTCGCCGTCAGGGCGTTCTCGACGAAGCTCAGTGCGAAGGCGTCCTCCTTGCCGCTGAGGACGTCACCGAGGTTCCACACGTCGGCGCGGTTGGCGAGCATGTCGGGGACGCGGAAGCGGCTGCCGGACTCGGTGTAGGGGTTGCCGGCCATGCAGACCGCGAAGCGCTTGCCGCGCAGGTCGTGGGTGAGCGGCTCGCCGTCCCGTACGCCGTCGACACGGCGGGTGGCGTCGCACAGCGGGATGAACTTCTGCAGCAGCTCGGGCGAGGTGTGCTGGATGTCGTCGAGGTACAGGAGGGTGTTGTTGCCCGCCGCCAGCGCGAAGTTGATCTTCTCGACCTCCTGGCGGGCGGTGGCGTTCGGGGCCTCCGCCGGGTCCAGTGAGGTCACGGCCTGCCCCAGCGCCGGGCCGCTGACCTTCACCAGCATCAGGCCGAGGCGGTCGGCGACGTACTCCATGAGCGTGGTCTTGCCGTAGCCGGGCGGGGAGAGGAGCAGCAGCAGGCCACCCGTGTCGGTGCGCCTGCCGTCGCCCGTGGTGCCGAGCTGCTTGGCGAGGCTGTCGCCGATGAGCGGCAGGCAGACCTCGTCGATGAGCCGGTTGCGGACGAAGGCGGGCATCACGCGCGGGCGGTACTCGTCCACGCGGAGACGGGCGCGCTCGGCGGCCACCAGGGCGCCCCGGCGGCGTTGGTAGGCGCGGTGGGCGGGGACGTCGTGGGCGCGGAAGGCTCGGGTGCGGGCGAGGAGTTCGTCGAGGCGGACCGTGAGCCGGCGGCCGGTGATGCGGGGGTGGCTGCCGAGGAGCCCCTCGACGGTCGCGGTCAGGGGTGCGTCGGACTCGTGGCGCGGCAGGTCCGGGCAGAGCTCCGCGGCCACCGCCTCGGCCAGGTCGCCGGGGGCGAGGTCCGTGCCGGTCGAGGACGCGTACGACGAGAGCCACGCCTGCACCAGCTGGCGGCGGGCGCTCGGCTGCCCGAGGGCGGCGAGGTCGTCGTCGTACGCCGAGGTGCCCACCGTACGGCGGAACGTGTCGAGCAGAGTGCGGGTGCCGGCGCTGATGACGAAGCCGTCGGGGCCGCCGGTCAGCTCCTCGAAGAGGTAGGTGGCGGCAGCCTGTGCGCCCTCCCCGCCGATCGCCTCCGCCAGCTCCCGGCACAGGTCGGCGATGGCGGGCGCCAGTCCGAACGTGTCTCGTGCGCGGGCCAGCGACAGCGCGCGCCGGGTCCAGCTCTCGCGGGCCTCGGCCGTCGTGCCGTGGGCCCAGAACAGCTGGGCGGCGGCGCGGGCGGCGGGCTCGTGGCGCAGGGAGCCGGCGCCGGCATGCAGACGGAGCAGCGCTTCGAGGATCAGGGTCGCGTCGTGGTCGTGGACGCCGCGTTCGTGGCCCTCGTCGTACGCCTCCTCCGCGGCCCGGCGTACGAGGGCCGGCAGGTCGGCCTCCGCCAGGGCCTCGGGGCCGTGCTCGTCCAGCAGCCGGGCCGCGAGGTGTTCGGCGCGGTAGACCTCGGGTGACTCGGACGGCAGGGGGCGGTCCCAGTACGGGCGGGTGGCGGCGAAGTCCGGGAAGTGGGCGTCCGTCACCGGGGCGCGGTAGTCGGTGCCGGTCAGCGCGACGGCGAGGCCGTCGCCGTGCGGGACGAGGGTGAGGTCGAGGGGCTGCGTGTTGACGGCGAAGCGGTGGGCGCCCAGGCGCAGGGTGCGGCCGTCGTCGGCGTACAGGTCGGTGCGGTCGCGCAGGGCGCGGGTGGCCTCCTGGCGGGCGGCCTCGAGCCGGCCGTCCAGTTCCTCCGCCCGGACCTGGTCGCCGAGTCCGCGCAGTTCGTCGGCGATGCGGCGGACCTTGGTGGGCATCGGGTCGGAGGTGAAGTACGTGGCGACGGCGTCCGCGTCGGCGAGCGTGGCGGCCCGGCGGGCGACCGTCCGCAGGACCCGGGCCGCCGAGTCGGCGAGGCGCTCGGCGCGGCGGGCGCGGGCGTCGGCGAGGGTCTGCCTGCGGGCCGCGAACGCCTCGTGGATCTCGTCGCGCTTGTCCGCGAGCGTGCCGAGGAAGTCGTCGAACTCGGCGAACCGGGACTCCAGGTTCTCCGACTGCGCCAACAGGCGGGCGAGTTGGTCGTCGCACGCCCGGGGGCTGTCGGCGGCGGCGAGCGCGCCGGTGACCGCCTGGCCGAACAGCGCGAGCTCCGCGGCGAACTCGGCCCTTCCCTCGTGGTCGAGCAGCTCGCGGCGGCGGGTGCCGAGCGTGGCGCGGGCGCGGTTGGCCGCGCCGAGCACCTCGGCGATCCGTTCCAGGACCGAGGTGCGGACGGTGGCGTCGCCGATGTCGAGCCCGGCGACGACCTCGGTCACCGTGCGCAGTCCGTCGGTGAGTTCGTCGAGGCTGGCGGCGACGGGCGCGGCCTCGGCGACGGTGGCGATCGCCTCGGCGTCCGCGAGGAGCCGTTCGACGTCCGCGTGGTGGCCGGCGAAGGCGTCCTCGCGGGCCAGGTGGGCGACGGCCCGCTGCCCGAAGGCCGCCAGGTCGGCCTCGGCCTCAAAGGCGAGTGCGTCGATGCGGGCGGTGTCCGCGTAGCGCAGATCCCTGAGCGTGAGCAGGTGGCCCTGGGCGTGGCGGAGTTGGTTCAGGCCGGTGACCCAGGCCGAGGCGCTGCGGGGGGCCTCGCCGCGCAGGCGCCGGACGACCGTGGCGAGGCGGGCGGCGGCCCCGGCGAGCGCGTCGGCGGCGTGCCGGGTCAGCGCCTGCACGGTCTCGAACTCGGCCAGCACCTGCTCGGCCGTGGTCCGCACCTGGTCGAGCGGGGTGTGCAGATCCCCGAGTTCGGGCTCGGCCAGCCAGTGGTGGGAGTCCGCCGCCCTAGCGCAGGCGGCGGCCAGCGCCGCGTACACCTCACGCGTCGGGGTCGTGCCGGCGACGGCACGGGTGACCGACAGGCAGTCGGAGATGCCTCGGACCAGGTCGGCGTTGCCGACGCGGGCCAGCGGTCCGGTGCCGACGGGCCGGCCGGCGGCGTGGGTGTCGGAGACGTACGGCGAGTTCCACAGCTGGAGGGGGTGCACGCGCTGCGGCTCGTCGCCGTCGGCACGCAGCACCATGAGGGTGCCGTCGTCGAAGAGGGCCCAGCCGTGGCAGGACAGCGGGGTCGCGACCTCCTTGCGGATCGTGTTGTAGGGCATCAGCAGGGTGCGGCCCGCCACGCGCGCGTGGAAGGCGAACAGCACGTCCTCGCCGTTCGGTGAGCGCACCTCCCGCTCGAACTCCAGGCCGTCCGTGTCGAGTTCGTACGTCTTGTGGGTGCCGGTGGCCAGGCAGTAGCCGCCGGGGAAGACGATGCCCTGGTCCTCGGGGAGGCGGCGGCAGGCCCGCCCGATGCCGTCGAGGCGTACGACGCTCCGGGTGAGCGTGTTGAAGACCAGGTAGCGGTGGGTGTCCTCCTTGTAGGGGCGGATCCGCAGCAGGATCAGGGCGCCCACGCGCGCGTGGGCGAGGTCGGCGTCGGCGAGCGACTGCAACGGCTCGTCGACCGGCTCCGAGTGGATTGCCTCGCCCGTCTCGGTGTCGTCCTCGGCCTTGACGGTGAGGGTGCCGCCGACCGCGGCGACGAAGACCTCGCCCTCGACGGACACGTGCGGGTGGCGGCCGAGGACGTGGTCCTCGCGGGTCGTCTCGCGCCAGTCGACGTCGTGGGAGGGCGGCAGGACGTGGTCGCGGTCGCCGCGTGCGTCAAGGAAGCGCGCCTGCCCGTCGTCGGACAGCGCCCAGCGCAGGACGCGGATGTCGTCGGCCTTCTCGCCGGTGCGGAAGACGGCCAGCAGCCTGCCGTCGACGCGACGCAGTTGCAGCAGGTGGGCCTGGCGGTAGTAGCGGTGGAGGGCGGTGAACTCCCGGACGAAGGCGGGGTCGTCGAGCAGGCCGGGAACGGCGTCGTCGGGCAGCCGCTCCAGGTCGCGGTCGTGCAGTGCGAACACGTCGGCCACGGTCGTCTCCGGCTTCACGTCGAGGAAGACGTTGTGGCCGAAGAGCAGCACGTCGCCGACGGCGACGATGTCGCGGGGCACGCAGGCGTGCCCGGTGCGCAGCCGCTGCGTGCGGGCCAGTTCGAGCCGGGTCGAGCCGAACTCCTCGGTGCGGCGGGCGTTGAGTGCCTCGGCCCGCCGGGCGAGCTCGGCGGCCTGCGCGGTGAGCCGGTCGCGCAGCACCTCGTAGGTGCCGGTGTCGACGGCGTCGTACGTGCCGGTGGCCAGGCCGGTGGTCATGCGGTTCCTCTCGGAAGTCGGAAGAAGGCGGTCCGGAGCTGCCGTCCCCTGTGCGGCAGCTCCGGACCGCCGGCCTGTCAGCGCCCGGCGCTGCCGTTCAGGGCGGCGAGCGGGGTGTCGGCGACGCCCAGCTCACCCGCCCTGTCCAGCAGTTGGCGCAGCGCGGTGGCGTCGGGTCCGCCCGTCTTCATCAGCTTCATCAGCAGCGCGGAGACGGTCAGGTTCTGTACGTCGGCCGTGGAGACCGAGCCGAGGATCCGGGTCAGGTCGCCGGTGAAGTCGGAGGTGCCGTCCAGCCAGGGCCGGGCCAGCGCCTGGGCGGTCTCGGAGTGCTGGACGAAGCCGTCGACGCTCTTGCCGAGCGCGATCGAGGACACCAGCCGGTCGAAGAAGACCGACTCGCCGCCGACGATGCTGATGTCGGCGTTCTCCAGCCCGGTGGCGAGCACCGTGGCCTGTGCCTCGGCGACCTGCCGCTGCACGTCCAGACCGGCCAGCCGGACGTCCTTCTCCGCCTCCAGCCGCAGCCGGTACTCCTCGTGCGTGCGGGACGCCTCGTCGAGCGCGGCCATCGCGGCGGCCTTCTCCGTCAGTCCGGCCGCCTCGGCCTTCAGCTTCTCGCCGATGGCCGTGGCCTCGGCGAGCGCCTTCGCCCGGGCGCCCTCCGCCTCGGCGCGCATCCGGGCCTCGGTGGCCTCGGCCTCCGCACGGCCGGCCTTCTCGATGACCTCGGCCTCCTTGTCGCGGACCTGGACGGCGGCCAGTCCCTCGGCGGCGGACTCGGCCTGGACACCCTCGGCGAGCCGCAGCTTGGCGCGGGCGTCGAGGTCGGCCGTCTTCAACCGGGCCTCGGCCAGGGTGAGTTCCTCGGCGGCGCGGTGCGTGGCGGCCTGCTCGGCGGCCTCCGCTGCCTTGATGTCCTTGACGAGCTTCTCCTGCGCCGCTGCCTCGGCGGCGATGACCACGGCCTGCCGCTGCCGCTCCGCCTCCTCCACCGCCCGCAGCTTCTTGATGGACTCCTCCTGCTCGGCGACCGTGCGGTCCACGGCGACGCGCTCGCGGACGACCTCGGCGATCTCCCGCTTCTCCGCCTCGACCTCCTTGGAGGCGGCGATCCGCGTCAGCTCGGTCTCCCGCTCCCGTGCGATGACCTCCAGCAGCCGGTCCTTCTCGATGCGCTCGTTCTCGATGGCGATGACCCGCTCGCGATTCTTGGCGGCGACGGCGACCTCGCGGGCCTGGTTCTCGCGCTGCACACCGAGCTGCTCCTCGGTCTTCAGGAACGCGCCCTGCGCCCGCAGTCGCTCCTCCTCGACCACCCGCGCCGTCTCGGCCTCCTCACGGGCCCGTACGGTCTCGATCTCCCGGCGCTGCTTGATCTCGGCGTCCGCCTGCCGGCGTTCCAGCTCCAGGATGGCCTCGCGGGCGTCGACGTTCTGCCGGGTGATCTCCTTCTCCTCCGTGCGCTGCGCCTCGTTGGTGCGCACGTGTTCCACGGCGGTCAGCTCGGTGATCTTGCGGATGCCCTGGGCGTCGAGGACGTTGGCCGGGTCGAGCTGGGTCAGCGGCGTCTGCTCCAGGTAGTCGATCGCCGCGTCCTCGAGGTGGTAGCCGTTGAGGTCGACGCCGATGACCTCGATGATCCGGTACCGCAGCTCCTCGCGCTTGGTGTACAGGTCGGTGAAGTCCAGCTGCTTGCCGACGGTCTTCAGCGCCTCGGAGAACTTCGCGTGGAACAGCTCCTGGAGCGTGTCCCGGTCGCTGGCCCGTGCGGTGCCGACGGCCTGGGCGACCTTGATGACGTCCTCGACGGTCTTGCTGACCTTCACGAAGAACGAGATCCGGATGTCCGCGCGGATGTTGTCCCGGCAGATCAGCCCGTCCCGGCCGGCCCGGGTGATCTCGATGGTCTTCACCGAGATGTCCATCACCTCGGCCTTGTGCAGCACCGGCAGCACGATCTGACCGGTGAAGGTCACGTCGACCTTGCGCAGTTTGGAGACGATCAGCGCCTTGCCCTGCTCCACCTTGCGGAACAGCCGTGGGACGACGAGCAGGGAGAGCAGACAGACGGCGACGAGCACGCCGACGCCCAGGGTGATGGCATTCATGGCATACGTCCTTGAGGCGTGAGAAGAGTGAGGCGTGAGCAGGAGAGGGCGGGGCCCGGCGGCGGCGCGGCTCAGGCGGCGCGGTCCCACAGGGGAAGCGGACGGTCGTCCGGCGCTCCCTCGGAGGCGTCCCGGCACCCGTCACCCGCGCCGTGCGGCGCGGTGCCGTCGTCCCCGTGGACCTCGCCGGGCCGGGAGGGCCCGGGTTCATCGGGGAAGAGACGGTGCAGCGGCCGGACGAGCAGGCGGGTCAGCCGCCAGGCGACGAGCAGCGCCCCGAGCGGCGCGAGCAGACGCGGCAGCCCGGTGGCCGGCCCCGGCGGCGCGGAGGCGGCCGACAGGACCGTCGCCCCGACACTCAGGGACCAGGCCAAGGTGGTCAGCAAGGAAAAGGCGACCGTCACGGGTACGCCGCCCATGCCCCACGACCGGAGGTCGACGTCCGTGTCGAAGCCGTCCGCGGCGGCGACGCCCAGGGCGACGAGGAGCCAGAAGCACACGACCACGACGAGGGCCGCGGTGAGCAGGATCGTGGGCATTCCGGTCGCGGCCGGCAGGAACGTCCGCATGTCCCGCCCTCCTTCCGCTGTCCGCCCGTGGTGCGCATCCCTCATGTGGGGTGGTGCCCGGGATCGCCGCGGTTCCCGGTGCGGGCACCTGCCGGTGTCCGGCACCGGAACCGTCCGCGGTGCTCCCCGTACGTCATGGTGGACGCCGGGGGTGCTTTGGCGCATTGCCGGTTTCCGGCAGTGTTCTGGACGGTCTGCATGCCGGTGGGCACCAGGAAACCGTCGACGGGGCGTCAGGAACCGGGGGCACCGCGGCGGAAGGGAGGATTCCCGGGCGGTGTCCGGACGGCCGCGTCCGGCCCCCTGACGGCAGGAACCGCCCGCGGGCGCCGTTCGTCGGCGCGCTGCGGGCGGTTCCGGTGACCGTGCGGGGGCTCAGGAGGTCGTGCGGATGACCTCCGTCGTGCCCGAGCCGACCGGTCCGATGCGCAGCACCGTTCCCGTGAGGTCGGTGAACGGCTTGACGTCCACCCGGCCGCGGGCGCCCGGTGCGGTGGCCGTGACGCGGTACTCCGAGGGGTCGGCGTCCCCGATCTCCACCTCCAGTACGGCACGGGAGTTCGGCGGCACGGTCACCCGGGCCGAGTGAGCGGTGCCGGAGCGGTCCACCGAGACCGAGACCGGGCCGCGTACCGAGGGCACGGTGCCGTTCACCCGGGTGAGGCCGCCGGTCCGCGGCCGGATCAGGAACTCCTCGGCGCCCGCGGCCGTGATCTGCACGCCCAGCACGTGCCGGGAGACGGCGTTGGCCGGTGCGGACGCCCAGGCGTGCGAGAAGGTCGTGTTGGGCTTCAGCGCGGGGTCCCAGGCCTCGGTGACGATGGTGGCCTTCAGGTCGTCCAGCATGTGCAGCCAGGAGTTGGTGGCCCTGGAGGTGAGCAGCGCCAGCGCCGCGTCGGAGCGGCCGAGCCGGAAGAGCGCGTCCAGCAGGAACTGCGACCCGTAGACGCTCACCTTCATCCCGCCGGCGGCCAGCGTGTCGCCGAGCCTGGACAGGACGGACTGCTCCAGCGTGTCGGCGACGCCGAGCGCGACGGGGAAGGCGGTGGCGTGCTGGGCGCTGTGCGTGGTGCCGACGCCGTCGCGGAACTTCCCCGCCGCGCTGTCCAGCAGGGTGTCCCGCATCGCCGCGGCGAGGGTGTCGGCCCGCTCGCGCAGCCGGTCCGCGTCCCCGTCCCTGCCGAGAGCGCGGGCGCACTTGGCGAGGGCGTCGAAGGCCGCGTACTGGAAGGCGTTGACGACGGTGTTGACCGTGGTGAAGACGTAGCCGTCCCGGCTGGCGGCGGGCCAGTCGACCAGGTCGCCGAGGTCCTGGCTGGTGTTGCCGGGGGCCTTGCGGACCAGGCCCTGGGAGTCCAGGTGGGCGGTGAGGTTCTTGGCCGTCAGCAGGTCGTAGTCCTTGGCGAGCTGGCGGTCGTCACCGGTGGCGAGGTAGTCCTCCCAGGCGGACATCGCGCACATCAGCCGGTACTCGGTGGGCCAGGTGCCCTGGCGTGCCAGGTAGTCGTTGGACCACCGGGCGAGCGCGTAGGAGCGCTGTACGCCGTACTCGGAGAGCTGGTTGATCAGCGCGTCGCCCTCGTAGGGGCCCCGCTCGCGGGTCGGGGTGTCGGTGTAGAGGTCGCCGCGGGTGGCCTCGATGGAGTAGCGGCACAGGTCCCAGACCCGGTCGAGACCGGCGTCGGAGCTGCCGAAGGAGCTGTGGGAGTCGTCCCAGTCCAGCTTCCAGGCCCGGCCGGCGATCACGACGCCGTCGGCGGACAGGTCCAGGGAGGTGCGCAGCTCCGCCCAGCGGAAGCCGCGGTAGCCCCAGTGCTCGAAGCGCTGGACGCCGTCGCGCAGCGTCCACACCTCGCGGTAGGTGTTGGTGGCGCGCAGCTGGTGGCGGACGGTGCCGTCGGAGTTCAGCTCCTCGCCGAGGCGCACCTCGACGGTGTCCCCCGCGGTGCCGGTGATCTTCAGGGCCAGTCCGCCGACGATCTCGCGGCCGAGGTCCACCAGCCAGCGGCCGTCGGCCGTCTTCGTCACCGAGGCGGGCCGCACGTCGTGCAGCCGCACCGGCTCGATCAGCGCCGGCACCAGCCCGTCGATGGCCTGCCGGGACGCCGGGGCGTACCAGTCGCCGTCGTCGAAGCCGGGCTCGGTCCAGCCGACCGGCTCGTAGCGCAGGTCCCAGTACTCCTGCGGCACGGTGTAGTAGCTGCTGCCCGCGCTGCCCCTGGCGGGCAGCATCCCGGCCTGGCGGCGCGCCTTCCAGCCGCTGCCGGAACCGACCGTCCGGCGGGTGCCGTCGGCGTAGGTGATCTCCAGCTGGGCCAGGAACTTCTGGAACGAGGTGGTGTGGCAGAGCGCGGCCAGGGCGTTGGCCTCGCCGCGGCGCAGGGTGGAGGTGATGTCGAACGCCTGGTACGCCACCCCGGCGCCGGAGCGCACCGAGGCGAAGCCGACCACGTCGCCGTTGCTCCACACCTTGGCCACGTACTGACGGGCGGGCGTGGGGGAGGTGGCGGCGACGTAGAGCACGGCGGCGGCGACCTCCTTGTCGGCCAGGTCGTACTCGTGGCGCAGCAGGGCCCAGGTGTCGTCGGCGCCGTAGGACGACAGCGAGGTGGCGCCGGTCGGGAAGGTGAGCGTGCCGCCGGAGACGGTGCCGGCGGAGAAGGTGCCCTTGTCGGAGGCGAAGTCGTCCACCAGCAGCACGGTGCCGTCGGCCGCGGTGTAGCTGACCTCGTCGTACACCTGGGACTCGGTCAGGCCGTTGCGCAGACCGACGTTGCCGGAGGTGTACCGGCCGTGGGTGGTGGTGTCGACGACCGTCCCGTTGACGGTGGTGACGAAGGTCGGGCCGGTCATGGTGATCGAGAGGTCGATCCATGCGCCGGTGGCGACGGGGAAGGGCAGGGTGGTCTCGCCCAGGACGGTGTAGGTGCCGTTGACGCAGACGTGCTTGCGCAGCACGCCGGCCGTGCTGCCCGCACGGAGCTGCCACATGTAGTTGTTGGCGGTGTTCGTGGCCCGGAACCACAGACCCGCGGCCACCGTGGTGATCTTCAGCCGGACGGCGAAGGTGCCGTCGGTCATGGTGGGGCCGGCCGGCGCCCAGATCGGCTCGGCCTCCCACTCGTCGTCGACCGACGTGGCCAGCAGGGCGGGCTCCGACCAGCCCGAGCGCTGCTCCCCCCAGCTGCTGACCCGCCACCAGTAGGCCGTACGGGGCTTCAGCGCGGGCCCGCCGTAGGGCACGGCGACGGAGTCGGCGGAGAGCTGCTTGCCGGAGTCCCAGACGAGTTGGTCCGTCTCGAAGCCGCCCGGGGTGGCGGCCAGCTGAAGCTGGTACGCCCGCTGGACGGTGCCGGCACCGAAGTCGGGAACCATCCAGCTGAACCGGGGCCGCTGCCCGGCGCTCGTACCGAGCGACCGGGGCAGCAGGTCGGCGAGCATCCCGGTGGGCCTGGGCGGCTGCCCGGCTGCTCCGGGGGCCTGGCCGGCCGCGAGGGCCCGGGGGCCGGTCAGCATGACGGAGGCGGTCGCGGCGCCACCGAGCTGCAGGAGTCTTCGACGCGAGATGTCCCAGGACACGGTGCACCACCGGGTTCGTGAAAGGTTTCAAAGGGATTGCCCGGAGGTTAGGGTTCCGCTCGGTTGTCGGTCAATACCTCGACACCATCACTGTTGAGTTGAAGTGAAACGATTTAATCGCGGGGGTCTCGGTCACCGGCGTCGCGCCGGGGCGGTCGCTGCCGTCACGCCGCCCGGACGGCGACGACGTCGTGCTGCTCTCCGCCGAGCACCACCTTGAGCGCGCCGGTGACGGCCGAGCGGGAGAAGACGTCGTAGGCCTCCTCCATGCGCTCGAGCGGGAAGACGTGCGTCACCAGGGACGAGGTGGGCAGGCGCCCGGCGGCGGCCATCCGCAGCAGGGTGGGGGTGGAGTAGGTGTCGACCAGTCCGGTCGTGATGGTCACGTTCTTGATCCACAGGTCCTCGAGGTGCAGGGTCACGGGCCTGCCGTGCACACCGACGTTGGCGACGTGCCCGCCGGGCCGCACCATGCGCGTGCACAGCTCGAAGGTCTCCGGTACGCCGACCGCCTCGATGACCACGTCGGCGCCGAGCCCGTCGGTGAGGTCGGCGACGAGTTGCTCGGGCTCCTCCCGGGCGTCGACCACGGCGTCGGCGCCGAGCCCCCTGGCGGCGTCCAGCCGGGCGGCGGCGAGGTCCACGGCGACGACGCGTCCCGGCGCGTACAGCTGGGCCGTGGCGATGGCGGCCAGGCCGACGGGTCCCGCGCCGACGACGGCGACCGTGTCTCCCGGGTGCACGTGCCCGTTGAGCACGCCCACCTCGTAGCCGGTCGGGAAGATGTCGGCCAGCAGGACGGCGTCCTTGCCGTCCAGGACGCTGGGCAGGGCGTGCAGCGACAGGTCGGCGAAGGGCACGCGCACGTACTCGGCCTGCGTGCCGTCGATCAGATGGCCGAGGATCCAGCCTCCGCCGCCCCGGCACTGGCCGTATGCCTTCTCCCAGCAGTAGCGGCAGCGGCCGCAGGCGCTGATGCAGGAGACCAGGACCCGGTCCCCCGGCCGCACGGCGTGCACGTCGCCGCCGACCTCGACGATCTCGCCGACCGCCTCGTGCCCCAGCACCGTGCCGGGGCGCACCTCGGGCACGTCGCCCTTGAGGATGTGCAGGTCGGTCCCGCAGATGCTGACGGCGTCGACGCGGACGATCGCGTCGGCGGCGTCCTTGATCACCGGGTCCGGAACCTCCTCCCAAGCGGACTGTCCGGGGCCGTGGAAGACGTAGCCCTTCATGACGATCCTCACCGCCCTCGCTCGTGCCGGGGTCTGCGGGCTCCCCCGAAGGGACGTCCGGGCGCCGGTGTGCTGGCAGGGCACCGTCCCGGGGCCGGACCGCCCATGGATCCAGCATGTGGCAAGTCGTGGGCGACCGCCTGGTCCGGCCGGCACTCCGTGGCCGGCCCTCGCGCCGCACACCGGTCCGGCGAAGAATTCCTGGGACGGCCCGTGTCCGGGCCACCCCGCGCCCGTGTCCGGGTTCACGTCCGTGTCCGGCCCACCCCGCGCCCCACCCCGCGCCCGTGTCCGGGCCCATGTCCGTGTCCGGCCCTTCCCTGCCCGTGTCCGGGCCCGCCTCGCGTCCGCCCCGTGTCCGGCCCTGGCGTTACTGACCGTGTCCGGCCCTCGCGTCCCTGCCCGTGTCCGGCCCTCGCGTCCCTGCCCGTGTCCGGCCCTCGCGTCCCTGCCCGTGTCCGGCCCTCGCGTCCCTGCCCGTGTCCGGCCCTCGCGTTCGACCGGCCGGCACCGTCGTGATGGGGCCGGCCGCCACGGGAGCCGCACCGCGCAGTGGCTCGGAGCCGGCCCGGCCGGTCCGGAGGACACGCCCTGCCCGGCGCGGGGTACCCGGCTGCTCGCGGCGCGGCGGCGAGGCCGGCGGCGGACGGGAAGGAGCGGGACGTGCGGGACATTCTCCCGGTGCTGGACGGGTGGTACGCGGCCGGTGTGCCGTTCGGACTCGCCACCGTGGTCGCCGTCAGCCGCAGCGCGCCGCGCGATCCGGGAGCGGCCATGGCGGTGGGCCCGGACGACCGGGTCGTGGGCAGTGTGTCCGGGGGCTGTGTGGAAGGCGCGGTGTTCGAGCTGGCGCGGGAGGCGGTGGCGAGCGGCGAGGCCCGGCTGGAGACCTTCGGCTACGGCGACGAGGACGCGTTCGCGGTCGGTCTCACCTGCGGCGGCGAGATCACCCTGCTGGTGCGGCCGGTGACGCCCGCCCTCGATCCGTCGTTCGGCGCGGTCGCGCGGTCGGTGGCGGCGGGTGAGCCGGTGACCGTGGCGACGGTGACGGACGGGCCCGCCCCGCGCGGCGCCACGCTCGCCGTCTGGCCGGAGCGCACATGCGGCACGCTGGGCGCCGTCGGCCTGGACGCGGCGGTCACCGCGGACGCGCGCGGCGAACTCGCCCTGGGCGCCACGGGCGTACGGCACTACGGGCCGCGCGGCGAGCGGCGGGAGGACGCCGTCGCGGTGTTCCTGCACTCCTTCGCGCCGCCGCCGCGGATGCTGGTGTTCGGGGCGATCGACTATGCGGCGGCCGTGGCCGGGATCGGGGACTTCCTCGGCTACCGGGTCACCGTCTGCGACGCGCGGCCCGTGTTCGCCACGGCCAGGCGTTTCCCACCGGGCGTCGAGGTGGTCGTGGAGTGGCCGCACCGCTATCTGCGCGACACGGACACCGACGGGCGCACGGTGATCTGCGTGCTGACCCACGACCCGAAGTTCGACGTACCGCTGCTGGAGGTGGCGCTGCGCCGGCCGGCCGCGTACATCGGGGCGATGGGCAGCCGCCGCACCCACGAGGACCGCCGGCGGCGGCTGGTCGAGGCGGGGCTGACGGAAGGTGAACTGTCCCGGCTGCGCTCACCGGTGGGGCTCGACCTGGGGGCCCGCACGCCGGAGGAGGTGGCGGTGTCCGTGGCCGCCGAGATCGTCGCGCTGCGCTGGGGCGGCACCGGGGCCCCGCTCACGGCCACGGCGGGGGCGATCCACCGCCCGCGGTGCGCCCGGACGTCGGCTTCGCCGGATCGTGGTGGTCGGTGAGGCGGGGTCAGGCGGCGGAGTCGCGGGCCCCGGGGCGGTGGGGGCGGGGGCGGGTCCGCCGGTGGCGTTACAGGCCCGGCGGCCGGTGGCGGTGAGGCCGGGTCCGCCGGTGACCTCGCAGGCCGGACGCCAGTGAGAAACCGCGTCCGCCACGACGCCAGCGAGACCGCGTTCGCCAGTGACCCCGCAAGCCCGACGCCGGCGAGACCACGTCCACCACTGATCCCGCAAGCCCGACGCCGGCGAGACCGGGTCAGCAGGTGACCTCGCAAGCCAGGCCGCGGTGCGGAGGCCGGCAAGGTCGACGGCGGTGCTCGCCGGGTCGGTCAGGGCCTCAGGGCGCGCCGTCTCCCCCTGCGGCCGGCGGGACAACGACCACAGGGAAGGGCATCCCTCGCCGGGGCGCGCCGGGGCCACCGGTTGGGGACCGGCAGCGGCAGAGAGCGGCGCCGGGTGCGGCAGCCGGCGGGAGTTCAGCGCGGCGGGAGGCGGTGCAGGACGACGTCCGTGAGGCGTCCGTCGGCCACCGCGGCCGTCAGGTAGGTGCAGTGGGGCTGACGGCGGCGGTCGGTGGGGGAACCGGGGTTGAGCAGGCGCGGTCCGCCGGGGGCGGTGGTGTCCCAGGGGATGTGGCTGTGGCCGAACACGAGGACGTCCAGGTCGGGGAAGCGGGCGGCGCAGCGGGCCTCGCGGCCCTGGGCGGGCCCGGTCTCGTGGACGACGCCGAAGCGCACTCCGCCGAGCTCGGCGTACGCGACCTCGGGGAGCCGGGCGCGCAGCTCGGGGCCGTCGTTGTTGCCGTACACGGCGAGCAGCCGGCGACTGCGGCTCTCCAGCAGGTCGAGGGTGGCCGTGTCGACCCAGTCCCCGGCGTGGATCACGACGTCGGCGTGCGGAAGTTCGTCGAGCAGCGGGGCGGGGAGGGCCTTGGCGCGCTTGGGGAGATGGGTGTCGGACATGATCAGAAGGCGCACGCCCCCAGCCTACGGCGGCTACCGCGCGTCTTCACTGCGCGATCACCGGCCCGCGCGGGGGCGGGATGGGGGCGACCGGGGGGCGGTGACGGTTGCGCCGTGAGGCAGGCGCCGCAAGGCAGGCTGCAGACGCCGTAGCGCGCAGCCGGGCGCCGTCGCGGCGCAGTCGGGACCGTGACAGCGCGTGCGGGGCCATGGCGGCACAGCCGGACACCGTCACGGCCGGCCGAGCCCGGTCACGGCACAGCCAGTCACCGTCACCGTCACAGCGGAACCCGGTCACGCGCAGCCAGCCAGTCATCGTCCCGGCACAGCCGAAGCCGCGACGGCGTCCGCGCGGATTGCCGTCGCTGTTGGTTCACCGGGCGCGGTGGCACGGGGCGGCCAGGCGACCCGTCCGCTCCCCCTGTAACCAGCCGGATCACCGCAGCCCCAGCCTCACCGCAGCCCCGCGCCCCGCTTCAGGGGCTCCCACCACTCGCGGTGGTCCCGGTACCAGGCGACGGTCTCCGCGAGGCCGGACGTGAAGTCGTGGCGGGGCCGGTAGCCGAGTTCGGTGCGGGCCTTGCTCCAGTCGACGCAGTAGCGCAGGTCGTGGCCCTTGCGGTCCTCGACGTACTCGACGCGGTCCCAGCCGGCCCCGCAGGCCGCCAGGAGCAGACCGGTCAGCTCCCGGTTGCTCAGCTCCGTACCGCCGCCGAGGTTGTAGACCTCGCCGGGGCGGCCCTTGGTGCGGACCAGGTCGACGCCGAGGCAGTGGTCCTCGACGTGCAGCCAGTCGCGGACGTTGCGGCCGTCGCCGTAGAGGGGGACCTTCCGGCCGTCGAGGAGGTTCGTCACGAACAGCGGGACGATCTTCTCGGGGAACTGGTGCGGGCCGTAGTTGTTGGAGCAGCGCGTGACGCGGACGTCGAGGCCGTGCGTGCGGTGGTAGGAGAGGGCGATCAGGTCGGAGGACGCCTTGGACGCGGCGTAGGGCGAGGTGGGCCGCAGCGGGCGGTCCTCGGGCCAGGCGCCGGTCTCGGTCGAGCCGTAGACCTCGTCGGTGGAGACGTGCACGAACGGGCCGACGCGGTGGCGCAGGGCCGCGTCCAGCAAAGTCTGGGTGCCGAGGACGTTGGTGCGGACGAATGCGGCCGCGCCCTGGATGGAGCGGTCGACGTGGGACTCGGCGGCGAAGTGCACCACCTGGTCGGCGCCGGACATCAGCTTGTCGACGAGGGCGGCGTCGCAGATGTCGCCCTGCACGAACTCCAGGCGGGGATGGCCGAGCGGCAGGTTGGTGAGGGTGCCGGCGTAGGTCAGCTTGTCCAGGACGGTGATGTCCGCGGCACCGTCGGCCAGCAGACCGCGGACATAGCTGGAGCCGATGAAACCGGCCGCTCCGGTGACAAGGAGGTTCATGGGGGATCTCTACCTTGCCGTGGGCGCCGGTGACGAACCGGGGGCGCCGGGGCGTCCTCGACGTGCCGGCCCGGCAGGGAGCCCCGGAGCGGCCCATCCCGTCGTCGAAGAGGGAGTCACGCGGTGCGAGGGGACCTCACTGCCTGTCCTCCGGACCGACGACCTGCCGGGGTCACGCTTGGGGACCCGGCCCCGGTCGACTCCGGACCCGGCCCCGGTCGCACTCCGGGCCGGCCCCGGTACCGCTGACGGGGCGGTGTGTACCGCCGGATCGCCTACCGCTCGATGCCTACTGCTCAGTCCTCACCCCTGACGATGTTCCCCTCCGGCCAGGGCCGTGTCCCGGGCATGCTGCCGGGGGCCTCCGTGGCCGGTATGCAGGTACGCAGCGCGGGGTCGCCACGGCGCAGACGGCGGGCCCTGGCCCAGCCGGTCTCGGGCTTGCGGGCGGTGGCGGGTTTCTCCTCGGTGTGCGAGGTCACGGCGGCTCATCACCTTTCTCTGTTTCGGTCAGCGGACACCGGGACCGCCGCTGCCGAAGGAACCGCTGGAGCCGGGCTCCCAGCGCGGGCGGCTCTGGTCGTCGCTGTCCCGCCCGCCCGTGGGTCGCAGTTCGTGCGGGGTGAGGCGGGTGCCGTCCGCCGACTGCGGCATCTCGTTGGGCTCGCGCACCTGATGGCTCTCCCGGGCCGGGCCGGACGCGGGCATCCGCGGCTGTTCCTGGGGTCGCGGCGGCGCCGGCTCGCGCCTGCGGACCCGGAAGCCGAGGCGGAAGGCCCAGATCAGGCCGCCCACGAGCACGAGGCCGACGACGACGAAGGCGACGGAGGCCAGCGCGGACCCGGTGGCCGCCAGGTAGGCAGTGGCAATGGTGTCCATGGACGCCGGGTACCCTGCCCGCGCCCGGGAACACCGGCGCGTGCACGGCTCACTCCCCCAGCAGCAACTCGCTCCACACCTGTTTGCCGCCGCTGACCGGCACCGTTCCCCACGTCTCGGACATCGCCTCGACGAGGAGGATGCCGCGGCCTCCGGTGGCCTCCCAGCTGAGGTTGGTCGGTTTGACGGGGGTGCGCGGCGAGGCGTCGGTGACCGCGAGGCGCAGCCGGTGGTTGATCAGGGTGAGGTCGAGGCGGACCCGGCCGTCGGTGTGCACGAGGGCGTTGGTGACGAGTTCGGAGACGACGAGCAGGGCGGCGTCCATCGCGTCGTCGGGGACGCCCCAGGCGCGCAGGGTGCGCCGGCTGAAGCGGCGGGCGTGCCGGGCCGCCTCCGGCACCCGCCACACCGTCCAGCCCTCGCGCAGGGGCAGTACGGCCATGCCGTCGTAGCGCAGCAGGAGCAGGGCGACGTCGTCGCCGCGGTGGGCGTTGCCCAGGAGGGCGTCGGCGACCAGGCCCAGATGGCCGGGGTCGGAGGCGGACAGTCCGTGGGCGAGGCGCTCCAGGCCCTCGTCGATGTCGGACTCGGCGGACTCCACGAGGCCGTCGGTGGTCAGGGCGAGGACGGTGCCGGGCAGCAGCCGCAGCGGGGTCATCGGGAAGTCGGCCTGGACGAGCACGCCGAGCGGGGGGCCGCCGTCGGACTCGGCGATGTCGGTTGAGCCGTCCGGGTGGCGAAGGACGGGCGGCGGGTGGCCGGCGCGGACGCACCAGGCGATGCCGGCCTCCATGTCGAGGTCGACGTAGCAGCAGGTGGCGAAGAGGTCGGTCTCCATCTCCACCAGGAGCCGGTTGGCGTGGGCGACGACCACGTCCGGGGGGTGGCCCTCGGCGGCGTAGGCGCGCAGGGCGGTGCGCATCTGGCCCATGAGGGTGGCGGCGGCGGTGCTGTGGCCCTGGACGTCGCCGATGACGAGGGCGACGTGGTTGTCGGGCAGCGGGATCACGTCGTACCAGTCGCCGCCGACCTCCAGGCCCGCGGTGGCGGGCAGGTAGCGGGCGACGGCGACCGCGCCGGGGAGTTCCGGCAGGCGGCGGGGGAGCAGCTGGCGCTGGAGCATGCCGACGAGCTCGTGTTCGGCGTCGAAGGCGTGGGCGCGCATCAGGGCCTGTCCGACGAGGCCGGCGGAGGCGGTGAGCAGGGCGCGTTCGTCGGGGCCGAAGTCGTGCGGGGTGTCCCAGCCGATGAGGCAGGCGCCGGCCATGCGGCCCGCGCCGGGCAGCGGCAGCACGGCGAGGCCGCCGGGGCCGACCTCGGCGAGGGCGGGTTCGAGAGTGGTGCCGGCCGGCCAGATCTGGGCGCGGCCCGTGCGCAGGGCGGCGGCGAGGGTGGGCATGGCGCGCACGGGGGCGTCGGGCCACTCGGTGCGCCACTCCAGCCGCCACAGATCGGGCCACGCCTCGGGATCGGGCGGGTCGAGGACGGTGACGACGAGGCGTTCGTTCTCCAGCTCGGCGAGGGCGATCCGGTCGGCCCGCAGGGGCGCGCGCAGGGAGGAGACGACGGCCTGGCTGACGTCGCGGACGGTGCCGGCGGTGGCGAGCGCGGCGGCCAGGCGCTGGACGCGGGCCACGTCGGTGACGTCGGAGCGCAGGGTGGAGGCGTCGGCGACGGTGCCGACGAGGCGGGCGGGGTGTCCCTCGCCGCCGGGCTGGAAGCGGCCGCACAGCCGCAGCCACCGGGGCGGGCCGTCCGGCCGCAGAACACGGAACTCCAGCTCGCGCTCGCCGATCGTCATGTGGTCGGCCTCGACCACGGACATCAGCGAGGGCAGGTCCTCGGGGACGGTGCGGCCGAGCAGGCTCTCCACCCGGCCGTCGAACTGCTCCCTCCGCAGGCCGAACAGTTCCAGGATCTCGTCGCCGACCTCGACGCGTCCGCTGTCCACGGCGAGGCTGAAGGCGTCGGCGGGCAGTGCCTCGCCGGCGACCGGGGCGGCGGGGACGGGGAGAGCGACGGCACCGGCGACCAGCTCCAGGCACGCGCGGTCGTCGGCGGCGAAGCCGCCGGGGCTCTCGCTCACGGCCAGCAGGCAGCCGCCGGCGGCGTCGCGCACGGGCAGCGCCGCGAGGTGGACGTCCGGGGCGGGCGTCCGCCGCGACTCGGCACCGTCGGCGAGCTCGTCGGGGCCCAGCCACACTCCCCGCCCGCCGCGGTGGGCCTCGGCGGCCGGGGAGTGCCCGTCGGCGGGATAGCTCTCGCGCAGCCCGTAGAGGGTGCGGGGGACGCCGGCCGAGTCGACCAGGCAGAGCAGCTCGCCCTCGTCGCCGGGCGTGTAGACGGCGGCGAAGGTGGCGCCCGCGAAGACCAGCGCCTGTTCGAGGACGCGCCTCACCCGATCAGGTGAGGCGAGATCGGTTGCGATCGTCTTGAGGGCGACTTCGGCCCGCAGCGTCCTCGTTCCGCGCTCCGCAGCACCCTGACTGACCACGTCCGTATTACAGCGCTTATGAGACGTTCGCGCAGCCCCTGTGACCGTTCGACGGAGGCCGGAAGGAGACGGTGCGGGGGGCTCGGCTCGAAAGGAGCCGAACATGTCTTTACCCATGCGTTCCGCACGGCGATCTGGTGACAGGCGTGACTGTCGGTGGTCCGCGCCCCGCTGGAAGTCTCGTGGCCGGGCCACGGAGGGGGTCGCATGGACAAGCGGTACGAGGTGTACGCGCTGGCGGACGCGCACTTCTACGAGACGCCGGACCGGCTGGCGGGCGCCCGGGAGGCGGCGCCGCTGTACGCGGCGGCGCGCCGGGCGGTGCCCGGGGGCTGGGAGGCGGCGCGGATCGGCGACTGGCTGACGCTGACGCCGCTCGGCGCGGACGGGACGCCGGCGCCGGGGCCGGGCCAGGGCTGGAAGATCCACGCCTCGGCCACCCGGGCGAACGCGGCGGAGATCGCGGAGATCGTGTGGGACTACTGCGTCCCGCGCCGCATCCCGTTCAAGTTCGTGCCGGGCCCGCACCTGCTGCACCTGCGCAACACCAAGTACGCCGCCCGCGACTCCAGCGGCAAGTTCGTCACCGTCTACCCGGCCGACGAGGAGCAGCTGCACACGGTCCTGCGTGAGCTGGGCGCCCTGCTGCGGGGCTTCGAGGGGCCGTACATCCTCACCGACCTGCGCTGGGACGACGGCCCGCTGTACGTCCGCTACGGCGCCTTCGCGCGGATGTTCGTCGTCGACGAGCGCGGCTCACTGGTGCCGGCGGTGCGCGACGGGGACGGGAAACTCGTGCCGGACCGGCGGGCGCCCTCCTTCCAGGTGCCCGAGTGGGTGACGCTGCCCGCGTTCCTGGAGCCGCATCTGGCGGCCCGCAACACCACGACGGTGGGTGAGCTGCCGTACCGCATCGAGAAGGCGCTGCACTTCTCCAACGGCGGCGGGGTCTACGCGGGCACCGATGTGCGCGACGGGCGCAGGGTCGTGCTCAAGGAGGGGCGCCCGCACGCGGGGCTGGCCTCCGACGGGGCGGACGCGATCGCCCGGCTGGAGCGCGAGAAGCGCGCGCTGGAGGCGGTGGCGGGCACCGGGGTGGTGCCCGAGGTGCGGGACTGGTTCACGCTCGGCGACCACCGCTTCCTGGTCATGGACTTCGTCGAGGGGCGGCCCCTCAACGCGTTCTTCGCCGAACGGCACCCGCTGCTCGCCCCGGATCCCGATCCCGAGGCCGTCGCCGCGTACACGGCGTGGGCGGTGCGCGTCCACGGGGCGGTGGAGCGGGCGGTGGAGAAGGTGCACGCGCGCGGGATCGTCTTCAACGACCTGCACGTCTTCAACATCATGGTCGCGCCGGACGAGGAGTCGGTGGTCCTGATCGACTTCGAGGCGGCGGCCCCGGCCGAGGAGAACGGCCGCCAGGTGGTGGCGCACCCCGGCTTCTTCGCGCCGCCGGACCGCCGGGGCGCCGAGGTCGACCGGTACGCGCTGGCCTGTCTGCGGCTCGCCCTGTTCCTGCCGGTCACCACGTTGTTCGTGGTCGACCGGGGCAAGGCGGCCCATCTCGCGGAGGTGATCGCGGAGCAGTTCCCGGACGTGCCGCGGGACTTCCTGGCCGAGGCGGTCGCGGAGATCACCCGTGCCCCCTCCGACGGCGGGCCGGCCCCGGACGGCGGCGGAACCGCAGCGCCCGCTCCGGTCCCGTCGGCCCCGGCCTCCCGGGTGGAGCCCGGCGACTGGCCGCACAGCCGGGACTCGATGGTCAAGGCGATCCTCGCCTCGGCGACGCCGGAACGCGACGACCGGCTCTTCCCCGGGGACATCACCCAGTTCTCCGACGGCGGCGGCCTCGGCCTCGCCCACGGCGCGGCGGGCGTGCTGTACGCGCTCGCGGCGACCGGCACCGACCGCTACGACGAGGGCGAGCGCTGGCTGCTGAAGCGCACGGCCCCCGCCCCGACGGGCACCCCGCTCGGCCTGTACGACGGACTCGCGGGCGTCGCGCACGTCCTGGACCTGCTCGGACACCGGCAGCGGGCCCTGGACCTGGTCGACGGCATCCTGCGCGAACGCTGGCAGAACCTCTCCTCCGACCTGCACGGCGGCCTGGCCGGCCTCGGCCTGGTCCTCGGACACCTCGCCCGCACGACCGGCGAGACGCGGCTGCGCGAGCGGGCCGCGGAGGCCGCCGGCATCCTCGTACGGCGCCTCGGCGAACCGGCCGCGCCCCGGCGGCGGGCCGGTCTGCTGCGGGGCGCGAGCGGACCGGCGCTGTTCCTGCTGCGCCAGTACGAGGCGACGGGCGAGCGGGCGCTGCTGGAGGCGGCGGCGGGCGCGCTCCGCCGGGACCTGGAGTGCTGCGTCCAGCGTGAGGGCGGTGCGCTGGAGGTCGACGAGGGGTGGCGGACGCTGCCGTACCTCGGCGACGGGAGCGTCGGGATCGGCACGGTGCTCGACGAGTACCTGGCGCTCGCCCCGCACGCCCGTGAGGAGTTCGAGCGGGCCCGCGCCGGGATCGTCACCGCCGCCACCTCGCGCTTCTACGCTCAGCCCGGTCTCTTCCAGGGCCGTGCCGGGATGATCCTGCACCTGGCCCGTACCACCGCGCCGGGCGCGACGCGGGACCGGCTGGAGCGGCAGATCGCCGGGCTGGGCTGGTTCGCGATGCCCTACCAGGGCCAGCTCGCCTTCCCCGGGCACCAGATGATGCGGCTGTCCATGGACCTCGCCACCGGAACGGCGGGCTGTCTGCTGGCGCTCGCCGCGGCCCTCGACGAGGGCGCCGACGCCCACCTGCCCTTCCTCCCGTGCCCTTCCTCCCGCCGCCGCACCGGCGGCCCACCTGACGCGGCTCCGCGACCGACGGAGTCGTGACCAACCCGTCCCCACGGGACGAACATCCGAACGGACGAAAGGACATCACGATGGCCCTGCTCGACCTGCAGACGATGGAATCCGACGAGCTCACCGGGGGTGGCGGCAACAGCACCGTCAGCCTGCTGTCCTGCATCAGCGCGGCGAGCGTCCTGCTCTGTCTCTGACGGGCACCGCGTGATCGACGCCCCGGGCGGCTCCCCCGCGAGGGGGGCCGCCCGGGGTCCGTCCCGCCGAGGAAGGACGTCCCGTGGAGCGGACCACCCGTGAGCTGCTCGGCGCGGCGGCCCGGCACAGCGGGCCGCGCTGCGTCGCCCTGTGCCTGGTGACCGCGGCGGCGACCGGCGCCGGGCTGCTGCTGCCCGCCGCCCTGGGCCGCGCCCTCGACCTGCTGCTCGCCGGGGAACCGGCGACGCGCTGGGTGCTGACCTGCGCGGGCCTCGTCCTGCTGCTGACCCTGCTCGACGCGTGCGAGACCGTGCTCGGCGGCACCGTCGACGCCCGGAGCACCGCCTTCCTGCGCCGCCGGGTGACCGGACACGTCCTGGCCGTGGGCCCCCGCCTCACCCTCCGCTTCGGCTCCGGCGACCTCGTCGCCCGCCTCGTCGGCAACGCCGCCCAGGCCGGCACGTCACCCGCGGCCCGCGCCGCGCTGCTGGCCGCGCTCGCCGGGCCCGTCGGCGGGGTGATCGCGCTGGCCCTGATCGACCCGTGGCTCGCGGCCGTGTTCCTCACCGGCGCGCCCGCCCTGACCCTCCTGCTGCGCCGCCTCGCCCGTGACACCTCCGCCTGCGTGGCGGACTACCAGCGGGTGCAGGGGCGGATCGCGGCGGCGCTCGCCGAGGCGGTCGCGGGCGCCCGCACCATCCGCGCGGCCGGTACGGCCGACCGGGACACGGCCCGCGTGCTGCGGCCGCTGCCCGAGCTGAGCCGGGCCGGCCGGCGCATGTGGCACGTCCAGGGGCGGGCGGCGGCCCAGGCCGTCGCCGTGGCGCCGCTGCTGCACCTCGGGGTCGTCGCCGTGGCGGGTCTCCTCCTCGCCCGGCACCGCCTCTCCCCCGGTGACGTCCTCGCCGCGTCCCGCTACGCCGTCCTCGCCACCGGCGTCGGCGTGCTGGTCGGCCGGCTCTCCGGCCTGGTCCGCGCCCGCACGGCGGCCGACCGCCTCGGCGAGGTCCTGGCCCACCCGGCCCCCGCGTACGGCGAACGCCGCCTCCCGCCGGACGGTCCGGGCCGCCTGGAGCTGCGCGGCGTGACCGCCCGGCGCGGCGGGCGCACCGTGCTCGACGGCGTCGACCTCGTCGTGCCCGGCGGGACGACCCTCGCCGTCGTGGGCCGCTCCGGCGCGGGCAAGTCACTGCTGGCCGCGCTGGCCGGACGGCTCACCGACCCGGACGCCGGGGAGATCCTGCTCGACGGCGTCCCGCTGCCGGACCTGTCCCGGGCCGAGCTGCGCACGGCGATCGCCCACGCCTTCGACCGCCCCGCCCTCCTCGGCACGACCGTCGGGGACACCATCGGCCTGGGTCTGCCCCGCCCCTGCCCCGCCCGGGTCCGGGAAGCCGCCCGCACGGCCCGCGCGGACGACTTCGTCCGCCGCCTGCCCGCCGGCTACGCCACCCCCTGCGCCGAGGCCCCGCACTCCGGCGGCGAGGCCCAACGCCTGGGCCTGGCCCGCGCCTTCGCCCGCGGCGGCCGCCTCCTCGTCCTCGACGACGCCCTCTCCAGCCTCGACACCGTCACCGAGCACCAGGTCACCGAGGCGGTGTTCGGCTCCACCGCCACCGGCACCCGGCTGGTCGCGGCCCACCGCGCGACCACGGCGGCCCGCGCCGACGCGGTGGCCTGGCTGGACGGGGGACGCGTACGGGCGGTGGGCACGCACGCCGAGCTGTGGCGCCAGCGGGAGTACCGGTCGGTCTTCGGCGCAGACACGGGCACGGCCGCGGAGCCCGACCCCGTCGACGCCCCGGCGGTGCACGAGTGAGCGCCCGGGACGGGAGCAGCCGGGGGCCGCAGGAGAGCGAGCACACCGACGGCGGCCCCGGCCGGCCTCTTCGCAGCCACGGCGGTGCTGGGGCGAGCACCCGGCACGAGAACGGCCAGGCACCACAGGCCAGCGAACACACCGACGGCCGAGGTCCTGGCCGGCCCCTTCGCGACCACAGCGGTGCCGGACGGAGCGCTCGGTACGAGGATGGCCAGGCACCACGGGACAGCGAACACACCGACGGCGGAGGCCCCAACCGACCCCTTCGCAACCACAGCGGTGCCGGGCAGAGCCCCCGGCACGAGGATGGCCAGGCACCACAGGACAACGAACACACCGACGGCCGAGGCCCCGACCGGCCCCGCACAGACCCCGGCGGTCCCGGGCGGCGGAGCGCCCGGGACGAGGACGGCCAGGCACCACAGGAGAGCGAGCGCACCGGCGCCTGCGGCCCGGACCGGCGACGCACGGACGACGACGGAAGGGGGCTGAAGGCCCGGAGCAAGCGCGGCCGTGCGACGCAACGGGGCGGGCATGCCCGTGTCGGCGGCCCGGACCGGCTCCGGCATCGGGCGGTCCGCTTCCTGCGGGCCCGCCCCCGCGTCCTGCTGCGGCTCGCGGGCTGGTCCGTCCTCGAGGCCGCGCAGACCTTCCTGCTCGGCTACGCCCTGGCGCGGGCACTGGACGACGGGTTCCTGGCCGGGCGGGCCGGCGTGGGGCTCGGCTGGCTGGCGGCGGCCGGAGTCGGCGTGCTCGTCGGCGCGTACGGGACCGGGCGGGTGTACCGGGCGGTCGCGGCACTGGTGGAGCCGCTGCGGGACCGGCTCGTCACGCGGGTGGTGGAGCGGGGGGTGCGGGAGGGGGACGGCGGGGCGCTGTCCGGCCTCACGCAGCAGGTGGAGATCGCCCGGGACACCTTCGCGGGCCTGGTGATGGTCTCCCGGTCGTTTCTCTTCACGTCCGCCGGCGCGCTGGTCGGCCTGTTCTCGCTCGCCCCTGCCCTGCTGCTGGTCGTGCTGCCTCCGCTCGCCGCCGGGGTGGGCCTCTTCGCGGCGACCCTGCGCCCGCTCGCGCGACGTCAGGAGGTCTTCCTGGCCGCCGACGAGTCCCTCGCGAGCGGCCTGGGAGCCGTCTGCCCGGGGCTGCGGGACGTCACCGCCGCCGGGGCGGAGGAACAGATCGCCGCGGACCTCGGGGAGCTCGCCGACGCCGAGCTGCGGGCGGCCCGCTCGCTGGCCCGCTGGGGCGTCGCCCGGGTGGCGTGTCTGGCGGTCGGCGGGCATCTGCCCGTCGTCCTGCTCCTGGCGGCCGCCCCCTGGCTCCTCGCCCACGGCACCACCCCCGGCGCCCTGGTCGGTGCCCTCGCCTACGTCACGCAGTCCCTCCTGCCGGCCCTGCACAACCTCATCCACGGCCTCGGCACGAGCGGCTCCCGACTGACGGTGGTACTGCGGCGCCTGAGCCCGCCTCCCGCCCCGGCCGCCGTCCCGCCGAGCACCGCGGGCCGGGAAGCCGTCGGGCACCCCCGGCCGACGGAAACCTCACACCCCCCGGGCAACGCACCCCACCGGCCGCCCACCCCGGCACCACGCACGGTCGCCTCGGGCCTGCGAACGGGCACCGACGACCAGAGGACCGGCAGGCCACCCCGACCGACCGACACCCCACACCCCCCAGCCAGCGCGCCCCACCGGCCGCCCACCCCCGCACCACGAACAGTCCCTGCACCCCCCGACCCCGCCGACCTCCCATCGAGCACCGACGACCAGCAGCAGACCGGCAGGCCACCCCGACCGACCGACACCCCTCATCCCCCACCCGACGGGCACCACCGCCCGGCCACCCCGGGGAAGCACGCACTCCCCTCGCCCCCCGCCCTCTCCCTCACCTCCGTCACCTTCGCCTACGGCCCCGCCTCCGCGCCCGTCGTCGACGGGCTGAGCCTCGGCCTGCCGGTCGGGGGTCACCTGGCCGTCGTAGGGCCGAGCGGGAGTGGCAAGTCCACGCTCGCCGGGCTGGTGGCCGGGCTGCTCGAGCCGTGGCGGGGGGAGGTGCGGGTGTGGGGGCGGCCCGTGTCGGAGGCCACCGCGTGGCGGGTGCTCATTCCGCAGGAGGCGTACGTCTTCGGCGGCACCCTCGCCGAGAACCTGGGGTACCTGCGGGCGGACCCGGTGCCGGAGGCCGAGTTGCTCGCCGCGGCCGAGGCCGTGGGGCTCGCCCCGCTGCTCGACGGGCTCGGCGGGCCGGCGGCCGTCGTGGATCCGGCCGCGCTGTCCGCGGGCGAGCGGCAGCTGATCGCGCTGACCCGCGCCTACCTGTCGCACGCCCCGCTCGCCCTGCTGGACGAGGCCACCTGTCACCTGGACCCGGAGGCGGAGGAGCGGGCGGAGCGGGCCTTCGCCGGGCGGCCGGGCGGCACGCTCGTGGTCGTGGCCCACCGGATCAGCTCGGCCCGGCGCGCCGGGCAGGTGCTGGTCATGGACGGGCCGCGCACGGTGTGCGGCACGCATGCGGAGGTGCTGCGGCGGTCCCCGCTCTACCGGGAGCTGGTCGGCCGCTGGGAACCCTCCTCACAGCCAGCCCTGCCCCTGCGAGATGCGGATGGCGTCGATCCGGTTGCGGGCCCCGGTCTTGCGGGTGATGGCCGCCATGTAGTTGCGCACGGTCCCGTGGGACAGGTGCAGGCTCCCGGCGATCTCCGCGACCGAGGCGCCCTCGGCCGCGAGGGATAAGACGTTCAGCTCCCGCCGGGTCAGCGGCATCTCGGCGGCCTTGAGGAAGCCGAAGCCCAGCGACTCGCTGACGAAACGTTCCCCCAGGGCGACCTTCCGGATGCCGCGCAGCAGTTGTTCCGGCGACCCGGCCTTGTCGACGTAGCCCAGCGCCCCCGCCTCCAGCGCCCGCTTCAGCAGGCCCGGCCTGTTCCCGGCCGCGAGGACGAGAAGGCGCGGCACCGTCCGGCCGGCGCCGCGCGGGCACAGGTCGCCCAGGGGCGGGGTGCCGTACGCGTCCGCGTGGTCCAGGTCGGCCGCGCACACGTCGGGCCGCAGCGACCGGACGCGGCCCGGCGCGCTGCGCCACGGTGTGTCGTCCACCCGCAGGTCGGGCTGCGCGGACAGCCACTGCGCGAGGACCGATCGCACCAGACACCCGTCGTGCACCAGAAGTACCCGGATCACTGCCCGCCCCTTCGACTCAATGTTCCGTCGGTTCCCTGCTGGTGAGAACGTGCCCATTGTTGGGTCCCGGGACCGTCTCCGGGCGCGAAGAACCGGCCATCGGGATGCGCGGGGGCGCACGTGCGGCGCCTGTACTCCGTCCCGCGCATCGAGTCAGGGGGCATGCCTTCCCGCCGACGGGGTACGCGGCGGCGCCGCTCGCCGTGCGCTCGGCGCCGTCAGGGGGCAGATTTGGTTCCTGGGACCGCGCGGCCGGGCGAGGAGGTGGTCGCCGTGTCCGACGGACAGAGGTCCGGCCGGCCGTCGACGGTTGTCGGGGCCCCGGTCGGCCATCCGCTGCTGTCGTTCGCGCTGACGGCGATGATGGACGCCGTCGGGGCGCACTCCGGCGCGGTCTACCTGCGGCGGGGCGACGAGCCGGTGCTGGAGATGGCGGTGATGGCGGGGCTGCCCCGGTCGTTCGCGGCGCCCTGGGAGCGGGTGGGGCTGAGCGCACCGGTCCCGGTCGCCGATGCGGCGCGCGAGCGGCGGCTGGTGTGGGTGGGCGGCGAGGAGCACATGGCCCGCCGGTATCCGCGGATCGCCGTCGTCCTGCCGTATCCCTTCGCGCTGGCGGCGCTGCCGGTGGCGACCGGGTCGACGGTGTACGGCGCGGTCTTCGTGACCTGGCCGGGTTCGCACCCGCCGGAGCTGTCCGACCGGGAGCGGGAGCAGCTGGAGTCGGCCTGTGAACGGCTCGCGCTGCGGCTGGAGCGGGCCGCGGCGGAGAACCGTCCGGTGCGCCCCGAGACCGATCCGCTGGCCACGGGGGCGATCGGCGCCGCCGCCGACGCGCTCAGCACGGTCGAGGCGGCGCGGATGGTGTCCCGGCTGCCGTACGGACTGTGTTCGCTGGACCTCAACGGGCGGTTGGTCTTCGCCAACGCCGCCGCGGCAGAGCTGCTGGGCGTCCCGGTGAGCGGGCTGCTGGGCACCCCGCTGTGGGAGTCGGTGCCCTGGCTCAACGACCCGGCGTACGAGGAGCGGTACCGGGCCGCGCTGATCAGCCAGGTCGCCACGTCGTTCGTGGCGCTGCGCCCGCCTTCCGAGTGGCTGTCGTTCCGGCTGTATCCGTCGACCAACGGGCTCAGCGTGCGGGTCAGCCGGGCGCGTGCGGTGTCGGAGACGCGTCCGGCGGGGCGCGGGCAGGGGGACGCGCCGACCCGGCTGGTGTCGATGTCGCAGGCGCTGAGCATGTCCGGGGCGCTCACGGAGACGGTGAGCGTGCAGGACGTGGTGCGACTGGTGGCGGAAGAGATCGCCCCGGCCGTGGGCAGCCGGGCCCTGGCGCTGCTCGGTGCCCGAGCGGGGCGGCTGTATGTGCTGGGACACCATGGTTATCCGGATCCGCGTGTGGTGGAGCAGTTCGACGGGATGCCGTTGACCACCTCGGCGCCCGGCACGCACGTCGTCGCGCACGGGGTGCCGGCGTTCTTCGACTCCCGGCAGCAACTGGAGCGCCTGTATCCGGCCCGGCGGCACGCCGCTCCCGACGGCTTCGCGGCCTGGGCCTATCTGCCGCTGATCGCCTCCGGCCGTTCGGTGGGCGCCTGTGTGCTGGCCTATCCCGAGCCGCGCGCCTTCTCCACGCACGAGCGCGCGGTGCTGACCAGTCTGGCCGGGCTGATCGCGCAGGCCATGGACCGGGCGCTGCTCTACGACGCCAAGCACCGGCTCGCCCACGGCCTGCAGGCGGCCCTGCTGCCGCCCTCGCTGCCCGTGCTGCCAGGTATCGAGGCGTCCGCCCGCTATCTGCCGGCCACTCGGGGCATGGAGATCGGCGGCGACTTCTACGACCTGGTGCCCTCGCGGCCGCTGCCGGCGGCGGTGATCGGGGACGTGCAGGGCCACAACGTGACGGCGGCCGGGCTGATGGGGCAGATCCGGACCGCGGTGCGCGCGTACACGGCGGTGGGCCAGGAGCCGGCGGAGGTCATGCGCAGCACCAACCGGCTGTTGATCGACCTGGGGGCCGATCTGTTCGCCAGCTGCCTGTACCTGCGGCTGGATCCGGACCGTGGGCGCGCGGTCATGGCCCGGGCCGGGCATCCGCCGCCGCTGCTGCGGCGGCCGGACGGACGGGTGCGTGTCCTCGACCTCGCGGGCGGTCCCCTGCTGGGCATCGACGGTGCGGCGGCCTACGCGACCACCGAGGTCGACCTCTCCCCCGGCTGTGTCCTCGCCCTCTACACGGACGGGCTGATCGAGTCCCCGGGCGTGGACATCGAGGACGCGGTCATCGAGCTGGGACGGCGGCTCGGCGAGGCCGGAGACCGGCCGCTGGAGGACCTGGCCGACGGACTCGTGAAGCACTACGCCGCCGCGGAGGAACGGATCGACGACGTGGCGCTGCTGCTGTTGCGGGCGCGAGGGGACGGCTGACGGGGCGCCGGGCGGGGAGCCGGTCCCCGGAAGGCGGCGAGGACCGTCCGTGAAAGGGTGTCAGAAAGGCTTCCCTGAAAGGGCGACAGGAAAGGCCCTCTCTGAAAGGGCGGCAAACGGACCGGCCGTGGCGCAGACGCGCCGGTCCGGCCCTCCCGCCGGAGGGCCGGACCGTGCCACCGACCGGCCGGAACCGCTGATCAGGCCGATCGGTGGGTCTGCGTCAGCTGCCGGGGTCAGTGCGTCTCGGTCAGTCCGGACCCGTCCTCGGCACCGGCACCGGCTTCCTCACCGCCGACCTCCTGGCCGGCCTCCTCGCCGCCGACCTCCTGGCCGGCCTCTTCACCGGCTCCGGCACCGGCTTCCTCGCCGCCTGCCTCTTCGCCGGCCCCGGCCCCTTCACCGGCACCGGCGTCCTCGCCGGCCCCGGCGCCTTCGCCGGCCCCGGCCTCTTCACCAGCACCGGCGTCCTCGCCGGCCCCGGCATCTTCGCCGGCCCCGGCCCCTTCACCAGCACCGGCCTCCTCACCGGCGCCGGCCCCGGCCTCGCCGAGGGTCGCGCCGACCGCCTCCAGCGCGGTGGTCACCGGCTGGAAGAAGGTCTCGCCGCCGACGGTGCAGTCGCCGCTGCCGCCCGAGGTCAGGCCGATCGCGAGACCGTCCTGGGTGAACAGCGAGCCGCCGCTGTCGCCGGGCTCGGCGCAGACGTCCGTCTGGATGAGGCCGGTGACGGTGCCCTCGGGGTAGTTCACGGTGGCGTCGAGCCCGAGGACCTGGCCGTTGGCGAGCCCGGTGGTGCTGCCCATCCGGAAGACCTCGGTACCGACCGTCGCGTCGGCGGCCTCGGTGATCTGGACGGTCTGGTCGCCGAGGTTGACCTCGCTCGGAGCGACCGTGGCGGGGTCGTCGTACTTCACGAGTGCGAAGTCGCCCTCCCCGGGGAAGGTCGCCTGGTCGACGGTGGCGATGGGCTCGCCGCCCTCCGCGTCCGCCCACGCCTCGGCCGCGACGCCGCAGTGACCCGCCGTCAGGAAGGCCGGGGCGCCGTCGCCGGCGGTGACGTTGAAGCCGAGGGAGCAGCGCGACCCGCCGCCGAAGATGGCGTCGCCGCCGGAGGCGAAGGTCTTGAACGTGCCGGCCGACTTCTTGATGGTCGCCGTCTGCGCGCCGAGGCTCTGGACGGTGGACTCCAGCTGGTCCCACTTGCTGCCGGTGACCGTGGAGTCGGCGGTGACGAGGATCTTGTTCGTCCGCGGGTCGACCGCCCACGCGGTGCCCGGGATGGTCGCCTCGGCCTTGAGGGTCTGCGCCGCCGCCTCGAGTTCGGCCGTGCTGTTCTCGACCTCGCGGACCTGCGCACCTGCCTTCTTCGCCTGGACGATGACGTTGTTCTCGTCACCGGAGACGTTGACCACGTTGATGATCAGCTGCTGCTGGTCGGCGTCGTAGTACGAGCCGGCGAAGGCGTCACCGAGCAGGCCCTCGAGCTGCGAGGCGAGGTCCGAGGCGTCCGCCGCCTTGAAGGTCTTCGGCGCTGCGGCGGTCGCGTTGTCGCCGTCCTGGGAGGCGTTGGCGTTGGGGAGCAGGAGTGCCGCCGCTCCGAGCGCCGCCACACCGCCTACCGCGATCGCGGCCTTGCGCTTCGGAATTCGCTTGTGACTCAAAAAACTCGACCTCCTGGGGGGCGGGGTCTGGCTGCCGGTGTTCGGCAGCTCCGTACAGCGGCGCCTGGTTGCCGATGAGTACGCGGGGGACGCGGGGTGCGTTCAACTCCGTTTGCCAACTTCCTTTGCGAACACGCGAATCGGCCATGACCGGCGTCGGGGACGGCCGCCCGGGGAACAATCGCCCATATGACGATGACCACCGGCGAAGCCGACAAGATCCTTTCCGACAACTTCGCGCCCTGGGTGCTCGCCCTGAACCTGTCCGCCGAGAGCCTGGGAGACGACCGCGCGACGCTGCGTCTGCCCTGGTCACAGGCGCTGGCACGGGAGGGCGGAGGACTGTCGGGGCAGGCGCTGATGGCGGCCGCGGACACCGCCACCGTGATCGCCGTGTCGGCCGCCCGGGGAGCCTTCGTGCCGATGACGACGGTGCAGCAGTCCACCTCGTTCCAGCGGGCGGTGGCCGATTCGGATGTCCTGATCGAAGCGGTCCTGACGAAGCTGGGCCGCCGGATGGCGTTCGCGGACATCACGATGACGGCCGAGCGGTCGGGCGAGCTCGCGGCCCGGGCGAGCACGGTCTACGCGCTCCTGGGCTGATACCGACGGTAAGCAGTCGTGGACGGACCGTTCCGGCCGGAGAGCGGAATCCCTGCTTCAGAGAATCTGCACATCGATTACCCAAGCGGGTCACGGCGAGCGGCGATCCTGCACAACTGCGCGCCGCCGCTCACGCCATTGGGGCGGGAGTGTCGGATTCGCCTCGGCGGCACGGACCGCTCATCCGAGCGAACCCCGCCCGAGGTGTGAAGAAGTCGCCGACAAGACGTGGTCACTCCTGCACGGTTCAACGTTCCTGTGACGCAACTTCCCTGGTGAGACGGGTGGTTGATTGGCTGCGTCGGCGCCGGACCTGCTTTGATCCATCGCACCGCGGGGGCCGCGAGGGTTCCCGGAAACGGGTGCCCGGCACCCGCGGTCGCGGCCGTCATCTGTCCCCAGAGGGGGCCGCTCCCCCCTTATGAGCCATCCATATGAAGGGAAGTTCCACCATGAACTCCACCCCCCAGGTTGAGACCGTCGAGATCGCCGACGCCGACCTCGACAACGTCTCCGGCGGCCTGTCCGTGAACGCCCTCGGCACCGTCACCGGCCTGGTGGACGGCATCGCCCCGGTTTCCGGCCTGGTCGACACGGCCGTCGGCACCGTCGAGGGTGTCACCGGCCTGAACACCGCTCCGGCCGCCAACCTGGTCGCCGGTCTCTGATCGCGCCCTTGTGATCCCCCTGAGTCCCGGAGCCGGCACCCGGCTCCGGGACTCTCGGATGCCGTAGCACGCTCCGGACGAACACTTCCGACGCTCCGACTTCTTCCGACCGGTGAGGCAAGTCCCTTGCAGTTCCGCCAACAGGCCCTCGCCAAGCTCCAGTCGCCGGAGGAACTCGACCTGCCGGTGCGGTTCGCCCGCCCCCAGGGCTGGCTGGTGCTGTCCGTGACGGTGGTCGCCCTCGCGGCCGCGTCCGTGTGGGCGGTGACCGGCTCGGTCGCCTCCACGGTGAGCGCTCCGGCCGTCCTCACCCACGGCCAGGGCAGCTACATCCTGCAGAGCCCGGCGGCGGGCCAGGTCACCGCGGTCCTCGCGAAGGAGGGCGAGCGGCTGCCCGCCGGCTCCCCCGTACTGAAGGTGCGTACGGCCGACGGGGACACCGTGGTGCGCACGGTCGCCGCGGGCCGCATCACCGCGCTCGCCGCCACTATCGGGCAGATCATCTCCACCGGCGCGAACGTCGCCGCCGTGGAGAAGGTCGCCCACGCCGACGATCCGCTGTACGCGACGGTGTACGTCCCGGCCGAGAACGCCGCCTCCATCCCGGAGAACGCGGCCGTCGACCTGACCGTGCAGACCGTGCCGTCCCAGCGGTACGGCGTCCTGCGCGGCCAGGTGAAGTCGGTGGACCGCACGGCCCAGTCGGCCCAGCAGATCGCCGCGTTCCTCGGGGACGGCCAGCTGGGCGAGCAGTTCACGAAGAAGGGCCGCCCGGTGGCCGTCCTCGTCCGCCTCGACACCTCCACGTCGACGAAGAGCGGCTACCAGTGGTCCTCCGCGGACGGACCGCCGTACGCCCTCACCTCCATGACCCTGGCCACCGGCTCGATCCGGCTGGCCGACCAGCGTCCCGTCGATTGGCTGCTGCCGTGACCACCGCTCAGGAAACCCGCGGCAGACGCCGTGCCGCGCCGCCCAGGCGCACGGTCCCCAAAGGCCGGGGCAGAACCGTCCGCACGCCCACGGTCCTCCAGATGGAGGCCGTGGAGTGCGGGGCCGCCTCCCTCGCCATGGTCCTCGGGCACTACGGCCGGCACGTCCCGCTGGAGGAGCTGCGCATCGCGTGCGGTGTCTCCCGGGACGGCTCGCGGGCGAGCAACCTGCTGAAGGCGGCGCGTAGTTACGGGCTGACGGCCAAGGGCATGCAGATGGACCTGGCCGCCCTCGCCGGGGTGAAGGCGCCCGCCATCCTCTTCTGGGAGTTCAACCACTACGTCGTCTACGACGGCATGGGCCGCCGCTTCGGCCGCCGGGGCGTCTTCATCAACGACCCCGGCAAGGGCCGGCGTTTCGTGCCGATGGAGGACTTCGACGGCAGCTTCACCGGTGTCGTGCTCGTGCTGGAGCCGGGCGAGGGCTTCGAGCCGGGCGGGCGCCGGCCGGGTGTGCTGGGCGCGATGCCCGCCCGGCTGCGCGGCACCGCGGGCACCCTGCCCGCCGCCGTCCTGGCGAGCCTGCTGCTGGTCCTGGTGGGCGCGGCCGTCCCGGCGCTGAGCCGGACCTACATCGACATGTTCCTGATCGGGGGCCAGACCTCGCTGCTGGACGTGCTGTTCACGTCCATGGGCGCGTGCGTGCTGCTCACGGTCGCGCTGACCTGGCTCCAGCAGGCCAACCTCCACCACGGCCGCATCATCTCCTCGACCCTGTCCAGCGCCCGCTTCCTGCGCCACCTGCTGCGGCTGCCGGTGACCTTCTTCTCCCAGCGCAGCCCGGCCGACCTGGTGCAGCGCCTCCAGTCCAACGACGCGGTGGCCGAGACGCTGGCCCGCGACCTGGCCTCGGCGGGCGTGGACGCGGTGGTCGTCGTCCTGTACGCGGTCCTCCTCTACACCTACGACCCGCAGCTGACGTTCGTCGGCATCGGTGTGGCGCTGCTGAACATCGTCGCCATGCGGATCGTGATCCGGCTGCGCGCGACGCGTACGGCGAAGCTGCGCGCGGACAACGCGCGGCTGACCAACACGGCGTACACCGGTCTGCAGCTGATCGAGACGATGAAGGCGACCGGCGGCGAGGACGGCTACTTCCGCAAGTGGGCCGGTCAGCACGCCACCACGCTGGAGGAACAGCAGCGACTGGGCGTGCCGAGCGCCTGGCTGGGCGTGGTCGCGCCGACGCTCGCGACGCTGAACAGCGCGCTGATCCTGTGGATCGGCGGGATGCGGGCGATCGAGGGCCACATCTCGGTGGGCCTGCTGGTCGCCTTCCAGGCGTTGGTCACCCGTTTCACCGCTCCCCTGACCCGCCTCAACGGCGTCGCGGGCCGCATCCAGGACTTCGCTGCGGACGTGGCCCGGCTGAAGGACGTGGAGAACTTCCGCGCCGACCCGCTCTACGACCGCCCGGGCGGCGCCGACTCCACACGCCGGCTGCACGGCCACGTCGAGCTCCAGAACATCACCTTCGGCTACAGCCCGCTGGACAAACCGCTGCTGACCGGCTTCGACCTGACCGTCGGGCCGGGGCAGCAGGTGGCGCTGGTCGGCGGCTCCGGCAGCGGCAAGTCGACCGTCTCCCGGCTGATCTCGGGCCTGTACACACCGTGGGAGGGCGTGATCCGCATCGACGGGCAGCGCCTGGAGGACATCCCGCGCGGGGCGCTCGCCGCCTCCGTCTCCTTCGTCGACCAGGAGGTGTTCCTCTTCGACGGAACGGTCCGTGACAACGTGGCGCTGTGGGACCCCTCGATCCCGGACGACGCCGTGGTGGACGCCCTGCGGGACGCGGCGCTGTACGACGTCGTCATGCGGCGGCCCGGCGGCATCCACAGCAAGGTCGAGCAGGACGGCCGCAACTTCTCCGGCGGACAGCGCCAGCGGCTGGAGATCGCCCGGGCGTTGGTGCGCCGGCCGAGCATCCTCGTCCTCGACGAGGTCACGAGCGCGCTGGACGCGGAGACCGAGCTGGTGGTCATGGACAACCTGCGCCGGCGGGGCTGTGCGTGCGTGGTGATCGCCCACCGGCTCAGCACGGTCCGCGACAGCGACGAGATCGTCGTCCTCCAGCACGGCTCGGTCGTGGAACGCGGGCGGCACGAGGACCTCGTCGCGCGCGGCGGCGCGTACGCGGCGCTGGTCAGGGAGCGGTGAGATGACGACTCCGCGTCTGCCCCAGGAGGGCGACCTCGTCCTGGGCGCCCTCGGTTCCCTGGGCGCCCGTGTGGACTGCGCCGGGTTCAGCCGTCTGGACCTGGAGGGCCCGCAGGTGCTGTGGCTGGTCGCGGCCGGGGCGCTGGACCTGTTCGCGGTGGACGCCGAACAGCAGGGCCACTGGCACCACCTGGGCCGGCTGGAGGCGGGCTCGCTGCTCCTCGGCCCGGTCGCCGGCCCTCAGCACACGCTGGTCGCGCGCCCGTTGCGCGACTGCGTCGTCCACCGCGTCAACCTGCGCGAGCTGTACCAGCCGGCGAGCACCCAGACCTGGTCCTACGACGAGTACGGCAATCCCCAGTACGTGCCGCCCACGACCAGCCCGCTGGAGTACGCCCTCGCGCTCGGCGTCGGCCGCGGCCTGTCCGTCCTCTTCCAGGCGCCGATGGCCGCCGACCGGCCCGCGGAGGACGGGGGTGCCCCCGTGCGGGCGTATTCGAGCACGGGCGAGGACGACGACGTGTTCTGGATGCAGGTGCCGCCCGGCAGCGTCCAGTACGGCTCCCTGTACGGCGCGGAGGCCGCCGCCGACCTGCTGATGGACCCGGCGGTGTGGCAGTCCATGGTCGACCAGCAGTACCGCCTGCTGACCACGCTGGACCGCTGGATCGAGCAGTTGGAGCGCACCCACGAGACGCGGACGGCCGCCGGGATCAAGGCCGGTGAGGCGGTCCGCGCCCAGGCCGACCGGACCCTGCTGGCGTCGATCGGCAAGAAGGCCGGACAACGCACGACGGCCGCGGACGCGGACGCCACCTTCGCCGCCTGCAAGCTGGTCGCGCAGGCCGCCGGGATCACGCTCGTCGAGCCCACGCGGATGGGCGCCGGCAACGACCGCCTCGACCCCGTCGAGCAGGTGGCCCTCGCCTCCCGGGTCCGCACCCGCGCCGTACGCCTGGAGGGCCGCTGGTGGCGGGACGACGTCGGCCCGCTCGTCGGCCACCGGGCCCTGTCCGGGGCACCGGTCGCGCTGCTGTGGCGGCGCGGCGGCTATGTCGCCGTCCATCCCGCGACCGGGCGGGAGACACCGGTCGAGAAGGCCAACGCGGAGGAGTTCGAGCCGCGGGCCGTCATGTTCTACCGCCCGCTGCCCGAGCGGAAGCCGAGCCCGCTCGGGCTGCTGCGGTTCAGCATGCGCGGCACCGGCGGCGACCTGACGCATCTGCTGCTCAGCGGGCTCGTCACGGTGGTGATCGGGGCACTGGTGCCGATCGCCACCGGCAAGGTGCTCGGCGAGTACGTGCCCAGGGCCCAGCAGGACCTGATCGTCCAGGTCTGTCTGGCCGTGATGGTCAGCAGCGTGGTGGCGGCGGCGTTCCTGCTGTTGCAGAACCTGACCATCCTGCGGCTGGAGGGCCGGATCGAGGCGACGCTCCAGCCGGCCGTGTGGGACCGGCTGCTCAGGCTGCCGACGAAGTTCTTCGCCGAACGCTCGACCGGTGAACTGGCCAGCGCCGCCATGGGCATCAGCGCCGTCCGCCGCCTGCTGGCGGGCCTCGGCCCGTCGGTCGCGCAGTCGGTGACGATCGGCGCCATGAACCTGGGGCTGCTGCTGTGGTACAGCGTCCCGATGGCGCTGGCGGCGATCGGGATGCTCGCCGTCATCGCCGCGGTGTTCCTGGGGCTGGGGCTGTGGCAGGTGCGCTGGCAGCGGCGGCTGGTGGTGCTCGGCAACAAGCTGAACAACCAGGCGTTCCAGACCCTGCGGGGCCTGCCAAAGCTGCGGATCGCGGCCGCCGAGAACTACGCGTACGCGGCCTGGGCCGCCCAGTTCGCCCGCAGCCGGGAGCTCCAGCAGCGGCTCGGCCGGATCAAGAACCTCAACGCGGTGCTCGGCGCGGTGTACCTGCCGCTGTGCTCCCTGCTGATGTTCATGCTGCTGGCCGGCCCGGCCCGCGGGACGCTGTCGGCGGCGGAATTCCTCACCTTCAACACCTCGATGACCATGCTCCTCACCTCGGTCACCTCGCTGACCGGCGCGTTCGTGTCGGCGGTGGCCGCGCTGCCGCTGTTCGAGGAGATCCGCCCGGTGCTGGAGGCGACCCCCGAGGTGCGGGCGGCGAGCACCCGGCCGGGCCCGCTGTCCGGCGCGGTCGAGGCCCGCCGCCTGTCGTTCCGCTACTCCGACGACGGCCCCCTCGTCCTGGACGACGTCTCCTTCGAGGTGCGTCCCGGCGAGTTCGTGGCGATCGTCGGCCCGAGCGGCTGCGGCAAGTCCACGCTGCTCAGGCTGCTGATCGGCTTCGACAAGCCGGTCTCCGGGAGTGTGCTGTACGACGGCCAGGACCTGGCGGCCCTCGACCAGTCGGCCGTCCGCCGCCAGTGCGGGGTCGTCCTCCAGCACGCCCAGCCGTTCACCGGCTCCATCCTGGACGTCATCTGCGGCACCGAGTCGTACACGCCGGAGGAGGCGATGGCGGCGGCCGAGCTGGCGGGGCTCGCGGAGGACATCAAGCGGATGCCGATGGGGCTGCACACGATCGTCTCGGGCAGCGGGTCGGTCTCGGGCGGCCAGCGCCAGCGGCTGATGATCGCCCAGGCGCTGATCCGCCGGCCGCGCATCCTCTTCTTCGACGAGGCCACCAGCGCCCTCGACAACGAGACCCAGCGCACGGTCATCGAGAGCACCCGCAAGCTCAACGCGACCCGCATCGTCATCGCCCACCGTCTGTCGACCGTGATGGACGCCGACCGGGTCGTGGTCATGGAGAACGGCAAGGTCGCCGAACAGGGCCCGCCCGCCCAGCTCCTCGCCGACACGGGCGGCCGGCTGCACGAGCTGGTGCGACGACAGCTGGCCTGACCGGGCACCGGCCGGACGGCCGCCACCGGTCCGGCCGGAGTGGCCCTCGCACCACTCCCCCGGCCCCGTCCCCCTATTCCCTCGCCCCCTGTCCCCTCGTCCCCTGTCCCCTCGTCCGTCGGCACTCGGGCGTAGGCGGCGTACGCCCCACCGCGAGGGGCATGACGGGGCCCGCCTGGGTACTCGCCGGTATATGAGAATCAGCGTGCTGGACGCGGGATCTAACACGGTGCGGCTGGTGGTGGCCGACGCGGAGGACGGCGTACCGCTGCCGGTGCACACGGCCAAGTGGCGGTTGAGGCTGTCCGAGCAGGTCAAGCCGGGCGAGCCGATACCCGAGGAGGCCGTCGAGCAGCTCGTCGACGCGGTCGCCGCCGCGAGCCGCACCGCGACCCGGTGGGGGGCGGCGAGCCCGCTGGCGTTCGCGACCGCCATGGTGCGCAACGCCCCGAACCGCCAGGAGGTGCTGCGCGCCGTCCGCGCGCGGACCGGTGTGCCGCTGTGCACCCTGCCGGGCGAGGTGGAGGCCGAGCTGACCTTTCTCGGCGCCCGGCGCTGGATGGGCTGGCGGTCGGGGCCGCTCGCGCTCATGGACATCGGGGGCGGTTCGTTCGAGGTGGCGTTCGGGCGGGGCCGGCTGCCGGACTTCGTGGCCTCGCTGCCGCTCGGGGCCGGCCGGCTGACCCACGAGTTCTTCGCGGAGCAGGATCCGCCGTCCCCGGAGCGTGTCCGCGCGCTGCGGCGCAGGGTGCGCCACCAGCTGCGGGACGTGGCCGCCCGGATCCGCTGGGAGGGCCCGCGCACCGCGGTGGCCACCTCGCGTACGTTCCAGCAGCTGGGGCGGTTGTGCGGGGCGCCGCCCGGACGCCACGGCCCGTTCGTCGACCGCACCCTGGACAGTCGCGCCCTGGGCCAGGCGGTCGAACGGCTGGCCGCCCTGCCCGCCGCCGAACGCGCCCGGCTGCCCGGCATCTCCGCGCCGCGCTCCGCGCAGAGCCTGGCGGGCGCGGTGGTCGGGCACACGGCGATGAAGCTGATCGGGCTGAAGACGGTCACCGTCTGCCCGTGGGCGATCCGGGAGGGCGTCCTGCTGCGCCACATCGAGGACGGCGCGTCCTGGTGGGCGGAGGTCACCCGGCTCGCCGAGGAGGCCGCGCCACCGGACCCGGTACCCCTGCGGATCGCCTCAGGGAAGAACTGACCGCCACCCCACCAGGAAAGGAGCCCCATGTCCGACCCCCTGCCCCACGACGCCGAGCGCCCCGAGGGCGAGCGCTCCGAGGGCGAGCGCTCCGACGACCGCCCCGAGACGGCGCTCGAAGAGGTGCTGCGGGAGATAGAGGAGGCCGAGCGCCGCACCGACGCCTCGCGGGACGAACGGCGCCACAGCGGCGAGGCCGGCGAGGCCATCACGCCCAACACCCGCGCCCAGGAGGAATCCCAGGGCGACTGACCACCGGGCGCCCCGGCCGGGCGGCACCGCCCAGCGACCGCCCGGCCACCACCCGCACGCCGGACGACACGGCCGTCACCCCCGCCCCACAGGCGCCGGAAGCCCCAGGCCGACGGAACCGCCGGGCACTCTCAGCCGGAAAGCAATCCCGCCGGCCTCTCGGCCGCGAGGACACCGCCCACCACCCCTCGCCCGCGCGGCGCCGTGGCCAGCGCCTCAACCGGCGTCCGCGCTTCCACCGGTTTCTACCGACGAGGCCCGACGGGGCTCATTCGGCTCCCCGTATCAGCCCGGGGCGGCCGACAGCGGAACCAGGCGGCCAGGACGGGCGACGCATGCCACCATCTCGGCCGGCATCCCCGCGACCACCGACGAAGCCCAGCCCCCGCCCCGCCCCGCGTGGCCCGAGCAGTCCCGGGGCATGCCGGCTGGGAGTACCCCCACCGGCCGGGCCCACCCGGCGGATGGCCTGGTGATCGCGGGGTACACGGCCGGCATGGCACACGAAGGACCACACGAAGGACCCCGCCTGCCGGCCGCCCGGGGCCCGCTCTCCGGGGCCGTCCGGGCCTACCTGCTGGGCGCGGGCCCGCTGCCGCCCGCCGAGGCGGTGGCGGGCGCGCCCGTCTACGGCGACGACCTCCAGCTGGCCCTGTACCTCTGCTACGAACTGCACTACCGCGGCTTCGCCGGGGTGAGCCCGGACCTCGAGTGGGACCCCGACCTGCTGCGGGTCCGGGCGGCGCTGGAGCACCGGTTCCTCACCGCCCTGCGCGCCGACACGCCCGTCCACGACAGCCTCGACGAGGCGCTCGCGGAGCTTCTCGTGGAGCCCGTCCAGGGCACCGGCGTCTCCCACTTCCTGCGCGACGACGGTGAGCTGTGGCACCTGCGCGAGTACGCCGCCCAGCGCTCGCTGTACCACCTCAAGGAGGCCGACCCGCACGCCTGGGTGCTGCCCCGGCTGTGGGGCCGGGCCAAGGCGGCCATGGCGGCGGTGGAGTTCGACGAGTACGGCGGCGGCCGCGCGGACCGCGTCCACGCCCGCCTGTTCGCGAACCTGATGACGGACCTGGGCCTGGACACCACCTACGGCCGCTATCTGGACGCCGCGTGCGCCGAGACGCTGGCCACGGTCAACCTCATGTCGCTGCTCGGCCTGCACCGCTCCCTGCGCGGCGCACTCGTGGGCCACTTCGCGGCGGTCGAGATCACCTCCTCCCCCGGCTCCCGGCGGCTCGCCGAGGCGATGCGCCGCACGGACGCCGGTCCCGCCGCCGCGTACTTCTACGACGAACACGTCGAGGCCGACGCGGTCCACGAGCAGGTCGTCCGGCACGACGTCATCGGCGGCCTGCTGGAGGAGGAGCCGCAGCTGGCCCCCGACATCGCCTTCGGCATCGACGTCACCGGTCTGCTGGAGGACCGCCTCGCCGCACGTCTGCTCAGCTCCTGGCGCGCGGGCATTTCCTCCTTGTACACCCCTCTCCATACCCAAATGGCCCATATTTCCTGAATGCCGGGGTACATGATCAGAGTGAATCCGCTGGTACTTCCGGGCGTCTACGCCCCTCAGGAGGACACCGACCTGCTGGCCGGGGCGCTGTCCGACGAACCGCTCCCACCGGGCGCGGACGTCCTCGACGTCGGCACGGGCTCCGGCGCGCTCGCCCTGGAGGCCGCCCGCCGCGGCGGGCGGGTCACCGCCGTCGACGTGTCCTGGCGGGCGGTGTGCGCGGCCCGCTGGAACGTGTGGCGGGCCCGGCTGCCGGTGCGCGTACGGCAGGGCAACCTCTTCGAGCCCGTCCGCGGGCAGTCCTTCGACCTGATCCTGACGAATCCGCCGTACGTGCCGGCCCCCACGGGCGGCCGGGAGCCGCGCGGTCCGGCCCGGGCCTGGGACGCGGGCGGGGACGGCCGGCTGGTCCTGGACCGGATCTGCCGCGAGGCGCCGGAGCTGCTGCGGCCCGGCGGAGTACTGCTGATGGTGCACTCCGCGCTCAGCGACCCGGACCGCACCCTCGCGCATCTGCGCGCGACCGGCCTGAAGGCCTCGGTGACCCGGCGTCGCCGCATCCCCTTCGGACCGGTCCTGCGCTCGCGCGAGGAGTGGCTGCGCGAGTGCGGGCTGCTCTCCACCGACGAGGACAACGAGGAACTGGTGGTCGTCCGTGCCGAACTCCCCTGCTGAGCCGGGCTCCGGCGCCGACCGGCGCACCGCCGCCGGGCCGGACCCCTCCCCCGGGCCGCGCTCCCCCGCCGCCGAGCCCCGCAGGATCACCGTCCAGCGCCGGGGCCCGCTGCTCGTCGAGGGTCCGGTGGAAGTGGAGCTGGAGGACGGCTCCACGGTCGTCTCCGACCGCTTCCGGGTCGCCCTGTGCACCTGCCGGCGCAGCCGCCGTTATCCGTGGTGCGACACCAGCCATCGCGACCGGTGCTGACACCGCGCCCGGCGGCGCACGGTGTCCGACGCTCGCGTGTGTGGTGATACCAGGGGCCGGCGGGCGGCCCCACTCCGCCCGGCCGGCCCCTGGTGCGAGATCGCGGTGGTCCCGTGTCAGTGGCTCGCACTCCCCACGTCACGAGCCTCTCGCGGCGTCCACGGGGCCACGCGATCCCGGTCTCAGAACGCGAAGAGGGTGCTCCTGGCGGAGTTCTTCACGCACTCGTTGGAGAAGAGGCGCTCATAGGAGACGCGCTTGCCCTGCCACACACCGTCGACGGTGACCACGACGGGGTCGTACTGCTTGGTGCACCACGCGTCGCCGGTGACCGTCAGGGCCTCGAAGTCGCCGTCGGTGGCCCGCAGTTCGGCGCATGCCTGGGCGGGGGCGGGATGGGTCCCGGAGGGCCTGGGCGCGCAGCTCAGGGTGACGGCACGGGCCGGGCCGACGGCGGCGGCGCTCTCACCGTGGCCCTGCGTCAGCACCAGGGCCGACGGGGCGTACAGCGAGGCCGGAGCGGCCGGGGCGGCGAGCGCGGACCCGGTGAGGGGTCCGCAGACGGCGGTGGCCGTGAGGCCGAGGGTCGCTGCCCAGCGCGCGGTGTTCCGCATTGTGTGCATCCTTCCGCTTGATTCGGGGGTGTGCCGGTCGGCGCGATCTGTGCCGAACGCGGCGAACGCGAGTCTGCCGAGTCCGCCGCCGAAACTCACATCGACCCCACAGGTTTCAGTAACCTTGCGTGTTGAATCAGTGGCGCGAAGTCACGGAATTCGAACGGTTCAACCCCGTAAGCAAGCGCTTCATGATCCCCCGGCTCGCCGCGGTGACCGGTTTTCATAGGCTCGTCAATCGTCCGGAAACATTCCGCTTTCGCGCCGCGCCCCGCCCCGCGACCCCCTCCCGTCCCCCCGGCGACAGCGCCCGTTTCCTCCATTCGGGGCCGCGGAGAAGGAGGAATCGTCCTCTGGCCGGGGCCCTGCCCGGCGCCGTACGTTCGGCGGACCTCGTTCCGGACGCCGTCCGCTCACGCCGCCCACCCCGCGGCGGCAGCGGCCGTTCAGCCCGCCGCGCCATGCCCGCGCTCCCCCGTCGTCCGTCCGCCGGAGTCCTCGTCGGCCTCGCCGTCCGCCCCGGCCCCCACTCAGCCGTCGCCGTCCACGTCCCTCCCCCACCGAGGTCGAAGCCCACGGTGTGGACCGCGTCCCCGGCGCCGAGCGCACCGCGACCCCCTTCGACCTGTTCCGGCTGGCCTTCGGCGGCGCGAACACCTTCTCCACCTGCGCCCTGGGCGCCTTCCCCGGTCCTGTCCGATCGGCCTGCCCCTCCCCGGCGATCGCCGCCGTGCTGTACCTGTCCCCGCTGAGGCTGTTCCCGGAGCCCCGCGCGGTGTACGGGCCCGAGGGCCCGCGGCCGGCCCGGGCCGTGGACGTGCCGGTGCCGGTGGCGCCGATCACCGGCCCGGGCGCGGGAGTTGACGGGACGCCGTTGTCGGACCCGTCGGCCACCTTGCGGCCATGACTCCTTTCGTGTTGGTGGCGGGGACCTGGCTCGGTGCTTGGGCGTGGGACGAGGTGGCGGCCGAGCTGCGCGCCGCCGGGGACGACGTCCATCCGCTGACGCTGTCCGGGCTCGCCGAGAAGCGGGGGGTCCCGGCGGGTCTCGAGACGCACGTCCGGGACATCGTCGACGAGGTCGGGCGGCTCGGTGCGCGGGACGTGGTGCTGGTCGGGCACAGCTATTCCGGGATCCCGGTCGGGCTGGCCCCGGAGCGGATCGGCGACCGGCTGCGGCGGGTGGTGCTGGTCGACGCCGACGTGCCCGTCGACGGGGAGTCGTTCCTGTCGGGCTGGCCGAGCGACCACGTGCGGGAGGCGATCGCCGCCCACGACGGCTTCTGGCCCCCGCTCACCGCGGACGACTACGCGGGCCAGGGCCTGACGGACGAGGAGATCCGCCGGATCGTCGACGGCTCGACCCCGCATCCGGGCGCCACCCTCGTCGAGGCGGCCGCGGTGAAGCGTTCGCCGGCCGAACTGCCGACGACGTACGTCAAGTGCCTGCTGGACGGCGACGAGCCGATGCCCGCCGTCGCGGCGCTGCTGGAGGGCGACCGGTGGGATCTGGTGCGGATGGACACCGGGCACTGGCCGATGTTCTCGCGGCCACGCGAACTGGCCACCGTCCTGCGGGAGTCGGCCGCCGGCCGCTGAGCGCTACCTGCCGGTAGGGTCCCGTGCGGCACGTACTCGACGACGGGACGACGAGGGGCGGCAGGTACGGATGGCGAAACACTGGGCGGACTTCCAGTACGAGATCTACCTGAACGGCATGACGGGTGCGGTCCCCCGGCTGCCCACCGACCTGACCCGGCTGGAGGAGCTGACCGAGCAGCGGCTCGGGCCGGGCCCGGTCGGGTACGTGGCGGGCAGCGCGGGCGACGGCAGTACGGCCCGCGCCAACCGGGCGGCTCTGCGGCGCCGCCGGATCGTGCCGCGGATGCTGCGGGACGTGCACGAGCGGGACCTGTCGGTCGAGGTGCTGGGCCGCTCCCTGCCCGCCCCGCTCGCCCTGGCCCCGGTCGGCGTGCTGTCGATCATGCATCCGGAGGCCGAGTCGGCGGCGGCCCGCGCCGCGGCCGCGCAGGGGGTGCCGTTCGTGCTGTCGTCGGCGTCCAGCACGCCGATCGAGCAGGTGGCGGAGGCGATGGGGGACGCCGAGCGCTGGTTCCAGCTGTACTGGTCCAAGGACCGCGAGGTGACCCGCAGCTTCCTGGGCCGGGCGAGGGCGGCCGGGTTCACGGTGCTCGTCGTCACCCTCGACACCCCGCTGCTGGCGTGGCGGCCGCGCGACCTCGACCAGGCGTACCTGCCGTTCCTGCACGGCGTGGGCACCGCCAACTACTTCACCGACCCGGCCTTCCGGGCAGGCCTGGCCAAGCCGGTGCACGAGGATCCGAACGCGGCCGTGCTGCACTTCGTGCGCCTGTTCGCGGACCCGGCCAAGACCTGGCCGGACCTGGCGTTCCTGCGGGAACAGTGGGACGGGCCGATCGTCCTGAAGGGCGTCCTGCACCCGGACGACGCCCGGCTGGCCGCGGACGCCGGGATGGACGGCGTGGTGGTCTCCAACCACGGCGGCCGGCAGGTGGCCGGTTCGGTCGCGGCCGCCGACGCGCTGCCCCGCGTCGTGTCGGCGGTCGGCGACCGGCTGACCGTGCTGTTCGACAGCGGGATACGCACCGGCGACGACGTCTTCAAGGCCCTCGCCCTCGGCGCCCGCGCGGTGCTGCTGGGACGGCCGTACGTCTACGGCCTCGGCCTGGACGGGCAGGCCGGCGTCGAGCACGTGATCCGCTGCCTGCTCGCCGAACTCGACCTCACCCTGGCCCTCTCCGGCCACGCCGGCCCGGCGACCGCCGGCCCGGACGACCTCGTCGAGGACGCGGGATGACGATCCGCCCCAGCGGCACCCCCACCGAACCGCGCAGCCACACACGCCGGCCGACCCGATCAACCGGGTCCCCGCCCGCCGGTCCCCCGCACTCGGCGCCCAGGCCGCATGCTCGCCGCCGCCGACCCGCGGCCACGGGACGACGGACCGTGCGCCGGGCCATCCCGGCCGGCCCGTCAACCGGATCCCCGTCCGCCAGTGCCCGCACTCAGCGCCGGACCTGCTCGCCGTCCCCGTCGACCCGCAGCCACAGGACGGCGCGACCGCGCAGCCACACACCCCTGCCGACCCGATCAACCGGATTCCCACCCGCCGGGGCCCAGCACTCGGCGCCGCATGCTCGCCGTCCCCCTCGGCCCGCGGCCACAGGACGACAGACCGTGCAAGCCACACACCCCGGCCGACCCAATCAACCAGGTTCCGCCCGCCGGTCCCCCGCACTCAGCGCCCACAGCCGCATTTGCTCGCCGTCGCCGGTTCGCTTCTGCCCCGTCGCCGGTTTCGCGTGCGGGACGCGCGAAAGGACTGGCGACGGCCGCGTCGAAAGGGGACCCGCGGCCACGGGACGACGGACCATGCGGCCGCACGCCCCGCGCACGGCCGCGCTCCTGGTCGGCGCCGAGTCGGCGTCGGCGGCGGGCGACTCCCTCGTCGACGCCGAGCCGCCGCCGGCGGCGTCATGCCGTTCGTGTACGCGGCCGGCCTGGGGCACGGCACCAGCTGATGGGGTCGCGGTGCCCACGGCATCCGGCGCGCCGCCCAGGCGTGTCTTCTCTCCCGTCTCGTGCCCCGCTCGTCCCGCTCGTCCCGCTGACGGCACGTCTCACGCCGTACGCCCGAGCGGCCGGCGGCCCGTCACGCCGTGCGGTCGGACAGTTCGACGGGCTGTGCCGGCAGGGTCTCCCTGCCGGTGACCTCGAGTGAGCCGGGGCCGGCCGTGCCGGCGTCGGTGAGCCAGCGCTGGCCGGTGGAGTGGTCGCGGACCTTGACGACGACGTCGGCGCCGGGGTCCTCGCCGGTGGAGGCGAGGGCGAGTGTCTTGTCCCAGCGGGGCAGCAACTCCCCCTGCACGGTGAGGTCGTGACGGACGTCGTCGGCACGGGCGTCGCCGGCCTCGGCGCACGCGCCGAGGATGACGACACCGGCGTCCGCGTGCGAGTCCACGCACAGCTCGGGATCGGCGACGTTGCGCAGTTGTCCGTCGTCCTCGTACGACCACTGCTGGGTCGCCTCGGACGAACAGTCCGCCAGCTCGACGGCGGCGCCCGCCGTCACCTCGCCCCGGATGTCCAGGCACAGGTCGGCGGCGGCGTTGCGCAGCCTGGTCCGGCTCGGCACGGTCGGCAGCTGGGCGGTGTCCGGGGCCGAGGGGGTGGCGGTGGGCGCGGACTGGGAGTCGGTGCCGGAGGCCGCGCCGCCGCCCGTGGCGCTGGTGGAGGCGGCCGGGTCCGCGCCGCCGTCGTCCGACCACATGCCGGCGGCGAGCAGGGTGGTGAGCAGGCCGGCCGAGGCGAGGCCGACGCCCGTCATCAGCGCCCGCGGCGACCGGGGGCCGCCCGGTGCGCGGCGGCGCGGGGACGGTATGCGGTCGAGCAGGGTGGTGCGGCGGGTGGCGCGCGACCGCCCGCCGCGGTGCCGGGCCGAGCCTCTGAGGCGTATGGTCTCCCCGCCGACGCGGCCGGGACGTGACTCGACGTAGCGGCGGGCGCCCCAGCCGAGCACCACCTCGGCCAGCAGCACACCCAAGTCGCCCTCGAAATGGCCGAGTTGCTCGGCCGCGGACCGGCAGTACCGGCAGGCGTCCAGGTGCTGGCGGACGTCCGGCAGGAGGTCGCCGCCGCGGCGCATGGGCACGTCGAGGAGCCGGTTGTGGAAGCGGCAGTCCTTGCTGGGCGCGAGTTCCCGGTGGGCGCGCACACAGCCCTCGCGGAGCTTCTCGCGGGCCTGCTCGTGCGCGGCGGCGACCGTGTCGGTGTCCATGCCGAGCAGTCCGGCGGCCACGGTGATCGGCTCGGCCTCGACCTCGACGTGCCACAGGACGCAGCGGGCGACCGGGGGCAGGCCGTGGAAGGCGCGTTCCGTGAGCACCCGGTTCTCGGGGGTCATGGACTTGGCGGCGCGCATCCCGCGGGCGCCCGCCGGCTTGCGCAGGTCCGGCAGGACACCGGACAGTCCCTCGTCGGCGGCCCACAGCCGGATCGTGTCCCGCACGGTCACCAGCAGCCGGGGGCGCAGCGCCGTGCCCGGCTCGCCCAGCTTCAGCCGGTCGAAGACCTGGTGGAACGCGGCCGTGGTGACCATGGAGGCGACGCCCGTGGAGGAGGCGAGGCAGACGACCGCGTACTCGTGCACCGGCTGCCAGTGCCGCGCGATCAGCAGCGCGGTGGACTGGCCGACCTCACTGTCCGTGCCGCCGCGCACCCCCGCGGCGAGGGACTCGTCGGATTCTCCGGGTCCCCCGCCGGGCGGGGGATAGGGAGGGCGAGGAGGAGGGGGGGTGAGCACTGAGCGGCTTCCTTTGGTACGTACCTGTTCGGCGCGGCGGGGAGCACGCGTTCGCCTCCGCCGGCGAAACACGGGGCATTCCCGCCCCGGCCCCCCGCACGAGTGGCTCACCCTTGCACAACTGAGTCGTACGCAACAAGCTGCCGGAGATTCCCGGCCACTGTTGAAAGAATGTCGATAAGAAAGCCTCGATTTCCTGCCCGAATTCCGTCTCCCGCGATGCCCCATTTCCGTCTCGCGCGATGTGCCGAAGTCCCGATGCCCGTCCCCGGCAACGGCTTTCGCCGCCCTGTGCGTGCGTGGCGCACCCGGTGTGAAACGCGTGCACGCGCCGGCGCGACGCACACCTTCCCGGCGCGCGGCGGGGCGTAGTGGACTGGGTGCGGCCCCTCCTCGGAGGCCCCGCGCGGGACGGCGGCTCTCCCGCGCGAGTACGGCCGCCGGCCCTGTTCCTCCCGCCCTCGGCCGGCGGCCCGGGAGGCCCCCCGCGGGCCGGTGCGCTCAGATCTGCCAGGACCGCAGCCGGTCGGCGGCGCCGTACACGTCGGCCCGGCCGTCGATCAGGTCCCGGGCCAGGTCGACGAGGGCCCCGTAGGGCGGGTCGATGCCGACGCCGCTGACGAACATGTACGCCACCGCCGTCGCGCAGGCGAAGCGGGCGTTGGCCGACGGCAGGGGCTTGAGCAGCGCGAGGGTGTGCAGCAGCGCGGCGGCCCGCCAGGCCGGGTCGGAGTCGACGCCGAGCCGGGGCGGGTCGACGCGGTGCCGGGCGACGGCGGCGACCAGCGCGGAGAAGTCGTTGACGGTGGGCTGGTCCGGCATGACCTCTTCGTGGCGCTGGAGCAGCCAGGGCACGTCGATGTGGATGACGGGCGTCATCGGTCAGGCGACCTGCCCCTCGCCCTTGAGGGGCGCTTCGTCGTCGGGGAAGGCCGCCGCGAACTCGTCGGCGTGGGACGCGAAGAACCGGCGGAAGGCCTCCGCGCCCTCCTGGAGCGCCCGGTGGCGCGCTATGTCGGCGGCGGCGGCCTCCCGCACGAGCGCCTTCATCGACGTACCGCGCTCCTTGGCGATCTGCCGCAGGTCCTCCAGCTCGCGATCGCTGAATTCCACATTGAGGGCTGGCATGCCCTTCACGGTACCGCTCGGGTACTTACTCGTAAATATCCCCAGGTCAAAGTGATGGTATGACGGTACCGGACGGTGTCCGAGCGGTCACGCGACCGATCGGTCGACGGCAGCTTCGGACACCGTCCGGTCACACACGGTCTATCCCCGCCGTCCCTGGTCGGCCACGAACGACGCCATCCGGGTCAGCGCGGAGTTCCAGTTGATGGTGTGCTCGTTCGTCGACCAGGACTGGATGTCGTCGATGTAGCAGAACTGGCCGACGCAGCCCTGGAGTCTGCTCTGCGCCAGGGGGTCCTGGATGCTCGAGTTCGGACCGCCGGCCAGCGTGCCCTTCGGCGGGTTCGGCTGGCTCGGGTCGAGCTGGTGGGCGTACCAGCGGGCGTGCTGGTTGTGGGAGTGGACCTCGCCGTAGCCGGTCACGTACGAGATGTTCAGCGCGTTGCGGCCGAAGATGTAGTCCATGCTCTGCACCGCGCCGTCACGGTACTTCGAGGCGCCCGTGATGTCGTACGCGGTGGCGATCACGACCGCGTTGTGGAGGACCTGGTGGTTGGATCCCCAGTCGTAGAGGTTGCCGGCGGGGGCGTACGGCATGCCGTACGGGTGTGAGCCGAGCGTCGCCAGGTAGCGGTCCGCGCCCTTGACGACCGACTGGCGCACCTTGTCCCGGCCGGGCAGCCCGCTCGGCACGGTCGCCAGGTCCAGCCGGGCCGCCGCCGCCGTCCGCGCCCAGTCGTAGCCGGCGGGGACGAAGATGTCGGCCGTGTGGACCGGGGAGTTCAGGACGTGGTCCGCGAACGCCTTGTCGCCGGTGCTGAGGTACAGCTCCGCCGCCGCCCAGTAGAACTCGTCGGTGACGTCGCCGTCGGCGTAGGTGCCGCCGCCGACGCCGTCGCTCTCCGAGGCGTAGACGTCGGGATGCGCGCGCGCCGCCGCCCAGGCCTTGCGGGCGGCCGCCAGGGCCTTGGCCGCGAACTGCCTGTCGTACGGCTTGTACAGGCGTGCCGCCTGCGCGGCCGTCGCCGCCAGGTTGAGGGTCGCCGCGGTGGACGGCGGGTGCAGCTCGCGCTTCTGCGGGTCGTCGCTCGGCAGCAGGGGCAGGCCCGTCCACTGCTCGTCGTGGATCTTGTGGTGCGCCATGCCGGCCAGCGGCTGCCCCGTGGGCACCTGCATCTTCAGCAGGAACTCCAGCTCCCAGCGGACCTCGTCGAGGAGGTCCGGCACCTTGTTGCCGCTCTCCGGGATGGCGAGGGTTCCGTCGCCCAGTTTCTCCGACTCGCCGGTGCGGGCCAGCCGTTCGCGCTCGTACGTGCTCAGCAGCTCCCAGACGGAGATGCCGCCGTTGACGACGTACTTGCCGTGGTCGCCGGCGTCGTACCAGCCGCCGGTGACGTCGAGCGTGTAGTCGCACACGCCCGGCTGGCAGGGCACGTCGCGGTCGCCCCGGTTGGGCGCCACGCCCAGGTGACCGGCGGGGCGGGCGTAGCCCGGGCGCAGGTCGTCACGGATCGCGATGCCGCTGCGCTGCGTGTAGTAGTACTTGGCCGCGTCCAGGCGCAGCCGCTCGTAGGCGGCGGTGCCGATGTCGAAGGGGTGGCTGGTCTCTCCGTCGGCGACCAGCGTGAAGCCCGTGCCGCGGGTGCGGTGGGCGCCGAAGTCGATGGAGTGGACGTTCTGCCCGGAGGAGACGTCGACTCCGCGCGGCACGGTCCAGCCCCGCGCGACCGTCGCACCGGCGGCGCTCCTCAGCTCCCAGGGCAGCCTTGCGGTGGCGTCGGTGACGAGGGTGGCGTTCTTCGGCCCGGCGGGCAGGTAGGCGACCTGGTTGACGCGGACCCGCGGCCCGGTGTCCGGCTCGTACCCCTCCGGCGGCACCCCGCCCAGCAGGGACACGTCGTCGAGGCAGAACCGCCAGGGGTCCGCGCTGCCGCCGACCTGGAAGGCGACCTGGCCCTGCGCGGAGTCGACCGGCGAGGTGAAGGTGTAGGAGTACGAGCCCGCCGGCTCGCCCAGCACGGGAGTCGCCTCGTGCCAGGTCGCGTACGGCGACACCGACTGGCCCACGATCGCCCGCACCGCATGCCCCTCGGGCACGCCGGACGCCGAGAAGGAGAACCGGTACGTCTCCCCCTTCACGAGGGTGATGCCGTCCTGGCCGACGGCGGAGTCCCAGCGGTTGATGGTGCCGCCCGGCACGTCCGCGCACAGCCGGCCCCCCTCCGGGCCGGCGACGACGTTGCTGGTCCACCAGGCGTCGGTACTGGTGTCGAAGGTGCCGTTCCTGACCTGCTCGGTCTCCTCGGCCCCGGCCTGCTGGGCGGGCAGCGCGGTGAGCGCCGTGCCCAGCAGGGCCGCCAGGGTCAGCAGGGTGGTTCTGCGTCGTTTCACGTCGGGACTCCTGGGCTCCTCGGGGAAGCACACCGCATGGGAGCGCTCCCAAAGTCGGTCGCAGGACATGCTTGTTGGAGTCATGACACCCCGTCAACGGTCCGGACAGGACGGCTTGGAACGCTCCCTCGCCCGGACCGCCTGCATGAGCCGGGACCGTCCGTCCGGGGCTACGCCTCCAGCCTGCTGATCCGCAGCGCCCCACGGGCCTCACCCGGGTGACTGCTCGTCAGGGTGAGCCGCAGCCGGGAGCCGCGGACGGCGTCGAAGGTGATCACGGTGGGCTCGTCCGAGGCCTCCGCCCAGTCGACGGCCGCCCCGGTGACCGGCGCGTACCGCTTTCCGTCCCAGACCGCCACCTCGACCGACGCGGGCAGGCTGTGCGTGGCACCGACGGTGAACGACACCTCCACCCGGTCGACGGTCCGCGTCCGCCCCCAGTCCACCGAGACCCAGTCCTGTGCCCGCGCCTGGTCGAAGGCGGGCAGCAGGGCGGTGGCCGCCTTGACGAACGCGTTGGACCAGCCGGTGGCCGGGTCGCCGTCCAGCATGGCGGCGGGCAGGGTGTCGGGGCGGCCGGAGTGACTGGCGTCCGCGTGCGGATGGTCCGGGGGCGCCGGGTGGTCGGGGGCGACGGCCGCCGCCGGGGTGGTCACCACCGGGCGGGCGGGGGTGGTGCGCACGGTGGCGGAGCCCTGGCGCAGGCCGTCCACGCGTGCGGTCACCTTCAGGGCACCCGCCTCGGTGCCGGCGCGCACGATGGCGAGTGCCTTGCCGCGGAAGGCCGTTCGGGTACTGGCCTGGTAGCGCTCGGCGCTCTCCTGCCGCCCGTTGTCGAGCCCGGCGAGCCGGCCGCCGCCCACCTCGAAGGAGATGAGGTGCTCGGCGTCGGGCACGAGGACCCCGCGCGCGTCGACGACCTCGGCGGTGACGAAGACGAGCGAGCGGCCGTCGGCGGGAAGGGACGCGCGGTCCGGGGTGAGGCGGACGGCGTGCGGGGCGCCGGCGGTGCGCAGCACGTCGGTGGCGACCACCCTGCCGTCCCGGCGGGCCACCGCCTTCAGCACGCCCGGCGCGTACGGCACCTTCCAGGTCAGGTGCAGCTTGCCCGCGCTGCCGTTGGGACTGGTGTAGCTGCCGGGGTACGGACCGTCGGTGAAGGTCTTGTCGTCGCCGGTGGCCTCGGTGGTCTCCAGGTACTCCCGGCCGTCGAGGGTCTTCTTGGTGTCGAACCGCCGCACGCCCAGGGACCGGCCGTTGAGGAACAGCTCGACGGTGTCGACGTTGGAGTACGCCCACACCTCGACCGTGTCGCCCTTCTCGTGGTTCCACGTCATCGGCAGCAGATGGACCATGGGCTCGTCGGTCCACTGGCTCCGGAAGAGGTGGTACATGTCCTTCGGGAAACCGGCCGTGTCGACCGCGCCGAAGAAGGACGCCTTGACCGGGAAGACGTCGTACGGGGTGGGCTCCCCGATGTAGTCGATGCCCGACCACAGGAACTGTCCGGCGAACCACTTGCGGTCCCGGTCCTTCTTGTGGCCGTACTCGCCGCTCATGGTCCAGGAGGCGAGGTTGTTGTCGTAGGAGGAGGTGGCCCGCTTCCCGGGCGTGTGGTTCTCGCCGGTGTTGAGGCGCTCCGGCTCCTGGTAGACGCCACGGGTGGACGTCTCCGAGGACGACTCCGACTCGAAGAGGAACAGGTGCGGGTAGCGGGCGTGCAGGGCGTCCACCGACTTGGCGGTGTTGTAGTTGAGGCCGAGTCCGTCCAGCTTGGCGAGGATCAGGTCGCCGGGGGAGCCCGGCGCGGGCACGCTGCGGTGCCGGTGGGAGCCGATGACGACCGGCCGGGTGTCGTCGTAGGCCTTCACGCCGGCGATGAGCCGGTCGGCCATGGCGAGGCCGGCGGTGGAGGTGAACTCGGAGATCTCGTTGCCGATCGACCACATGACGACGGCGGGCGAGTTGCGGGCGGCCAGCACCATTTCCGCGATGTCCCGGTCGGCCCACTCGTCGAAGAACCGGCCGTAGTCGTACCGGGTTTTGGAGCTTCTCCAGCAGTCGAACGCCTCCACCAGCATCACGATGCCCAGCTCCTCGCAGATCTGGATCATCTCGGGCGCCGGCGGGTTGTGGGAGGTGCGCAGGGCGTTGACACCCATCGACTTCATGATCGTCATCTGGCGGCGGATCGCGTCGGCGCTGACCGCGGCGCCGAGCGCGCCCAGGTCGTGGTGCAGGTCGACGCCCTTGAGCTTGGCGTGGGAGCCGTTGAGGTGGAAGCCCTCGTCGGGGTCCAGACGGAAGGTGCGGATGCCGAAGCGGGTGCGGTAGGTGTCGGTGCGCCGGCCGCCGACGCGCAGCTCGGTCTCCAGGGTGTAGCGGTGGGGTGCGGCGAAGTCCCACAACCGCGGGCCGGGGACGGTGAGTTCGTGGGTCTCCGCGGTCTTGTCGGTGACGGCGACCGTGGAGGACGTACGGGCCACCACGCGGCCGTCGGGTGCGATGACCCGCGAGACGACCTCGACGTCCGTGCCGGTGCCGGAGGCGTTCACCACGTCCGTGCGCACCCGGACCAGGGCCCGCTCGCCGGTGACGTCCGGGGTGGTGACGTACGTGCCCCAGCGCGCCACGTGCACCGGTTCGGTGACGACGAGGCGGGCCTCCCGGTAGATGCCGCTGCCGGAGTACCAGCGGCTGCTCGGGAGGCGGTTCTGCACCTTGACCGCGAGCACGTTCTCGGTGGTGCCGTCGGTGTGCACCAGGTCGGTGAGGTCGAGGGCGAAGCCGGTGTAGCCGTAGGGGTGCCGGCCGGCCTCGGTGCCGTTGCAGTAGACGTACGCGTCCATGTAGACGCCGTCGAACTCGACCGAGATCCGCTTCCCGGCGAGGGCGCCCGGCAGGGTGAAGGCCAGGCGGTACCAGCCGAGGCCGCCGGGGAGGAAGCCGGTGCCGCTGGTGGTGCCGAGCCCGGTGGTGGGGGTCTGCTCGATGCTCCAGTCGTGCGGGATCGCGACCTCGCGCCAGGCGGAGTCGTCGTGTCCCGGGGCGGCGGCGTCGGCGTACTGACCGGTCGGGTCGGTGATGCCGCCGGGATTGACCAGCGCGAAGCGCCAGCCGTCGCGCAGCGCGACCGTACGGCGGCCCGGGGCGCCCGCGCCGGTTTCCGCGGCCCGGGCCGCCGTGGTGCCGAGGAGCGATCCGGCGGCCGGCGCGGCCGCGGAGGCGAGTAGGACGGATCGGCGAGTGACCGTCATGGCGGCTCTCCCTCATCAGGAAGCAGAAGTACTCACAACTGATCGTCGACAAACAGAATCTGACGTCGTGCCACTCCTGCCCGTCAAGGGCGCGGTCGCCCCCTTCGGCCACCCGCACCCCGCATACCTCACATCGTCCGGTTCCCGCCCCTCGATCGCCCGGCGGGAGGGCCGGAAGGGGTTGCCCTCCGTGCCGGAGCCGCACGCACTAAGGTGGAACTCAGGTGACGTGCCTGTTCACTGTGAGTGTCCGCGATGGAGTGGGGACGATGAGCCCGGACGACCCGTTCGACGACGCCTCGACGGCGCGGGCGGTCATTCACGAGGACGGCACCCTGACCCGGTGGAGCGAGGGCGCGCGCCATCTGCTCGGCTACGGCCCCGCCGAGGTCGTCGGCCGGCCCGCCGCCGCCCTGCTGGCCGACGGCGGCCTCCCGCTCCCCGGCCCGGGCGAGAACCGCTGGAGCGGCACCCTCGCGCTGCGCCACCGCGACGGCCACACCGTCTCCGTGTGGGTGCTCGCCCACCGCAGGGCGCCACAGGACGGCGGCCCGGTCACCTGGCTCGCCGTGACACCGCGGACCGACGGGTTCCCGGCGCCGGAGGACGACGAGCTGGTGCGGGCGGCCCTCACCCAGTCACCGTGCGCCACGATGATCTTCGACGACCGGTTGCGGCTGCGCGGGGTCAACGACGCCATGGCCGACCTGCTCCAGCTGCCCTCCGCCCGCATCCGGGGCCTGCGCGCCGGCGACGTCGGCACCCGGCCGCAGAACGCGGAACTCGAGGCCTACCTGCGCCGGGTCCTCGCCACCGGCGAGCGCCAGCAGATGCAGACGTTCATGAAGGCCACGGGCGAGGAGCGGGCGCACGCCTGGCTGGCCCGGATCGCGCCGCTCACCGACCCTTCCGGACGGGTGCGGGGCGTCTGTGTGACCGCCCACGACTTCACCGGCCACTTCCTCGCCCGCGAGCGCCTCCAACTGGTCAACGAGGCGAGCGTGCGCATCGGCAGCACCCTCGACGTCACGCGGACCGCCCAGGAACTGGCGGAGGTGTGCGTTCCGACGCTGGCCGACTTCGTCAGCGTCGACCTGCTCGACCCGCATGAGCACGGCGGTGAGACCACCGGCCCGCTGACCGCGCCGGTCCACCTGCGGCGGGCGGCCCACCACTCGGTCAATCCGGGCGCCCCGGAGGCCGTGGTCAAGCCGGGCCAGGTGGACGTCTACCCCGACGCCTCCCCCCAGGCCACCTCCCTGCTCGCGGGCCGCACCACCGTGGCCGCGGTGCCGTCCGGCGACCTCGACGCCTGGCGCGCCTGGGACGAGCGGCGGGTACGGCGGGTGAAGGAGTACGGCATCCACTCCACGATGTCCGTGCCGCTCCAGGCCCGCGGTACCACCCTCGGGGTCGTCGTGTTCTCCCGCTTCCGGCGGCCGGAGCCCTTCTCGCAGGACGACGAGCTGCTGGCCGAGGAGGTCACCGCCCGCGCCGCGGTCTGCATCGACAACGCCCGCCGCTACTCCCGGGAGCGCGAGACCGCCCTGGCGCTCCAGCGCAGCCTGCTCCCGCGCAGACTGCCGCGGACCGCCGCCGTCGACGCCGCCTCCCGGTATCTGCCGGCCGCCCGGGCGGGGGTGGGCGGCGACTGGTTCGACGTGATCCCGCTGTCCGGGACGCGGGTCGCGATGGTGGTGGGGGAGGTCGTCGGGCACGGCATCCAGGCCTCGGCCACCATGGGCCGGCTGCGTACCGCCGTGCGCACCCTCGCTGACATCGACCTCGCCCCCGACGAGCTGCTCACCCATCTCGACGACCTGGTCGTCCGGCTCTCGGAGGAGGCGGGCGGCGACGGCGGCAGCCCCGGCGAGGTCGGGGCGACCTGCCTGTACGCCGTGTACGACCCGGTGTCGCGGCGCTGCACGCTGGCCCGGGCCGGGCACCCCCCGCCCCTGCTGCTGCCGCCGGGCGGCGTACCGCGCCGGGTCGACCTGCCCGCCGGTCCCCCGCTGGGCCTGGGTGGGCTGCCCTTCGAGTCGGCCGAGCTGGAACTCACCGAGGGCTCGGTGCTCGCCTTCTACACCGACGGCCTGATCGAGTCCCGGGACGTGGACGCCGGTCACCGGGTGCTGGGCGACGCGCTGGCCGCGTACTCGGACTCCCTCGACGAGACCTGCGACCGCGTCCTGCACGCGCTGCTCCCCCACGGCGGGGCCTCCGACGACGTGGCCCTGCTGTTGGCCCGCACCCGGGGCCTGTCCGCCTCCCAGGTCGCGACGTGGGACATCCCCGCCGACCCGGCGCTCGTCGCGCCGATCCGCAAGCAGGTCGTCGAGCAGCTGGAGCGCTGGGAGCTGGTCGGGGCGTCCTTCACGGCCGAGCTGGTGGTGAGCGAGCTGGTCACCAACGCCATCCGGTACGGCGCCCGCCCCATCCGGCTCCGGCTGATCCACGACGCCGACACCCTGATCTGCGAGGTCTCCGACACCAGCCACACCGCCCCGCACCTGCGCCGGGCGAAGACGTGGGACGAGGGCGGCCGGGGGCTGCTGCTGGTCGCCCAGCTCACCCAGCGGTGGGGCAGCCGGCACACGGCCGACGGGAAGACGATCTGGGCCGAGCTGGGGCTGTTCGAGGACGAGTGAGGGGCTTCGCCGGGGCTCGCGGGCGCTCGTGCGGCGGCGGGGGACACCGGTGGCCCAGGGCCGGCGAACCGGCTCGACGACGTGCCCGCGCTCGCGCTCCTCGTCCCGCTGCTCGGGATGACCGCCGGCTGTGCCTGTGCCGCCCTGCGGGCCCTGCGCACGGCGGGTCCGCGGGCGCCGGACGACCTGTCGCTCGTCGGCTACGACGACATCCCGCTCGCCTCGCAGCTCACCCCCCAGCTGACCAGTGCACGTGGCGTACGGGGAGGTGGGCCGCGTCGCCCTGCGCGCGGTGGCGGACCGGCGGGAGGGAACCGGCCCGGCCGGGTTCGCACCGCCAGGGCGCACCGTCGGGGCGCGGCGCTGTGGGTGTCGCTCCCGGCGGGTCGGCGGCCGGGCCGGGGCCACGCTGGGACCAGGCCGGGGTCAGGGGCGGCCGCCGTCGCGTCCGCCGTCCCCGAAGCCGTGTCCCGATCCGCCGGACGAGTCCCACCGGCCGTCCTCCCAGGAGCAGGCGTACGGGGTGTCGTACGAGCAGGAGGTGGTGTCGGAGCCCGGTGCGGGGGTCGTCGCCGTCGGCTGCGGGGTCGTCGGGGTGGCGGACGGCGTCGGGGTGGGCGAGGGGGCCTGCGCGGACCCGGGCGTGGGGGTGGGCTCCGCGGTGACGTCCTCGCCCCAGGTGACGACCTGGAGCTGGGGATCCGGCTGCGAGGTGTCGATCACCCAGCGCTGGACCGCGCCGTCGTCGCGGTTCTTCAGGACGACGGCGCCCGAACCGTCGGTGGCGGCGGGGGCGAGGGCGAGGTTCTGGTTGCCGCGCGGGACGAGCGTGCCCTGGAGGGTGAAGTCGTAGCGGACGTTCTTGGCGCCCGCCGAGCAGGGGGCCAGCCGCACCGAGTAGCCGAGCCGCGAGTCGAGGCACAGGTCGGGGTCCTCGGCGTTGCGCAGCAGCCCGTCCGCCTCGTACGACCACTGCTGCCCGGCCACGGAGGAGCAGGCGGCGAGCCGGGTCTCGGCGCCGTTGGCGGCCGTGCCGCCGGCGACCCCGATGCACAGTCCGGAGGCGACGTTGTGCAGGCGGCCGCGCAGGGTGCCCTGGGTCTCCTCGCCCGCGCCGGCCCAGGACGGGTCGTCGGTCGCCGTGGCCGTCCCCGGGTTGCGCCCGGTCTCCTCGCCGGCGGTCGGGGCGGTCCCGTCGGAGCCGAGGACGGACCACACCACGAGCGGGAGGACGATCAGCCCGCTGACGGTGAGGACGGCGGCGGCGACGTTTCGGCGGCGGGTGCGCCGGGCGGCCTTCTGGGCGGAGCGGCGCGACAGGGGGCGGGCGTCGGTGGTGGAGCCGGGGTCGGTGGTGGGGCGGTTGCCGGTGCTGGGGTCAGGGGCGGCGGTGGAGCGGTTCCCGGCGGGGGGACGGTTGCCGGCAGTGGGGCGCCGTCCGATGCCGGGGCCCGGTGCGGTGCCGGGGCCCTGTTCCGTGCCGGGCGGCGTGGTCGCTGCGGGGTGGGGTGCCGTCGGCGGGGCGGCGTCGGCCCCGTACGTCTCGTCGGTGAACGCCTCGCCCGCCATCACCGCGCGCGGTGCCCCGGGCTCGTCGGCGGGCGCCGCGGTACCGCCCACTCTGACCGCCATGTACGCCGCGGCGCCCCAGCCCAGCACGCCCTCGGCGAGCGCGGCGCCGAAGTGCGCGTCGAACTGGCTCAGCTGGTCGGCGGTGTGGGCGCAGTGCCGGCACCGGTCCAGGTGGGCGCGCAGATCGGGGTCGACGTCGACGCCGCCGCGGCGGCACGTGACGTCGAGGAGCCGGTCATAGGGGTGGCACTCCTCGTCGACGGCCAGTTCGCGGTGGAGCTGGAGGCACTCCTCCCGCAGCCGTTCACGGGCCCGGCGCAGTTCGACGCGGGCGCCCTCCTCCTCCAGGCCGAGCAGACCGGCCGGGACCGCGAGGGGTTCGGCCTCGACGTCGATGTGCCACAGCAGGCAGCGGGCGTTCTGGGGCAGCCGCTGGAACGCCCGGGACAGCAGGCGCCGGTTCGGGGGCGGGAGCAGCCGGGCGGCCAGGCGCCCGGTGTCGCCCTCGGTGGAGCGCAGCTCGGGGTGGAGCAGGTCGCGGCGGCCGTCGGAGTCCCACTCCACGGCGATCCGGCGCACGGTGACCAGCAGATGGGGGCGCCAGGCGGCGGTCGGCCCGTTCTGCCGCAGGGTCTCCCCGAAGAGCCGGGTGAACGCCGCCGTGGTGAGCATCCCGGCCGCACGCTCCCCGTCGGCGCACAGCCGCGCGTAGGCGAAGGCCGCTTCCCAGTGCCGGTCCAGCAGTTCACCGACGGGGTGCAGCGCGGGCGACGCTCCCGTCCAGTTCTTCAGCTCGGCGCTGAGCTGTTGGTCCGTCACCTCGAAGCGGCGCGCCGAAGGGGAATTCGACAGGCCTGCGTCTTTCACGGCTGCATTCCTCCCGGGAACATGCGGCATTAAGTCCATTCCAGCGGGTATGTGACCCGGCCTCGCGGCGCCGGGGATCCTCTCGCACAGGGTTCGGCACCCACGTCCGCGGGGTGCGGCTCGTTTCGAAGCGTGGGGGGTGTGTGAACGTGGGATGCCTCGTGCGCACCGTGGAGAAATCGTGGTCCGTGCGCCGACAAGGCACACCTTCGCACAGGCGGACCAGGCGGAACAAGCGATCTCACGGTTTCGTGCCGTGCCTACCCCCCGCGCCTCTCTGACGATTCGTCAACCGGGCTTCTTCACGGGTTCTGTCACGGGTTCGCCATTCGGGGCGGTCCCTGTATCGGTGTCCCTTTTCGGAAGGTAATTCACGGCACGTATTCCGTCCCGGTACGCGCCGGGCGGCCTCCCGTACCGGGCGCGGAACACCCGGGTGAAGTGGAAGGGGCTGGCGAACCCGGAGGCGGCCGCGACGCGTTCCACGGACAGCCCGGTGCCCTCCAGCAGCCGGGCCGCGTGCCGCAGCCGTGCCTCGCGCAGGGCCCGCATCGGGGAGTGGCCGACCTGCTCGGTGAACAGGTGGGCGAAGCGCGAGGGCGACAGCGCGACCTCTTCGGCGAGCGAGCGGACGGTGTGCGGGGCGCCGGGGTCGGCGGTGATCCGGTCCTGGGCCCGGCGGACGCGGTCGTCGACGCCGGGCGGGGAGGGAGGCAGGTGCGTGCGAGCGGTGGTGAGCAGCACGGCCTCCTCCAGTGCGCACAGGGCGAGTTCGCGGGCGGCGGTTCCGTGGGCCACGGCGATGTCGTGGTCCGCGTCCGCGTGCACCGCGACGTCCGGTGGTCCGCTGCCGGGCCGGCGGGCGTCGGCGCGCATCCGGTGGAAGGCCGACTCGATCCGGTCGTGCGGTACGTCCGGAACGCCGGTGACGACGTACACGCCGTCGCCGGCGTCGTACGGGCGCAGCCACGGTGTCCAGGTCGGGCGGGCCTGGCAGTGCGCCCACCAGAACCGCCAGTGGCGGGCGCCGGGTTCGGTCCCGTAGCGGTGCGGTACGCCCGGCGCCAGCACGACCAGGTCGCCGGGGTCCGCGCGGACCTCGGTGGCGCCCTGACGCAGGCGTCCCCGTCCGCCCGTCGTCCAGGTGAACAGCCAACTGTCCGAGCCGCGCGGGCGGTTGGCGCCGTAGCCCGGGCCCTGGTCGAAGTGGCCGACCACCACCAGGCCGGGAGGCGGGGACGGATCCCCCGGCGCGGCGGGTCCGGGCGCGGCAGTGACGGGCAGGTCGTCAGCACGCACGGGCATCCTCCCGGACCTCGCGTCCGCCTAGCGTGGCGGGCCGAGGACAGCGAACCGAGGAGGGTACGCATGACAGTCACGGGCATCGGCGCCGCCGGGGCTCCCATCCTGACCGAGACGGGGCTGCAGCAGTACCGGGAGGACGGGTTCACCGTCGTACCCAACCTGTTCGAATCGGGTGAGGTGGACCTGCTGTGCGGCCGGTTCGCGGCGCTGCACGCGGCCGGGCCGGTTCCCGGGCACTTCGAGCCGCGCCCCGGCCAGGACCCGCTGCACGCGTACCCGAGGGTGATGCAGCCGCACGAGATCGAGCCGCTCGCCCGGCGTGTGCTGCTGGACGCGCGGCTGCGGCACGTGCTGGAGACGCTGCTCGGCGAGGAGGTGCTGGCCGCGCAGAGCATGTTCTACTTCAAGCCGCCGGGCGCCCGGGGACAGGCGTTGCACCAGGACAACTTCTATCTGCGGGTGGAGCCGGGCACGTGTGTGGCGGCGTGGCTGGCCTGCGACGTGATCGACCGGGAGAACGGCGGCCTGGAGGTCGTCCCCGGCACCCACCGGATGGACCTGTTCTGCCCGGAGGAGGCGGACGCGGAGGCGTCGTTCGCCCGGGAGTACGTGCCGCCGCCGCCCGGTCTCGCGGCCGTGCCGGTCGACATGGCGCCGGGGGACGTGCTGTTCTTCAACGGCAGCCTGGTGCACGGGTCCCAGCCGAACCGCTCCACCCGGTTCCGGCGGTCGTTCATCGGCCACTACGTGGGCCGGTCCACCGCGCGTATCGGTGCCTACTACCGCACGGTGGCGATGAGCGGGGAGCGGGTGGTGCTGCCGGAGAGCGAGGGGGGCGGTCCGTGCGGCACCGAGTTCGCGCCGCACGGACCGCATTGAGCTGCGCACCCGGGAGGGGGGCACCACCGCACCCGACGGTCAGTGGCCCGCGATCGGGTGCGGGGTGTACGGCCGTTCCAGCTCCTCCGACTCCTTCTCGGTGAGGGTCAGTTCCACCGCTGCCACCGCGTCCTCGATGTGCCGCGGCTTCGACGCGCCGATGATCGGGGCCGCCACCGGGTCCTGGTGCAGCAGCCAGGCCAGGGCCACCTGGGCGCGGGGGACGCCGCGCTCGTCGGCGATGCGGGTGACGGCCTCGACGACGGTACGGTCGCTCTCCTGGTAGAGGCGGCTGCCGAAGTCGTCCTGGGAACTGCGTCCGGTGACGGTGCCCCAGTCGCGGGTGAGGCGGCCGCGGGCCAGCGGGCTCCAGGGCAGGACGCCGACGCCCTGGTCGGCGCAGAGCGGCAGCATCTCGCGTTCCTCCTCGCGGTAGAGGAGGTTGTAGTGGTTCTGCATGGACACGAACCTGGTCCAGCCGTGCCGCTCTGCGGTGTACTGCATCTTGGAGAACTGCCAGGCGTACATCGAACTCGCCCCGATGTAGCGCACCTTGCCCGCCTTCACCAGGTCGTGGAGCGCCTCCATCGTCTCCTCGACCGGGGTGTGCGGGTCGAAGCGGTGGATCTGGTACAGGTCGACGTAGTCGGTGCCGAGGCGGTCCAGGCTGTGGTCGATCTCGGCGAGGATCGCCTTGCGGGACAGGCCGCCGCCGTTGGGGCCGGGCCGCATCCGGCCGTGCACCTTCGTCGCGAGCACGATCTCGTCACGGCGGGCGAAGTCGCGCAGCGCCTTGCCGACGATCTCCTCGCTGGTGCCGTCGGAGTAGACGTTGGCGGTGTCGAAGAAGTTGATGCCGGCGTCCAGCGCCTGCCGGATGAGCGGACGTGACGCCTCCTCGTCGAGGGTCCACTCGTGCACGCCCCGGTCGGGAAGTCCGTAGGTCATGCAACCCAGACAGATCCGCGACACGTCCAGACCCGTCGAACCGAGCTTCACGTACTGCATCGTCGCTGCTCCTGACGTCGGTGTGGGGTACCGAGGGGAGCCTACGTCGTCGTCCCCGCGCATGTTGCGGCCCGCCGGCGCCGGCCTGACGCACCGCGACGGACGTCACCGCGGGCTCAGTCCAGCAGGTCCAGCGCCCGCTCCCAGCCGAACTCCTCGCCGTCCGCGCCCGCGTACGGGAAGCCGAATCGCACGCCCATCCCGCGCAGCCGTATCAGGCTCTCCTGGTAGGCGGGGTGGGCGGCGAGGGCGTCGGCCACGCAGGGCAGGACGGCGATGGGGACACCGAGGCCGGACACCTCGCACAGGGTGCCCAGCGCGAGGGTGTCGGCGATGCCGGCCGCCCACTTGTTGACCGTGTTGAAGGTGGCCGGGGCGACGACGACCGCGTCGGGCTCGGGGAAGGGCCGCGGGTCGCCCGGGCGCCGCCAGGCGGAGCGGATCGGGCGGCCGGTCTGCGCCTCGACGGCGGCGGTGTCGAAGAAGCCGTCCATGGCGAGGGGCGTGGCGATGACGCCGACGTGCCACTCCCGCTCCTGTGCGGCGGTGATCAGCTTGCCGACGTCCGCGGCGATGCCTGCGGCGCAGACGACGACGTAGAGGAAGGGCGGCTTCTCGTCCTGTTCGGTCACCCGGGAACCCTACTCAAAGGGAAACCGCGCGAGGCCGGTCGCGGTCAGTCCTCGTGTCCCTGTGGCGGCAGTTGTGTGCCGGCCCGGCAGCCCCGCAGGGAGGCGTTCGGGCAGAAGGCGTCGAAGCCCATGCCGAAGCGGGCGAAGGCCTCCCAGGCCGCGCGCCGGACCGCCGGGTACTCGGCCTCGGTGACCTTGTCGCCCGCGAGGTCCCTCAGGGCGCGCAGGATCGCGTCGCGGGAGAGGAGGAGGGTCGGGTTCTTCGGGGTGAGTTTCAGTCCGTCGACGACGGCCTGCCAGGCGACGCGGTAGCCGCGCTGCTTGCTGTCGAGGGCCGCGCCGATCCGGCGGGTCATGTCCATGAGCGCGGCGCACCAGATCTCGCCCACGTTGTGGATCTTCGTGTAGTCGAGTCCGTCCGGGAGTTCCCCGGGGCCCTTGCCGATGTCGCCGAAGCCGCCCGGATACCGGTCGTCGTACGGCCGCTGGCGGATGCCCTGGTCGCTGTCGACGACCCAGTTGCCGACGACGGTGCGTTCGCGGTCCTGGAAGAAGTTGCGGGTGGTCAGCGCGAAGAAGTCCGACCAGCCCTCGCCCATCGCCCTCGACTGGAGTTCCCGCAGCCCGTTGGCGTCGTGCAGGCCGCCGACGAGCCGGTTGGTCACCCCGTGCACGAACTCGTGGAAGACGACGTCCGCGTCGTTGGCGGTGTGCCGGCCGGAGCGGGCGACCAGACCCATGTTCATCACCGCTGCCGAGCCGTCCGCGGGAGTGGCCATGTTGGCCGTGCCGATGACCGGGCCGGGGTGGGCGAAGGCGTGGACCGGGTCGGCGCCCTTGCCCAGCCCCGTGACGTTGACGGTCTGGAAGTTGCCGTGCTCCTCCGTGAAGTCGAGCGTCATGAAGAAGTCGTGCATGTAGTTGCAGAAGAAGAAGATGTTGGTGACGAACTGCTCCGGCGTGTCCGGCTCCGGGTCGAACACGCCGTTGCCCTCCGGGTCGACGTCGATCTCGACGCTGCGGCGGGTGGCCCCGTCGACGGCGAGCACGTTGTTGCCGGCGGTCGCCACATGGCCGTTCGTCCGTGTGGTCCAGTCACCGGGGAACCCGGGCAGCGGCTTCGACAGCGGTTCGGTCGGATAGTCGGTGAGCGGCAGCGGGAAGGGCGCCCGGTCGAAGGTGCTCTCGGCCGGGTTGCGCCGGAAGACCCGTCCCGCGATGACGTGGCTGGTCAGGTCCTGGAAGTACAGGATCTGGGGCGCCGCCGGGTCCGCCGTACGGTCGTCGGCCTCCACGAGCGCGTGGTACTGCGCGGCCCCTCGGTCCCGGGAGAACCTGAACGACCAGGCGAGACGGACCTCGTCCCCCATGTAGAGGTAGACCAGCCGGGCGGGGATCACCTCGTCGAAGGGGCCCTGGTCGAAGGTCATCGGCTGGGCGTTGAGTGCCTGGTGGGTCAGCCGGGAGAAGCCGGCCGAGACGTCCAGGGCGGGCAGTTCGTCGGTGCCGAAGGGGCTTTCGACCGTTCTCGGCTCGGCGGCCTCCGCCGCGGCCACGGTGAGGGCCGCCTCGGGCGGCACCGCAGGCATCGTGGGCACGTCCACCCCCACGCTCGCCGTGTCGCCGACGACCCGGTCCACGGCGCCGTCCTCGCGCAGCCACACCTTGGGGGCCATGCCCCAGACCTCGATGCCGTTGAGCACCTGCTGGAGACTGACCACGCGCAGGCCCTCGCTGGTGGCCATCACCTTCGGATCGGCCTCGAACTCGGCGGGCTCCCCGGAGGCGAACCCGATCGCCTCCGCGACGGAGGCGAGGTACTCCTTGGCCCGTGCGATGTACTCCCCGTCCGGGCGGCCGTCGCGCGCCCGCTCCGCGAGGGCGGGCGCGCCCTCCACGCGGAGCTCGGTCAGGTGCCCGGTGAAGCGGTTCACCTTGCTGCCCTCGGCGATGAGGGTGTGGTGCACCGACTCCGCGACCCGCGCGGTCTCGTCGAGGAACGCCCCGGCGTCCGCGACTTCGGTCAGCCGGTCGTAGTCCAGGTTCCGCTTGTCGATCAACTGTGTCATGACGGATGCTCCTGCCGCGGGCGTGCCGCCCGGTCACGGCGGTCGTACGGTTCACAGGCCCGTGGGGGTCGGTGTGGTCGCCGTGACGGGGCGGGCGATGAATGGCCGCGAGCGCGCGTCGGCCTCCGGGCGGACGGCCGCCAAGGTCGTTCCGATGTCGTGACGGAGCACGGGCATGCCGGTGCTCCGTGCGGTGAACGGGTGCCTCCGCGGTGAACCGGTCCCGGAGTCGGAAGCGCGCCCTCCCCATCGTCCGCCCTCGGTTGCCGTCCCGCATCCCGGGTTGTAGGGGGACTTCCGTTCAACTCCGTACGGTTGAAGCGGATACGGGGCGCGAGCCGGGGCGTCCCCGGGCGGTACCGGGCAGCGGACCGGGCGGCAGGGTGCTGTGCCGCGCCTCGGCCCGCTCGCCCGAACCGCCTGTGCGCCCTCCAGGGAGGACTTCGTCCGCGCGGTGTCGCGGAGCGGTCCCGTCGCACGACGTCAGGCCGTGTCCGTCAGTCTGATCGCGCCGACCGGGCAGGCCCGCGCGGCCTCTCGGGTCATCGGGTCGTCGGTGCCGTCCTCCCGACCGGGCAGAAGGGTGCCGAAGCCGTCGTCGTCCTGGGCGAAGACGCCGGGGGCGGTCAGGGCGCACTGGCCGGCGCCGATGCAGACGTCCGTGTCGATGTCGATGTGCATGGCCTGAGCCTCTTACCAGGTCACGGGGAGTTCCAGCATCCCCTGGATCGTGTCGCCGGGTTTGCGGGGGACCTCGTCGGCCGGGACGACCGGGCGCGGGCCGGGCGCAGGCCGGGCAGGCGGTCGAAGAGGGACCGTCGTATCCGTCGCGTCCGTTGTGTCCGTCGCGTCCGTCATGGGCAGACCCCTCAGGCGATGGGCGTCGTGCCGAACCTCATCGGATGCCCCTGGCGTCCGGACGGCGACGCTCGGTTCGGCCGGATCGACGCCTCGGGCTCTGTGACCGGAACCGGACGCCGCGCGGCACTGCGCGGCCGGGGAACGGAACGAAGAGGTCACCGCTCCGGCCCCGGAAATCCGGTTGCCGCCGGCCCGCCCCACCCGCAGGATCTGGCCATGCCCACCTACGCAGCTCCTGTGCCGCCGCTGTCCGCCGCCGCTCTCCCGGCGCGGGGCCGGCAGCAGCCCGGCCGCCGCCGGAGGCCCGGTCCCACGAACTCATGACGGCCGCGCTCGTCGCCGGCCTGGTCGCGGGCTACGGCATCGCCGTACCCGTCGGCGCGGTCGGGACCTACCTCGTCTCCCTCACCGCCCGCACCTCCCTGCGCACCGGAGTGTGCGCCGCGCTCGGGGTCGCCACCGCCGACGGGCTCTACGCCCTGCTGGCCACCGTCGGGGGCTCCGCGGTCGCCGCCGCGCTGCGTCCGGTGCTGGGACCGCTGCGCTGGGCCTCGGCCCTGGCGCTGCTGGCGCTGGCGGCGTGGGGCGCGGTGGCGGCCGTACGCCGGTACCGCGCCCACCGGCTCACCACCCGGTCCGACCCGCCGCCGCCCGGTCCGGTCCGGGCCTTTCTGAGTCTGCTGGGCATCACCCTCCTCAACCCGACCACGGTGGTCTACTTCGCCGCGCTGGTCCTCGGCAGCGGCGGCGCGGACGCCGTACGCCCCCTGGATCAGGGCGTGTTCGTGCTGGCGGCCTTCGTCGCGTCCGCGAGCTGGCAGGTACTGCTGGCCGGGGGCGGCGCGCTGCTGGGGCGCGCGCTGACCGGGCACCGGGGGCGGCTGGTCACGGCGCTCGTGTCGAGCGCCGTGATGACGGTGCTGGCCGTGCGGATGGTGGTCTAGGAACCGCCTGACACCTCGGCGTCGTCCGCCGGGAGGGCGGCCCCCGCCTCCGACCGTGCCGGACGGGGCGATTATGTGCGGGGGCATGGCGTACTCGTGGCGTGGGACGCGCCGCGGATGAAACGCGGGTGTACCTGTGTTGAGGCACGATGCGACTCGGACGCGATGTGCCGACGAGATGTCCAGACACGAAGAAGGGGACGGATGCCATGCCTCTCGAGGGTGAGTACGAGCCCAGCCCGACCCAGTGGGTGCGTGAGCAGGTGGAGTTGTACGAGAGCTCCGGCGGCACGAAGGGCACGACGTTGCGGGACACGGGGCTGCCCGTCATCCTGCTGACCACGCGGGGCGCGAAGAGCGGGAAGATCCGCAAGACGCCGCTGATGCGGGTCGAGCACGACGGGCGGTACGCCGTGGTGGCCTCCCAGGGCGGGGCGCCCACGCACCCGGTCTGGTACCACAACATCACGGCCGATCCCCGGGTGGAACTCCAGGACGGCCCCGTCAAGCAGGACATGACGGCCCGTGAGGTCACCGGCGCGGAGAAGGCCGAGTGGTGGGAGCGTGCCGTCGCCGCGTATCCGCCGTACGCCGACTACCAGGAGAAGACCGACCGGGAGATTCCGGTCTTCGTCCTGGAGCCGGCCGGCCGTCACTGACCTCGCTTCCGGCCCGGGAAAAATCTCGTAGAAAAATCTGCCGGGGACGCGCATGGACGCGTGCGGGCCGGGCACCTGAAGGTCAGGCCCCGCCGCGTTCCCCCGTCGCGGCGGGGCTTTCTGCCGTCTCCCGGGCGGGACGGTCGGTCACGTCGAGGAAGATCTGGTCCGCCTCGGGAACCGCGCCGGCCACGGACCGCTTGATGCGGACGGCGACCTCCTCGACCCGCTCGCTGTCCAGGCCCGGCACGAGGTCGACGCGGGCCGCCACGAGGGTGGAGTCGATGCCCGTCTTCATCGTGAACAGCGCCTCCACGCTGTCGATCTCCGGCTGGGCCGCCAGCAGGGCGTGGATCCGGCTGCCGGTCTCGGGGTCGGCGGCCTCGCCGATCAGCTGGTCACGGGCCTCCCGGCCGAGGCCGTAGGCGACGTAGACGAGCAGGGCGCCGATCGCGAGCGAGGCGCACGCCTCCCACACGACCTGTCCGGTGGCCATGTGCAGGCCCATGCCGGCCGCGGCCAGGGTGACGCCGAGCACCGCCGTGCCGTCCTCGGCGACGACCGTGCGCAGGGCGGGATCGCGCAGTCCGGCGGTGCCGCCCTGCCGGCGCACCTGGTACAGGGCCCGCAGCAGCGAGGCGCCCTCGGCGAGGAGGGCGACGCCGAGCACGGTCAGGCCCGCCACATATCCGCCGAACTTCTCCTCGCCGCCGGTCCTGAGGGCCTCGATGCCCTGGAAGAAGGAGAAGCAGCCACCCATGACGAAGATGCCTACGGCCGCCAGCAGCGACCAGAAGAAGCGCTCCTTGCCGTAGCCGAAGGGGTGGCGCCGGTCGGCCGGTCGGCGGCTGCGGCGCAGCGCGGCGAGGAGGAAGACCTCGTTGAGGCTGTCGGCGACGGAGTGGGCCGCCTCCGACAGCAGCGCGGGTGAGGCCGCGAGCAGGCCGCCGGCCGCCTTGGCTACGGCGATGACCAGGTTGGCCGCGAGGGCCACGAGCACGGTGACGCGTGTCCTGCGGTCCGCCGCCGGTCCGGCGTGCTGCTCGCCATGCGCTGTCGTCGTCCTTCCGGGGTTTCGTCGCGTGGTGTGTTCCGAGGATGTCCCAGTCACCTCCGGCGACTGCCCCGGCCGGACGCACTCACACCGTGCCGTCGGCGGAAAACGGGGAACGCGTTGTGCAGGACACACGCACCACCACCAGCGGGAGGAACGATGAGCGGCGGGGGCGACGGCAACAGCGCCTACGGGCACAAGGCCTTCACGCGTTCCAAGAGCCACTTCACCGACCGGATCACCGCGGACGGCCGGGACGGCTGGCCGGTCGAGGCCGGCCGTTACCGCCTGGTGGTCAGCCGCGCCTGTCCCTGGGCGAGCCGGGCGGTGATCTCCCGGCGGCTGCTCGGTCTGGAGGACGCGCTGTCGATGGCGATCGCCGACCCGGTGCAGGACGACCGAAGCTGGCGCTTCACCCTCGACCCCGACGGCCGCGACCCGGTCCTCGGCATCCGCTACCTCGCCGAGGCGTACGACAAGCGGGAGAGCGACCCTCCGGGCGGGGTGAGCGTGCCGGCGATCGTGGACGTGCCCAGCGGCGAGCTGGTCACCAACGACTACCAGCGCATCACCCTGGACCTCGCCACCGAGTGGACCGGCCTGCACCGGCCCGGTGCGCCCGACCTGTACCCGCGGGAGCGGCGCGACGAGATCGACGCGGTCATGGCGGAGATCTACGAGGACGTCAACAACGGGGTGTACCGGGCGGGTTTCGCGCACCGGCAGGACGAGTACGACGAGGCGTGCGCCGGAGTCTTCCGGCGGCTGGAGCTGCTGGCGTCCCGGCTGGCCGGCCGGCGCTACCTCGTCGGCGACACGATCACCGAGGCGGACATCCGGCTGTTCACCACGCTGGTGCGGTTCGACGCCGTCTACCACGGCCACTTCAAGTGCAACCGCTGGAAGGTGACGGAGAACCAGGTGCTGTGGGCGTACGCCCGGGACCTCTTCCAGACGCCCGGATTCGGTGACACCGTCGACTTCGACCACATCAAGCGGCACTACTACCAGGTGCACACCGGTATCAACCCGACCGGGATCGTCCCTCTCGGGCCCGAGCTGTCCGGCTGGCTGACCCCGCACCACCGGGAGGAACTCGGCGGCCGGCCGTTCGGCGACGGGACGCCGCCGGGCCCGGTGCGCGCCGGTGAGGAGGTCCCGTCCCGGGGCCGGCCCTGACCCTGACCCCTGCCCCGGCTTCCCGCCCCTCTCCCCCTGTCCCCTGGTCCCCTGTCCCCCGTTCATCCATCCCTTTCCCCATCCCTACGCCACAAGGAGGCGCACGTGGGCAAGAAACAGAAACTTCCCCTCATCTACCAGCCCGTCGGATTCGTGTTCGGCTGGGCGAGCGGAGCGCTCGCCGGGATGGCCTTCCGCAAGGTCTGGAAGGTGGTACGGCACGAGGACGACGCGCCCGACGCCCTGGACAAGGACCGCGGCTGGGGGGAGGTCCTGCTGGCCGCGGCGATCCAGGGCGCGATCTTCGCCGCGGTGCGCAGCGCGGCGGACCGCACGGGGGCGAAGGCGATCGAACGGTCCACGGGGGTGTGGCCGACGAAGGAGAAGGGGGGCCGGGACTGAGCCGCGCGGGGCGGGGTCGGCCCCCGCCCCGCCCCCGGGGAGCGTCCCTCAGCCCTGCTTCGGTGCCATGGAGGCCACCCGCCGCAGGGTGAAGGAGTGGCCGGCCGGGTCGGCGTAGCCGCGCTCCTCGTACGGGCCGGGGGCGCCCTTGGTGTCCAGGGGGCGTCCGCCGAGGCTCACGACCTTGCGCTCCGCCTCGTCCAGGTCGTCGACGAGGAAGTCCAGGTGGACCTGGAGGGAGTTCTCGGGGCGGGGCCAGCTGGGCGGGGTCGCGTTGGCGTCGCGGCGCAGGGCGAGCCGGGTTCCGCCGGCGCCCTCGATCTCCACCCGGTTGGCGGTGGCGTCGGTCTCCCGGGCGTCCAGCAGCCCCTTGTAGAACTCGGCGAGCTTCTCGGGCTCGGCGCAGTCGAGCACCACGACGCCCGCTTTCACCAGTGCCATGTCTCCTCCGCAGATTCGGTGCGGGGACGGACCGGCACCGCCCCCGAACCTTGCGGATACCCCGGTTTCAGTCGCGCACCAGCCACTGCCCGTCCCGCATCAGCTCCCGCCCGTCGGTCTCGCCCGCCGTACGCCAGGCCTGGATGCGGCGCGGCAGGATGCGGAAGTACAGGTAGGGCGCGGCCAGTCGGCGCGGGTCGAAGCCGGTCTTGCCGGCGAAGATCTCGGCGTCCTCCTCCGGCAGTTCGGCGGGCTCCACGGCCACCGCGGTGCCCTCGACCAGGACGACGTCGTCGGTCGGGCCGATGCCGAGGCGGGTGACGCCGGTGGCGCGCAGATTGCGGCCGGTGCGGCTGGTGGCCGGGGTGGCGACGAGGAGGGTGGCGCCGTCCCAGACGAACGAGAGCGGGACCAGATAGGGGGCCGCGCCGTCCTCGGCGGCCGTGGCGACCCAGGCGTCGACGTCGTGTTCCAGCCGGCGCAGGGTGTCGTGCTTGCGCTGTTGTGGGGAGCGTGCGGGTGCTGAGGTCATGTCTCCAGTGTGACCCGCGGAAGCTTCTTGGACAGCTGTCCAGCTATAGTGGACACCTGTCCAAGCCGGACACCTGTCCAAGAAGTGGGGGAGACCGTGGTAGCCGTCGCGAACGTGCTGGTGGGCCTGGTGGCCGCGCTGCACGTCTACATCCTGGTGATGGAGATGTTCCTGTGGCAGAGGAAGCCGGGGCGGTCGTTCCACGGCTTCGACCCGGACATGGCGCGGGCGACCGCCGCGATGGCCGCCAACCAGGGGCTGTACAACGGGTTCCTCGCGGCTGGCCTGGTATGGGGGCTGGTCGCCGCCGACCCGACCGGCTTCCGCGCGCAGGTCTTCTTCCTGAGCTGCGTGATCGTGGCGGGCGTGTACGGCGCCGTCACCGCGAACCGCCGGATCCTGGTCGCGCAGGCCCTGCCCGGTGCCGTGGCCCTGGCCGCCGTCCTCGTCGCGCGGTGAGCCGCGGCGAGCCCGAGGACCCGCGGGCGGCGCGCACCCGGGCGCGGCTGCGGGCGGCCCTCCTCGAGGAGTGCGCCGAGCGGCCGCTGGAGGAGGTCGGGGTCGCCGCGCTGGTGCGCCGGGCGGGCGTGGGCCGGGCCACCTTCTACGTCCACTACGCCGACCTGGAAGCCCTCGCGGTCGACGCCTGCGCGGACATCGTCCGCGAGGCCGTTCAGGCGCTGCACGCCTGGCAGGGGCGGCCCGATCCGGTACGGGCCCCGGCGGCGCTCGCGGAGTTCTTCGCCTCTCTCGTCCCGCACACGGAGCTGTACCGCACCCTCCTGGCCCCGGGCGGCGGCGGGCCGCTCGGCCGGGTGCTGCACCGGGACCTGCGGGCGTACAGCCTGCGCGAGCGCGAGCGTGCGGGCGCCGCGGACGCGCCGCTGGTCGCCTCGGCCGTCGCCGCGACCTTCGCCGGGGTGCTGGCCGACTGGCTGCACGGCATGCTCGAGGCCACGCCCGCCGAGATCGCCGACCAGGTCTGGCAGTTGCTGGTCGCCCTGCACGCGAGCCGGTGAGCACGCGAGCCGGTGAGGCGTCACATGCAGCCCACGCCGTCCTTCGCCGAGGGCCAGGCCTCGACGCCGTCGGGCGTGCGGACGTACGCCGTCGCGCGGTCGTCCGTCAGCCACAACTGCCAGTCCCGGTAGCGGTATCCGGTGTCGTGCGCGTCGGCGGGCATCCGGACGTCGCCGTCGAACGGGGCGTCGAGCATGCCGGGTTCGAGGACGCCGTCGGGGTCGCGGACGTACGTCCTGGCGTCGGCGCCCCGGCCCAGCGTTAGGAAGCGCGCCTGCTGCCAGCCGCAGTGTTCCGCACCGGCCGACGTGTGGATCCGTGCGACCGGCTGCCGCTCGCCGCTGTCGTCGGTCCAGATCTCGTACCACGAGGAGTTCGTGAACTCCGCCGGGAGTTCGGCCGGATCGCAGGAGGCGTGGGTCTCCGGGCCCCAGCCGGGCCGGTCCCGCTGGTCCCTGGCGACCACCACCGCCACCTTGGTCCTGCCGCCGACGTCGAAGGAGTACAGGACCCGGTCCGCGCTCCCCCGCTCCACGCGGTAGCCGCGCCGGGGGACCTCCGGGTCGAACATGTGGAAGTAGAGCCGCAGGCCCTCCTCCGGGCTGTCACCCGCGTCGCGCCCGCTCCATCCGTCGGGCCCGCCGCCCTCGTAGATCTCCCCGTCGCACTCCAGCGCCCGGCCCGCGGCGCCGGACGCGAGGCGCAGCGCCTGCGGCGTGTCCTCGTCCAGCTCCTCGGTGGGCACCTCCAGCGGCCCGCCGTACGGCGACGCCGGCGGCGTGCCCTCGACCACGACGTCCCGCCCGCTCCCGTCGCCGCACGCCACCGCCGTCACGGCCGCCAGCACCGTCACCACCACGAGCCCTCTGCGCATTCCCGCCCCTGTTCCACCGGTTGTCCCCGCGCCTCTGCGACGCGGCGGCGGCCCGGAACGTTCAGCGGGCCGTCTGGAAGGTCCTGCGGTACGCCTGCGGTGACACCCCGATCGACGCGTGCAGGTGCTGGCGCAGCGAGGCTCCGGTGGCGAAGCCGACCCGGCCGGCGATCTGGTCCACCGTCAGGTCGCTGGACTCCAGCAGGTGCCGGGCGTGCGCCACGCGCTGCTGGATGAGCCAGCGGCCGGGGCTGACGCCCACCTCGTCGTGGAAGCGGCGGGCGAAGGTGCGCAGGCTCATCCGGGCGTGGGCGGCGAGGTCGGCCAGGGTGAGGGGCTCGCCGAGGCGTCCCAGCGCCCAGGCGCGGGTGGCCGCCGTGCTCGCGGCGCCGGCCTCAGGCACCGGCTGTTCGATGTACTGCGCCTGGCCGCCGTCCCGGAAGGGCGGGACGACGCAGCGGCGGGCCACCTTGTTGGCGAGGTCGCTGCCGTGGTCGCCGCGCACGAGGTGCAGGCAGACGTCGACGCCGGAGGCGGCCCCGGCCGAGGTCAGCACCCGGCCGTCGTCGACGAACAGGACGTCCGGGTCGAGGTCGATGTGCGGGAACATCCGGCGGAAGTGCTCGGCCAGCTGCCAGTGGGTGGTGGCCCGGTGGCCGTCGAGGAGGCCGGCGGCGGCCAGGACGAAGGCGCCGGTGCAGATGGAGACGATGCGCGCGTCGGGGCGGATGCGGGCGAGCGCGGCGGAGACCGGGGCGGGGAGGTCGGCGCCGACCCGGTCGGGCGAGACGGGGGCGATGACGACGGTGCCGGCCGTCTCCAGCACCTCGGGGCCGTGCTCGACGCCGATGGTGAAGTCGGCGTTGGTGTGCACCGGTCGGCCGTCGACGGTGCAGGTCAGCACCTCGTAGCGGCCGTCGGCCGCGCCGAGGACGCGGCTCGGGATGCCCAGCTCGAAGGGGTAGACGCCGTCGAGGGCCAGGACGACCACGCGTTCGGGACGCTGCTGCTTGCCACGCATGGCACGATCCTATCGAAGGATGGCAATCTTGCCATTCACCGAGGAGTACCGCCTTTGGCAGGCTGTGGTCCATGAGTACTGAGCGCACGATGCGTGTCATCCGACAGGACGTCCTCGGCGGTCCCGAGGTGCTGCGGGAAGCCGAGGTGGAGCGGCCCGCGCCGCGCCCCAACGAGGTACTGGTCCGGGTCCGGGCCGCCGGCGTCAACCCGACCGACTGGAAGCACCGGTCGACCGGCGGCTTCCTGGGCCGACCCCCGTTCGTGCTGGGCTGGGACCTCTCCGGCACGGTCGAGGAGGTGGGCATCGGCGTCGCGGCCTTCGCGCCCGGGGACGACGTCTTCGGCATGCTGCCCTACCCGTACGGCCACGGCTCGCACGCCGAGTACGTCATCGCCCCCGTCCGCGCCCTGTGGCACAAGCCCGCCGTGATCGACCACGTCCAGGCGGCCGCGCTGCCGCTGGTCTCGCTGACCGCCCTGCAGGCACTCGGCGAGGTCGCCGGACTCCGGGCCGGGCAGCGGATCCTGATCCACGCGGCGGCCGGCGGCGTCGGGCACGTGGCGGTGCAGATCGCAAAGGAGCGCGGCGCGTACGTGATCGGTACGGCGAGCGCGGGCAAGCACGACTTCCTGCGGCGGCTCGGCGCCGACGAGGTGATCGACTACCGGGAGACGGACTTCACCGAGGCGGTGAAGGACGTCGACGTGGTGCTGGACACGATCGGGGGAAGCACGTCGACGGACTCCCTGCGGGTGCTGCGGCCGGGCGGGATCGTGGTGTCGATCCTGCCGGTGGGGTCCCGGGAGTTCTTCGACGCGGCGGAGGCGCTGGGCGTCCGCGCGGTGCGCATGCTCGTCGACGCCGACCGGGCCGGGATGCGGACGATCGCCGAGCTGGTCGAGGCGGGCACGCTGCGCGCCACGATCGCCGGGACGTTCCCGCTGGCCGATGCCGCCGAGGCCCACAGGCTCGGCGACACCGGCCGGACCACCGGGAAGCTGGTCCTGACCGTCGACTGACGGTCCGCCCCGGGAACGTCCCTCTCAGAACCTTCGCGACGTCCCTCTCGGCACTTCGGAACGTCCCTCTCAGAACACGAGCACGGGCTTGATCGTCTTGCCCGCGGTCATGTCCCGCACCGCCTGGTCGATGTCCTCGAACGCGTAGGTGCCGATCAGGCGGTGCAGCGGCAGCCGTCCTTCCTTGACCAGCCGGACGAGGGCCGGGATGAAGGTCTGCGTCTCGCTGTCGCCGAGGGTGAGGCCGACGACCCGCTTGCCGCCGAGCAGCCCGTTGACGTCCAGGGCGACTTCGGTGCCGAAGGGCGGGGCACCGACCACGACCAGGGTGCCTCGGGCGGCGAGCGCGTCGACGCCCTGGCGCAGGACCCCGACGTTGCCGGTCGTCTCGACGATGCCGTCGGCGCCCTGGCCTCCGGTGATCTCGGCGATCGCCTCGCCGAGGACGGCCGAGCCGGCGTCCACGGTGTGCGTGGCGCCCAGCTCCTTCGCCAGTTCGAGGCGTTCGGCGACCCGGTCGACGGCGACGATCGTGGTGGCCGGGGTGAGCGCGGCGGCCATGACCGCGGAGAGGCCGACGGCTCCGGCGCCCAGGACGACGACCGTGCTGCCGGTCGTCGGCTTGAGCACGTTCCAGACCGCGCCGACCCCGGTCTGCACCCCGCAGCCCAGCGGGGCGATCGAGGCGAGCGGCACCTCCGGGTCGACCCCGACCAGGCTGCGCTCGTCCACCAGCGCCCGCTCGGCGAAGGACGACTGGCCGAAGAAGCGGCCGCCGAGGGGTTCGCCGTCCCGGCTGATGGTGCTGGTGCCGTCGGCGCGGCGGCCCCCGAGGAGGTTCAGCTGCAGCCAGGTGGAGCAGTAGGCCGGGTGGCCGCCGTGGCAGTTGCGGCATTCGCCGCAGGAGGTGAAGGACAGCACGACGTGGTCGCCGGGGGCCACGCCGGTCACGGCCGAGCCGACCGCCTCCACGACCCCCGCGCCCTCGTGGCCGAGGACTCCGGGCAGCGGGAAGGGCAGTCCGCCGCCGGCCACACCGAGGTCGGTGTGGCACAGGCCGGTCGCCACCAGGCGGACCACCGCCTCGTGCGGGCCGGGGTCGTCCAGGACGACGTCGGAGAGGGTGAAGGGTGCTCCGGCGCTCTCGACGACGGCGGCGCGTGTGGTGAGGGACATCGCGGGGACTCCTGGGGTGCGGCGCTCAGTCGAGCGAGACGACGACGGACTTGACCTTGGTGTAGGAGGCGAGTGCCTCGGGGCCGTACTCGCGCCCGAAGCCCGACTCCTTGACGCCGCCGAAGGGCACGGCGGGGTCGAGCATCGCCCAGTCGTTGACCCAGACGATGCCGGCCTGGAGCCGGTCGGCGACCCGGTGGGCGCGGGCCAGGTTGCCGGTCTGGACGCCGGAGGCCAGGCCGTACGGCGTGGAGTTGGCCAGGGCGACCGCCTCGTCCTCGGTGTCGAAGGGCTGGACGGTGAGGACCGGGCCGAAGATCTCCTCCTGGATCACCCGGGAGTCGTTGGGCAGGTCGGCGATGACGGTGGGCTTGTAGTAGTAGCCGCCGTCGAGGTCCAGGCGCTCGCCTCCGCACAGGATGCGGCCGCCCTCCTTGCGGGCGATGTCGACGTACTCCTCGACCTTGCGCAGGTGCTTCTCCGCCGCCATCGGGCCGACGACGGTCTCCGGCCGGCGCGGATCGCCCACCGGCACGCCGGGGACGGCCTCGGCGAGGATGTTCAGCAGGGTGCCGTAGACCGGGCGGGAGACCAGCAGGCGGGGGCCGCCCATGCAGAACTGGCCGGTGTTGAAGACGAAGCCCTTGATGATCGCGCCGACGGCCTTCTCCAGGTCGGCGTCCTCGAAGACGAGGTGCGCGGCGTTGCCGCCGAGCTCCATGGTGACCTGCTTGAGGGACTCGCCGGCGACGCTCGCGGCGTGCCGGCCGACCGCGGTGGAGCCGGTGAAGGCGATCTTGTCGACGCCGGGGTGGCGCAGCAGGGCCTCGCCGGCGACCGGGCCGGTGCCGGTGACCACGTTGACGACGCCGTCGGGCACGCCGGCGCGCTGGAGCAGCCCGGCCATGTACAGGGCGCTCAGCGGGGTCTCGTCGGCGGGCTTGTGCACGACCGTGTTGCCGGCCGCGAGGGCGGGGGCGATCTTGGAGCCGGCCAGGATCAGCGGGAAGTTGAACGGGGTGATCGCGGCGACCACGCCGAGCGGGCCGCGCTTGGTGTAGGCGTGCGCGTTCATGGGGGTGTCGCGGATGGCGCCGTCGAGGGTGTACGCGAGGGAGGCGTAGTACTCGTAGTCGTTCGCCGCGTTCGTCACGTCGACCGCGTGGGCCAGGGTGATCGACTTGCCGACGTCGAGGCTCTCCAGCCGTGCGAGCTCGTCGGCATTCTCCCGGATCAGCTCGGCCACGCGGTACAGGATCCGGCCGCGCTCACGACCGCTGAGCCCGGACCACCGGCCGGCGTCGAAGGCCTCGCGGGCGGCCCGCACCGCCGCGTCCACGTCGGCGGCGCCGGCCTCCGCGACGGTGGTCACGACCGCGCCCCGGGACGGGTCGACCACCTCGGTGCGCGCTCCGTCGGCGGCCTCGCGCCACTGTCCCCCGACGAAGAGCCGGCCGGGGTCGATCTCGAAGGTGGTCATCACCACTCCTCAGCATCGTCGCCAAGATTTCAACAAACAGGATTCCTGTTGGTCCGCAGTCTCTGTACAGACAGGTTTCCTGTCAATGCTCTAGGCTCGGCCCCATGGCCGGCACCCAGACAACCGAGGCAGCGCCCGCACCCGGGCCCCACAAGGCGCCCCCGTCCCTCCTCTACATGGTGAAGCAGGTGGAACTCGTCGTGCGCTCCCATCTGGACGAGCTGGTCAAGCCGTCCGGGATCACGGCGTTGCAGTACACGGCGCTCACCGTGCTGGAGCGGCACGACGGGCTGTCGGCCGCCCAGCTGGCCCGGGACTCGTTCGTCACCGCCCAGTCCATCGCCGACCTGGTGCGCTCCCTGGAGAACCGCGGCCTGATCCGCCGCGAGCGCAATCCGCGTAACCGGCGCGAGCTGCTCATCCTGCTCACCGAGGAGGGCCGCGAGCTGCTCGCACGGCACGCGGGGCCCGTGCGGGAGCTGGAGGAGCGGATGGTGCGGGACCTCACGGGGCGCCAGGCCGACCAGTTCCGGCTGGCCCTCTCCAAGGCGTGGCAGGCGCTGTCGTAGCTCTTGCCCCCGGCACTGTCCGCACGCCGCCGCAGGCCCGTCCGCCCTCGCCGCAGGCCCTGCCCCGGGCCACCGTTCACGGCTTCGCTCACGATGCGAAAAAACTCGGTCGAGACACGGCCTCAATTCGAAGACATATGTCAACCGAACATGCTGGAATTCACTCCAACGGGGGTAACTTGCTGGGGCGGGGAACTGCTGTGCGCTCCCCCGCCGTTGGAGGCTCCCGACCGGTGGAGCGGGTTGGAGGCGATGTCGTCGTGCAGCAGGAACCCGCCGCGGACACCCCGCACCTGCGCGTCCGCCAGGAGCGCGGGTACACGGTGCTGGAGTTCCGCGGCGAGATCGACATCGTCGCCGCGACGGAGATCGCCCCGCGCCTCGACGACGCCACGGCGGGTTCCGCCCCGCGGGTCGTGATCGACCTGAGCCGGATCGACTTCTTCGACTGCTCCGGGCTGCGCCTGCTCTACCGCGCCCGCAGCCGGGTCCTGGAGCACGGCGGCCAGCTGCACCTCGTCTGCGCCCATCCGCTGACCCTGCGCGTCCTGCGGGCCACCGGGCTGTCCCGGCTGCTGCCGCCGGCCCCGACGCTGGACGCCGCCCTGGGGCTGCCCGAGGCCACGTCCGGCTCGTTATGACCGCGCTCCGGCGCGACGACCGCGTTCCGGTGCGCTTCCCGACGATCTCCGTGACCTGGCCGGCGCCGACCGTGCGCCCGCCCTCACGGATGGCGAACCCCAGTCCCCGCTCCTCCCGCACGGCGGCCGGGTGGGTGACGGCCCGCGCCGCTCCTCCCCTCCCCGCCTACTGGCCGCGGGGCGCGTCGAACAGGGCGCTGACGGACTCACCGTTGTGGATCCGGCGTACGGCTTCGGCGAGGGCGGGCGCGATGGACAGGATCCGCAGCTTGTCCGTGTGCTCCTCGGCGGGCACGGGCACCGTGTTGGTGCACACGATCTCCAGGACGTCGTCCTGCTCACTGAGCCGTTTGAGGGCGCCCGCCGCGAACAGGCCGTGCGTGCAGGCCACCCGGATCGATCTCGGGGCCAGCTCCCGGAGCCGGTCGAGGAGTTCCAGGACCGTGCTGCCCTTGGCGATCTCGTCGTCGAGGACGATGACGTCCCGGCCGGTGACCTCGCCGATCACGGAACTGATGCTGACCCGGTCGTCGGCGTACCGCTGCTTGGCGCCGGCCGCGACCTGGGCGTCGATCATCCGGGCGAACGCGGCGGCCTCCTTGGCGTTGCCGAGGTCCGGTGAGACGACGGTGGTGCGGGTGAGGTCGTAGCGGCGGAAGTGGGCGGCCAGCTCACGGCGGGCGTGCAGATGGTCGACGGGGACCGAGAAGAAGCCGTGCACCTGGGGCGAGTGCAGGGTCATGGCGAGGACCCGGTGCACGCCGGACGCCGCGATCAGGTCGGCGACCAGGCGTCCGCCCAGGGAGATGCGCGGGGCGTCCTTCTTGTCGGAGCGGGCGTAGGAGTAGTGGGGCATGACGACGGTGATCCGGCCCGCGGACGCCCCGCGGGCCGCGTCGCACATCAGCAGCAGCTCCACGAGGTGCTCCTGCACGGGACGCACCAGCGGCTGCACCAGGAAGACGTCACGTTCCCGGCAGTTGGCCTGGAGCTGGACCTCCAGGCAGTCGTTGGCGAACCTGCTGACCCGGGTGGGGCTCAGGGGGACGCCCAGATGGGCGCAGACCTCGGCGGCGAGGTCGGGGTGGGCACTGCCGCTGAACACGGAGATGTCTCGCACGATCGGCTCCTCGTATGACCTCGGTGCGGCGGGGCTCTCTCCTGCTGTGGCTCTCTCATGCTGGCCGATCCCTCCCGCCCCGTCACCCTCACCACCGCCGGAACCGGACGACCGCGCGCCGGTGGCCGGGCGGACGCCCGGGTTCGGCGGGCCGGCGGCGGGGCCGGGAACGGTGAGCCGGTCGGGGTAGGGGCGGGCGGCGGGGGCGGACGGCGTGGCACGTCGCCGCCGGGGCCGCGGAGCCGGACTGGCCGGGGGTGTCGACGCCGGCCCGCCGCCCGGAAACGCGCAGGCCAACGAGCCAGGGGCCGACGGCGTCCGCGGGCTCGCCCCGGAGCATGCCGTACCCCCGGCAGAGGCGCGTCGGCGGCCGGCGGTCCGCGCCGTACCAGGAGCGCACTGTCACAGATCCTCAACAGTGCGGTCTGACAAGGACGTTGGCGGGAATCCGGTCAGGAGGAAGGAGGACCGTCACCATGACGACTTCCGTCAAGCGCCTCCCCAGGCGCATGCCCGGCTGGGCCAAGGCGCTCACCGCCGTCGTGCTGGTACTCGTCGTCCTGTTCGCCGGGATCCGGTGGAGCCTGCTGCCGGGCCTGCGCGACGTCTTCGGCACCGAGACCCACGACCGTTCGGGCCCCGCCCTGCTCAAGTCGATCCAGGACATGAGCCGTTACGACGCGGCCTCCGGCAACTTCCAGGTCGTCGTGGACCTGGAGAAGGACGCCAAGTACCTCCCCGACGCGCTCCGCGGCACCCGCACCCTGTACGTGGGGGCGGGCACCGTCGACGCCTACGTCGACCTCGGCCAGATCGACGAGAAGGACGTGACGGTCAACGACGACCGCACGTCGGCCACCCTCAGGCTGCCCCACGCCCGGCTCGGCACCCCGGCCCTCGACCCCGAACGCTCCTACGCGGTCTCCAAGCAGCGGGGTCTCCTCGACCGCCTCGGCGACCTCTTCTCGGACAACCCCAACGGCGAGCAGGCCGTGCAGAAGCTCGCCGTCCGGCACATCGGCGACGCGGCGAAGGACAGCGAACTGACCGCGCGCGCCGAGTCCAACACCACCGACATGCTCCAGGGCCTGCTGCGCTCCCTCGGCTTCGAGGAGGTGCGCGTGACGTACGGCGCCTGACGCGACGACGATCAGGCCGGGGCCGTGCCGACGGCGACCGGGGCCGCGCGCGGCCGCGCCGTCGGCATCCTCCGGCCGTTCGCGGGTAACCGGCACATCTCGCAGGGAAGTTACGACTGGAGGACCGCATGGCCCGTGCAGCCCTACGTCCAGGCGCAGTCCTGCGCGCGCGGAACGCGTTCCGCCTGCGCACCCACAGGCCCGAGAGGCCGACGCCGGCCGAGCCCGCGGCCGGGGACGCCAAGGGCCGGGCGGCGAAGGGCGGGAGGGCGAGGGAACCGGGGCCCGCCGGGCGCCGGCCGCTGCCGTTCCCGCTGCGACTGCTGGCGATGCTGCTCGCCTTCGCGTTCATGGTGGGCTTCGCCGCCGTGCTCGCCCGCGTGACGCTGGAGCCGTCCCCCGCCTCCGAGGCGCTGATCCACACCAACCTGCGGCCGGGCCGCTCGCTGCGGGCCTACCTCGACCAGCCCGAACTGCGCGACGCGGTCCGGCAGATCGGCGGGAACGTGCTGCTGGGCGTGCCGTTCGGCGTCCTGGTGCCGGTGCTCGCGCCCCGCACGCGCGGACTGCTGCGCGTGCTGCTGCTGACGGCGTCCGTGATGCTGATGGTGGAGTTCGCCCAGGGCGCGCTGGTGACCGGGCGCGCCTTCGACATCGACGACGTCATCCTCAACACGGCGGGCGCGCTGATCGGATACCTGCTCGTGGGCCGCCGGATGAGCCGGGCGATCCACGCGCGCGGGCGACGCGCGTGACGACGGCGACCGACGGGGGCGTGCGCTAGCGCGGCCGCCAGGTGTACCGGTCACCGCCCACCCAGCGCACCACGTCCGGGTCGTCCAGGTCGTGGACGGTGATGCCGAAGGCGGCGGCAGCCTGGAGGACGTCGGTGACGGCCCTCGCCTCACCGACGACCTCGCCGTCGATTTCCACGATGCGGAACGGCGACGTGCCCGGCTGCACCCCGAGCACCGTGATCCGCGGATGGGAGATGTAAGGGCTCGCGATTTCGGTCATGTCATAGAGCGTAGAACGCAACCGGCGGGTAGGAATCTCCCGGTTTGTCACGGGCCTCCTCGGATTCCCCGCCGTCCCGTCAGCGCCTCTCGCCGTCGAGCGGATCCAGCACCGCCGCCTCGACCGCGCCCTGGGTGGCCGGGCGCCCGAAGTCCCCGTGGTCCCCCCAGTCGGCTGAGCGCGGGGGCGATGGTGCGCCCCTGCTCGAAGAGCTCGAAGACCCGCGGGTCGATGGAGGAGGCCCGGCACACCGCGGGCGTGTTGCCGAGGTAGCGGCTGACCTCGCGGACGGCCCGGGCCGCCTGCCGGCGGCGGGCGGCCGCGGTGGCGCGGGCCTCCTTCGTGGTGACCGCGAGGGCGACCGAGGCGAGCACGGTGGCGTGCCAGGTGCGGAAGCCCTTGGCGGTGAGGTCGGTGCCGGCCAGCCGTCGCAGCGCCTCGTTGAGGTCGCCCCCGCGCAGCTCGTGCCAGGCGCTCTGCTCCCGGTGGACCAGCAGCCGCTCACCGTCGCGCCGCCGCCGCAGCAGGGCCCGGACCACGGCGTGGGCCTGGTCGTCCACCAGCGCCCGGACGATCTCGGTGCCGCCCTTCGCCGGGAAGCGGAAGGCGAGTTCGCCACGACCGCAGGTGACGTGCTCGCGGCGCATCGTCGTCAGGCCGTACGTCTCGCTCGCCCTGGTGTGCGGTCGCTGCCGACGCGGAAGAGGCCGAGGTCCAGCAGGCGTACGGCGCACGCGGTGACGCGGGCCCGGCTCAGGCCGCGCCCGGCGAGGTCGGCGCGGACCCGGGCGCGCAGGTCGGGCAGGACGCGGGCGACCTGGCGGACGTGCTCGTGCTTGGCCTCCTCCTGCTGGGCGCGGAACCGCTCGTGGTACAGGTACTGGCGGCGGCCGGCGTCGTCGGTGCCGACGGCCTGGAGGTGGCCGTCGGGCCAGGGGCAGATCCACACGTCGCGCCAGGCGGGCGGGATGGTCAGGGCCCGGATCCGGGCGAGGTGCCCGGGGTCGGTGAGCGGCTCGCCGTGCCGGTCGCGGTAGCGGAACCCGCGGCCGCAGCGGACGCGGGTGAAGCCGGGTCGGTCACTGGAACTCGTCCGCAGTCTCATCGGCTCAGGGGCGGCGCCACTCGTCGCTGCCCAGGTGCGATCCGGCCTGCGGGCCCATCCGCAGCATGCCGCCGTCCACGCTCCAGGAGGCACCGGTGACGTACGAGGCGTCGGGACCGGCGAGGAACGCGATGACGGCGGCGACCTCCCGGGCGTCGCCGGGCCGGCCCAGCGGAACGCCGGGGCGGTCGACGGCGTGCACGTCGGTGTCCTCCTGCCCGGTCATGGGCGTGGCGATCTCGCCGGGGGCGACGGCGTTGACGGTGATGCCGTACTGGGCGAGCTCCAGCGCCATGACCTGGGTGAGCAGGCCGAGGCCGCCCTTGGCCGCGCAGTAGGGGGCGGCGCCGACGCGCGGCTGGTGCTCGTGGACGGAGGTGACGTTGACGATCCGGCCGCCGTCGCCCTGCCGGATCATGTGCCGGGCCGCCTTCTGCCCGCACAGGAACGGGCCGACCAGGTCGACGTCCAGCACCCGGCGCACATCCTCCAGTTCCAGGTCGAGGAACGGCGTCATGGTGCCCGTCCCCGCGTTGTTGACCAGCACGTCCAGGCGGCCGAGCCGGTCGCACAGCTCGTCGACGGTGCCCGCGGCGGTGGGCAGCCGGGTGAGGTCGAGCTGCGCGACGGCGGCCCGCCGACCGTGCGAGCGGACCTCCTCCGCGGTCTCCTCGGCGCCCCTGAGATCGCTGTGCCAGGTGATGCCGACGTCCATCCCGGCCTGGGCGAGGCGTACGGCGGTGGCGCGGCCGATCCCCGAGTCGGCGCCGGTGACCACGGCCACCTTGGGGCGGGGAGCGGTGGGGGCGGGCATCAGTGGCCTCCTCGTGGACGGCGAGGGTGGTGGGACGACGCAGTACCCGGGTGCGTACGGGACAAACCGCGTGACGAACCGTCGCCCCCGTCGTGCGGGCCGGGGGGAGCTGGGGAACTCTGGAGCCAGGAGTGGCGACGGAGCCGCGAACCAGGAGGTGGTGATGGATCCCGTCGAGGCCCTGGACCGGATCGCGTTCCTGCTGGAGCGGTCCCTGGCGCCCACGTACCGGGTGCGCGCGTTCCGCACCGCGGCCCGTGCGCTGGGGCGGCTGCCGGCGCGGGAGGTCGAGGAGCGGGCGGCCGCGGGGACGCTGGAGTCGCTCAGGGGCGTCGGCCCCAAGACGGCGCAGGTGGCGCGCGAGGCGCTGGCCGGGCGCGTTCCGGCCTATCTGGAGAAGCTGGAGGGCGAGGTCGGCCGGCCGCTCACCGAGGGCGGCGGCGCGCGGCTGCGGGCGCTGCTGCGCGGGGACTGCCATGTGCACTCCGACTGGTCGGACGGTGGCAGCCCGATCGAGGAGATGGGCCGGGCGGCGGCCGCGCTGGGCCACGAGTGGGCCGCGCTCACCGACCACTCCCCGCGCCTGACGGTGGCCCGCGGGCTGTCGCCGGACCGGCTGCGCCGGCAACTGGAGGTGGTCGAGGAGCTGAACGCGACCTGGGCGCCGTTCCGGCTGCTGACCGGCATCGAGTGCGACATCCTCGACGACGGCTCCCTCGACCAGGAGCCGGAGCTGCTGGAGCGGCTCGACGTGGTCGTGGTGTCCGTGCACTCCAAGCTGCGCATGGACGCCCGCGCCATGACCCGTCGCATGGTGAACGCCGTCCGCGATCCGCACGCCGACGTGCTCGGCCACTGCACCGGACGGCTGGTGACCGGGCGGGGCCGGCCGGAGTCGGAGTTCGACGCCGACGAGGTGTTCGCGGCGTGCGCCGAGTCGGGCACGGCCGTGGAGATCAACAGCCGGCCCGAGCGGCTCGACCCGCCCCGGCGGCTGCTGCGCCGGGCGGTCGAGGCGGGCGTGCTGTTCTCCGTCGACACCGACGCGCACGCGCCCGGCCAGCTGGACTGGCAGATCCTCGGCTGCGAACGGGCCGAGGAGTGCGGGGTGCCCGCGGAACGGGTGGTGACCACCTGGCCGGTGGCCGACCTGCTGGCCTGGACCCGGGAGGGCAGGGTGCCGGCAGGCGTGGCGGGCGCCTGACGTGGTACCCGGGGCGCCGCCCGCTCGGCCGCCGGTGAGAACGCCGCCCGCTCGGGCGCGCCCACGAGAGAAAGGACCCCGGATGGAACGCGCCGCCGTCTTCGACGTCGACGGCACCCTCGTCGACACCAACCATCTGCACGTCGTGACCTGGTGGGAGGCGCTGCGACAGGCCGGCCACCGGGTGCCGATGCACGCCGTGCACCGGGCGATCGGCCTCGGTTCCACCGACCTGATCGCCCATCTCCTGGGCGAGGACCGGGACCGGGACGAGGACGCGGGGCTGAGCGCCGCCCACAAGGCCCTGTACGGGCAGTACTTCGACCGGCTGCCCGCGCTGCGGGACGCCGGCCCGCTGGTGAAGCGGCTGCACGGCGACGGCTGGCGGGTCGTGCTCGCCACCTCGGCGAGCGGGGCGGAACTGTCGGCCCTGCGGCGCGCCCTCGACGCCGACGAGGCGATCACGGCGACGGCCAGCGCGGACGACGTCGAGGAGGGCAAGCCGGCACCGGAGCCCGTCGAGCACGCCCTGGAACTGGCCGGGGTGCCCGCCGAGCGGGCCGTGTTCGTCGGCGACACCGTCTGGGACATGCGGGCGGGCCGCCGGGCCGGGGTGCGCTGCGTGGGCGTGCTGTGCGGCGGCATCCCGCGCGCCGACCTGGAGGAGGCGGGCGCCCAGGCGATCTACGCCGACCCGGCCCACCTGCTGGCCTCTCTGGAGGACAGCCCCCTGGCATGAGCATCCGCGTCGGAAAGCCGGGGACGGAAGGAGCGGGGGCTCGCTGGGCGGAGGCCGTACGACGGGAGGCGGCTGCCGCCGGCCGGGCCGTGCGGGCGGCCCGCAGCACGCCCGGGCGCGAACGGGACCTGGTCGTGCAGTCGCTCAAGGCGGCGCTGGCCGCGGTGCTCGCCTGGTTCGTGGCGAGCGACTGGCTGGGCGACCCGATGGCCCTGATGGCGCCCTGGGTGGCGCTGGTCCTGGTGCAGGCGACGGTGTACGGCTCGCTGCGCCAGGCCGCCCAGCAGTGGACGGCGATCTGCGCGGGCACGCTGCTCGCCTCGGCGGCGCAGGCGCTGACCGGGGACACACTGGGCGCGCTCGCGCTGTCCGTGCCGCTGCTGATGCTGCTGGCGCACTGGCCCCGCTTCGGCGACCAGGGCATCTACGCGGCCACCACGGCGGTGTTCACGCTGGCCTCGGGCGCGGTGTCGGCGTCGGCCGTGGGGCACCGGGTGGGGCAGGCGGCGCTCGGCGCGGTGATCGGGGTGGCCGTGAACGCGCTCGTGCTGCCGCCGGTGCATCTGCGGGACGTGCGCGAGAACCTCGCGGCGCTGGCCCGGGAGGCGGGCGAGGCGCTGCATGAGGTCGCCGCCGGACTGCGGGACGGCGAGTGGGACGCGGCGACCGCCGCCGACTGGTCGCGCCGCGCCGACCGGCTCGAACGGCGGTGCGAGGGGCTGCGGTCGGCGCGGAGCTGGAGCCGGGAGAGTCTGCGGCTGACCGCGGGTCCGCTGCGCGCGCTGCACCGGGTGCCCCTCGACGTGCCGCCGGAGTCGGAGGACGCCCGCTGGGGCCGCGTGACGGACCATGTCACGGCGCTCACCCGCACCCTCGCGGTCGCGGCCGACGACGACCGCGCCCCGGCCCCGCCCCGGGCGGCGGCCCTGCGGGTCTACGCCCGGCTGCTGGAGCTGCTCGGCGACGCGTGCGAGGCGCAGGCCGAGGGGCTCCTGGGCGCGGGCGCCGACGGCGCCGAGGTGGAGGGGTTCGAGGCGGAGAGGGCCGAGGCGGAGATGGAGGAGCTGCGCGCCCGGTTGCAGGGCAGTCTGCGCGACCACGCCGGGCAGGGCGCGGCGCACACGGCCGTCCTCGGGACGCTGCTGCTCCAGGCGGAGAACCTGTGGGTGGAGGCGCTGCCCGGCGCGCGGCGGGAAGAGCGGGCGGAGTGACGCGGATCACCGCGGACCGGGGCCGGGAAGGGAACACCGCCCGGAGGTTCTCCGTTGAACGAACCGTGGGTGCGGATGGGACAGTGTCCCCGGGCCTCACCTTTTGCCCACAGGGACGATCGTCCGGCTGAAGCCCTGTGGAGCCTTTCGCCGAGAGGCGACCGCCATCCGCGCCCACCACCTGGCCGCCCCGACCGTGATTCCCCCGTCCGGTCGGGGCTTTCCCCTGTCTCCCCCGCACCGCGGCGCACGTGTCTTCGGGGTGTTGGCCTGCGACCGGCCCGCCGCGTGCGCCTCACGGCACCGGGGTACTCGGACCGCTCCAGCCGGACGCGGCGAGAGGAGTCGACGGTGAGCAACGGGTCGGGCAGGAAGGTCGTGGTCACGGGCGCCACCGGCAACGTCGGCACGAGTGTGGTGCGGCTCCTGGCGGAGGATCAGGAGGTCGGGTCGGTGGTGGGGCTGGCCCGGCGGATCCCGGACTGGGCGCCGCCGAAGACGCAGTGGTCGGCGGTCGACCTGGCGTCGGAAGAGACCGATCTGGACGGCGTGTTCGACGGCGCGGACGCGGTGGTGCATCTGGCCTGGGCGTTCCAGCCGACACACGATCCGGCGGTGACGTGGCGGACGAACGTGCTCGGGAGCATGCGGGTCTTCGAGGCGGTGGCCGCCGCCCGGGTGCCCGTGCTCGTGCACGCCTCGTCGGTGGGCGCGTACTCACCGGGGCCGAAGGACCACGCGGTGGACGAGTCCTGGCCGACGCACGGGTGGCCGGACGCCGCGTACTGCCGGGAGAAGGCCTATCTGGAACGGGCCCTGGACACCTTCGAGCGTGACCATCCGGACGTGCGGGTGGTGCGGATGCGGCCGGCGTTCCTGTTCAAGCGGGAGTCCGCGAGCGAGCAGCGCCGCATCTTCGGCGGGCGGTTCCTGCCGGGGCCGGTCGCCCGCCCGGACCTGCTGCCCTTCCTGCCGGACATACCGGGACTGCGGATGCAGGCGCTGCACACCGACGACGCGGCCGAGGCGTACCGGCTCGCCGTGCGCACCGACGTGCGCGGACCGTTCAACCTGGCCGCCGATCCGCCGGTCGACGCCCACCTGCTCGGCGAGATGTTCGACGCCCGCACGGTGCGCCTGCCCCGCACGGCGGCCCGCACGGCGATCGCCGCCGCGTGGAACCTGCACCTGCTGCCCGCCTCCCCGCACCTCTTCGACGCGGTCCTGCGCCTGCCGCTCATGGACTGCACGCGCGCGCGTGTCGAACTCGGCTGGCGCCCGGAGCGGTCGGCGACGGAGGTACTGGAGGAGTTGCTGCGCGGGATGCGGAGCGGCGAGGGCGCACCGACGGCCCCGTTGCGCGGACGCAAGGTGGGCTGAGGACCGACCAGCGCGGGGACAGGATCCCGCGGCCCTCGTCGGCCACGTTCTCCGACACGGTCACCCGCGTCCCTCGCGCATCCTCGCGCCCCGTAGGAGCCCGGCCGTCGGGACCCGCGCGGCGCCCGCGACCGGACGCGGAGATCGGCCAGGCCGTCATGGTCGGCCGTCACGGTCCGGCGCGGCTCCCCCGGCCTCTCCGGCCTCCCTCCTCCCCGGCCTCGCTCGCCTCCCTGGCCTCGCCCGGCCGGTCTCCCGCCGGTCGCCGGATCGCCGGATCACCGGATCGCCGCACGGTGGCGCGAGTGATTGCGTGACCGGTTGCCCGGCCGCGAGGACAGCGGCATCCGGGCGCAAGTGGAACGGTGCGGCGGCCTCGTACGAGCCGCCGTCGCGCCGGGCGCCCTCCACGCGCACGCGCCGCGCGCGGGCAGGACGATGTGTCGGCCGGCCAGGGCCGGTGGGCACGAGGTGTATACGAGGCACGCTTCGAAGCCGTGGGACCGGACGTCGATGAGATCTGCCGGCCGCCACCACGACGACCACCGCCCGGTCGGCCATGCGGCACATGGCCGCAAGGGACCGGGCGGTAGTTCGCCGGAGAAACGGGGGATGGAGGGAATCCGGCTCAGTCGGCCGGTTCGTCGGGGACGGGGTGCTCGGGGTTCACGGTGGCCGCCTGCGGGGCGCCCTGCCGGCCCGTGCCCGCCTCATCCGTGTCGGGGACGTCGGTGGAGGGTTCCTCGTCGGTCGCCTCGTCCTCGTCGGCCCGGGCGGGGGCGACCTCCCAGGGGTCCTCACCGGCGTCGGCCTGCTGGTCGGGCAGGTCGCGCGGGACCGGCGTGCCGTTCTCGCCGGGTCCTTCGAGACGATGGTCGGCCACGGAACGTCCTCCCTTCGGGTTCGTGCGGCGCCGCACGCGGTCTCGCGGCACGGCCTCACGCGAGTACCTCCGCCCCCACCGGCGAAACGTCAGTGCGGAGTACGTTCCTCCAGCGCCGTGCGCCAGGCGGGCGGGGGGCCGCTGGGCAGGGGCTCGGGGCGTCGGCCGCCCCGGGCGAAGAAGTCGGCCAGCGGCAGGATCGCGGCGCCCACGGTGACCGCGTCGGGGCCGAGCCGGCCCAGTTCGACGGTGACCTTCTGGGCGGGGTGGCGCAGCGCGTACGCGGTGGCGTGACGGCGTACCGCGGGCAGGAAGCGGGTGCCGAGCTGCAGGCCGGCCCAGCCGCCGATGAGGATGCGCTCGGGCTGGAAGAGGTTGATCAGGTCGGAGAGCCCCGCGCCCAGGTACTCGGCGGTCTCCTCCAGGACGGCGAGGGCGACCGGGTCGGCCGGGTCGCCGTCGGCCGGGTAGGCGGCGGCGAGCATCGCGGTCAGCGCGGTCTCCTCGTCGGTGCCCTCGGGCGGCCGGCCGCCCTCCTCGCGCCAGCGGTCGAGGAGCGCCTCGGCGCCCGCGTACGCCTCCAGGCAGCCGAGCGCCCCGCAGCGGCAGCGGCGCCCGCGCACCCGGACGGTCAGGTGCCCCCACTCCACGGCCCGGCCGCGCTCGACGTCGGGGGTGACGAGGCAGGCGCCGACGCCCGAGCCGAAGAGCACGACACAGGCGTTGTCGGCGCCGCGTCCGCCGCCGAACCACATCTCGGCCTGACCGAGGGTCTTGGCGCCGTTGTCGATGAAGAACGGCACGGTGTCGGGGAAGGGGGAGCCCTGGCGCAGCAGTTCCTCCAGGGGGACGGCGTCCCAGCCGATCGTCTGGCCGTGCACGACGGCGCCCCGCCCGGAAGTGTGCTCCACGATGCCCGGGACGCCGATGCCGACGCCGAGCAGCCGCTCGGGGGCGAGGTCCGCGGCGGCGAGGACCTCGGCGACGCCGTCGCGGATGTGGCCGACGATGCCGCCGACCTCGTACCGCCGCTGCTCCAGCGGGCGCTCCGCGCGGGCGAGTTCGGTGAGGGTGAGGTCGAACAGCTCGACCCGCACGCGGGTCTCGCCGACATCCACGCCGATCATGTGGCCGCTGGCAGGGGCGACCCGCAGCAGGGTGCGGGGCCGGCCGCCGTCGGAGTCGACGCTGCCCGCCTCCTCCAGCAGCCCGTCGGCGACCAGGTCGGCGACGACATTGCTGACGGAACCGGAGCTCAGACCGGTGACCGGGCCGAGTTCGAAGCGGCTCAGGGGTCCGTCGAAGTAGAGCCGTTGCAGTACGGCCGTGCGGTTGGCCCGCCTGAGATCGCGTACCGTACGCCCGTTCCGCCCCGCCATGTGGCTCCCTTCGCACCCTGCCCGACCTGCAACATACCGCTGCGGGCGGACTCGGCGCGACATTCCCCCACCCCTTATTTCATGGTGTGAGCTTAGGGTGGCTCAGGGTTGGGCCGTCCGCGGGGAACCCGAGCCCCGGCCACCGTCGCCCCCCGTACGGGTCAGCCCCGTCGAGGCCCGTGTCCTCGCGCCGCCCGCCGGGGGCGCCACGACGGCCCGCGCCACCCGCGCCACCCCCGCCGCCGTCCGGGGTGAGGTCACGCTGGCGCGCAAGCCGGTCTCGGGAGGCCTCGCGCGGTGATCCGGCGTACGGGAAATCCGCTCGCTCCTCCTCACCGCGCTTGAGTACTGTAGGCAGAAACCTAGTTCCCCTAGGTTCAGTCGCCATCCCATGGCGCACAGGACGCGTTCCACAACGCACAGAACACCCCAGGAGGCCCCCCATGCGGTCGCTCACCGAGAAGGACATTCGCGGCTCGTTCGTGAACTGCTCGAAGGGCGAGGCCAAGCGTCTGTCCGTGCCGCGCGATCTCGACGAACGCCCCTGGGACGACCTGGACTTCCTGGGCTGGCGAGATCCGGGCGCACCCGACCGCAGCTATCTGGTCACCGAACGGGACGGACGGCTCGTCGGCGTCACCCTCCGCTTCCCGTCCTCGCAACGCGGCTTCCTGCACCGCAGCATGTGCTCGCTGTGTCTGACCACGCATCCCGGCGGCGGTGTCTCGCTGATGACGGCCCGCAAGGCGGGCGCGGCGGGCCGCGAGGGGAACTCGGTGGGCCTGTACATGTGCACGGACCTGGCCTGTTCGCTGTACGTCCGGGGAAGGAAGACCCCGGAGGCGGGAGGCCGCTTCGAGGAGAGCCTCACACTGGAGGAGCAGATCGCCCGGACCACGGGCAACCTGTCCGCCTTCCTGGACAAGCTGTACGCCTGACCCCGGCCCGGCGAGACTCCCCAGGTGACGGAAGAGACGTTCGATGTACCTGAGGAACGGGAACTGGCCAGGCGATGACAGAAGTACGTGAGCGTGCCGCACCGCTCGTGCGGTTCGTGCGACGGCACCGGGAACCCGTGGTGGTCCAGGCCCTGCGGTCGTCCGCGGCGGCGACGATCGCCTACGTCGTCGCGCTCCGGCTGAGCCCCGAGGCCGCGCCGCTGACCGCGCCGCTGACCGCGCTGCTGGTCGTCCAGGTCACCCTGTACGCGACGCTGACCAACGGCGTGCGCCGGGTCAACTCGGTGGTGGCCGGGGTGCTGGTCGCCATCGCGTTCAGCCTGCTGGTGGGGCTGACCTGGTGGAGTCTCGCGCTGCTGATCGTGGCGTCGCTGGCGGTCGGGCACCTGGTGCGGGTCGACGAGTACGTCCCCGAGGTGGCGATCAGCGCCATGCTGGTGCTCGGGGTCACCACCGTCGGCGACACGGCGTGGGCGCGGATCCTGGAGACGCTGATCGGGGCGGTGGTGGGGCTCGGCATCAACCTCCTGCTGCCCCCTCCGGTGTGGGTGGAGGAGGCCGGCGAGTCCATCGACGGACTGGCGCGCCGGCTCCGGCAGCTGATGCTGCGCATCGGGGAGCAGGCCGCGGGCCGCACGGCGGTCGAGCAGGCGACCGCCCGGCTGTACGAGGCGCGCCGCCTCGACCACGACATCGTCGAGGTGGACGCGGCCCTGCGGCAGGCCGAGGACAGTCTGCGGCTCAACCCCCGCGTGCGGGAGGGTCTGCTGCACCGGGTCGTGCTGCGCACCGGCCTGGACACGCTGGAGATCTGCACGGTCGTCCTGCGGGTGCTGGCCCGCACCCTCACCGACCTCGCCAAGGAGCGCGAGCGGGAGCCGCTGTTCGCGCCCGAGACCGGCGAGGTGGTGGAGCGGCTGCTGTCGGAGATCGCCGACGCCGTGGTGAGCTTCGCGGTGCTGGTCACCACGCACGTCAGCCTCAACGCGGACGCCGCGGAGGCCCGGCTCACCGCGGAGCTGCGACAGGCCGCCGCCACCCGCGACAAGCTGGCCCAGCTGCTGCTCGATCAGCTCCAGCACGACGCCCGGCAGTGGCAGCTGCACGGTGCCGTGCTGACCGAGGTCAACCGCATCCTCGACGAGCTCGACACCGAGCACCGCTCCCGCCGCCTCCTGGAGGAACTGGACCGTGTGTCACAGGAACAGCGCGCCCGGCTGCCGCGCCTGACCAGGCTGCGCGAGCGCATGGGCGTGCAGGAGAGGCTGTGGCGGAACCGTACGGGGATCGGCGGGCGTTCTCTCTGAGGGTGCGCCGGGCGGGGCCGGCGCGGGACGCGAGGGAGCGGGCCGATGGCCGACACCGCCGTACGGATCGACGGGGACACGCTGAGGCTGCCGGGGGGTGTGGCCGTGCGGTTCATGCGGACCCTGCGGCTGCCGGAGAGCGGGACGCACGAACTGCCGCCCGGTCTCGGTGTGTTCCCCGTCCGGCGGGTCTCCGACCATCCGGACACCGCGCCCGCCGAGTGGCTGGCGCGCGGGGGCGTGATGCTGCCCCTGTACCTGCGCGAGGCCATGTGGCTCAGCTTCGCCGGCACCACGGAGCCCGCCGCGCTCCAGGTCGGCGTGGGCAAGGTGTGCGCGGTCTCCGGCCGGCCCTGGAGCGACCGGCTCTCCCGGGACCCGCAGAACTACGTCGCGCTGCCGCGTCAGCCCTGGCTGGACGGCATCAACTCCGGCAGGGGGACGGTCCGCCAGTTCGTGGCGGTGCCGCTGGGGCTGGGGGCGACCGTGGAGGGCCAGGTGACCGGCGAGGAGGTGTGGGGCGGCGTCCAGCTCCAGTCGTTCCCGCTGAACCCGGCGAAGCTCGCCGGGCTGCGCGAGGCGGAGCGCCGGCGGGCGGAGCGGACGCGGATGCGGGCCGCGATGCCCCCGCCGTCCGGCGGGTACGGCGCCGCGCCCGCCCCCGGCGCACCCCCGATGCCCGCGGCCGCCGCCGCTCCCGGCGCCGCGCCCCGGGCCGCCGCGGCGATGGGTCTGGGCGTCGGCGGTTCGATGCGGCAGGAGGTGTACCGGGACGACCGCCCGCTGGAGGACTGGGCGGCCGAGCCCGCCGGCCGGGTCTTCGTGCACCTGGTGACGCCCCCGGACTGGCGTCGGATCACCGGCGAGGCTCCCCCGCCGTCCCCGGTCGACCGCGCCGCCTACACGCGGGCCGGACTGCCCTGGTACGAGTACGACGACCAGGACGCCCACGACCTCGCCCCCGCCGGCCCGCTGGGTGCCGTCAAGCCGGTCGGCGACTGGCTCGGCGACGACCTCGACCCCTGGCAGGCGCCCGGATCCCGGCAGGTGCACCCTCTGAAGGACGCGCAGGGGAAGCCGGTGCGGGACGGCGACTGGTGACGGCGGCGGGCGCGGGCGGCCGGTGAGCGGGGTTTTGCGTCCGGCGGTCCCCGCACGCCAGGGTGGTGGTCGCGACGGTGACCGACGACCAGAGGTGCGGGACATGGGCAGTGGGACGGAAGCGGCGCGCGGGGGGTCCGCCCGCTCGGGCGGAGCCGAGAGCGGGGGCGGCTGGAGCAGGCGGAGTTTCGTCGGGGCGCTCGGAGCACTCGGCGCGGCGACCGCGGCCCCGGCGCTGACCGGCTGCGGTGCGACGCGGACGCCGCGGACGCAGCCGGAGACGCCGGGCGCCGCACCGGAGGGGCCGTCCACCGCCGCGCCCCAGGCCTCACCGTCCCGGAGCGCCGGGAAGCCCTCCGGCCCCCGCCCGCTCTACATCGGCACGTACACCTCCGCCGAGGGCGGCGGCAAGGGCATCGGCCTCGCCACGTACGACCCCGCGTCGGGCCGGATCACCGGCCGGGGCACGGTCACGGGCGTCCAGGATCCGTCGTACCTCGCGGTGCACCCGAACGGCCGGACGCTGTACGCGGTCAACGAGCGCGAGCGCGGTGCCGTCACCGCCGTACGGCTGTCGGACCGCCAGGTGCTGGGGAGCAGGGCGACGGGCGGGGCCCATCCCTGCCAGCTGTCCGTGCACCCGGGCGGACGCTGGCTGCTGAGCGCCGACTACGGCTCGGGCAGCGTCGCCGTGCACCCGATCGACGCCTCGGGCGCGCTCGGCGAGCGCACCGACCGGGTCGTCCACAGCCGTCCGGCGCCCGGTCCCGGCCAGGACGGGCCGCACGCGCACCAGTTCGTCACCGCGCCGGACGGCGGTCACGTCCTCGCCGTCGACCTCGGCACCGACACGGTCTACACCTACCGCCTGGACGAGCGGTCCGGCACGCTGACCGAGGTCGCGCAGGCGCACACCCGGCCGGGCGCCGGCCCGCGCCACCTCACGTTCCACCCGGGGGGCCGGTACGCCTACCTGGCCAACGAGGCGGACGACACGGTCGCGGTGTGCGCCTACGCACCGTCCACCGGCCGCCTCACGATCGGGGAGCCGCAGTCCACGGGTGCGAAGGCGGACCCCAACCATCCGGCGCAGTTCGCGGTCACGCCGGACGGCGCGTACGCCTACCTCGCCAACCGCGGGGACAACACGCTCGCGCGGTACGCGGTGCAGGCGGACGGGGCCCGGCTGCGGCTGCTCGGCACGGTGCCGGTGGCCGGGGACTTCCCCCGGCAGATCGCCCTCTCGCCGGACGGTGGCCTGCTGTTCGCGGCCAACCAGCGCTCCGGCACGGTCAGCGTGTTCCACGTGGACGGCGCCACCGGTGCGCTGCGGCTCGCGGGAGAGCCGTACGCGTCACCCGTCGCCGTCTGCGCGCTGCCGCTGTAGGGCGCGCGGGCAGGAGGCCGTGGCGGCCTGGGTGAGCAGCACGTGCATGCGCTCGGTGAGCTGCCCGACGTCGTCGGCGGGCGCGTGGAAGGGCAGGCGTACGTCGCCGTGGGCGCGGGCGCGCTCGATGCGCAGCGTCAGTCCGTGCCGGTCCACGGCGAGCGGCCGGACGCGGACGGCGCCGTGCAGGCTGTCGCTCCGCACGAGCCGGGTGAGGCGCTCCACGGCGTCGGGGTGGGCGTCCGCGAGGTGGGTGAGGAGCTGAGCCTCGGCGGTGGCGAGCGGGTCGGGTGCGGCGGCGGCGAACTCGTCGAGGTCGACGACGACCGCGCCGGAGGGCTGTTTCAGCACGACGCGGGTGGCGTGGATGGCGAGACGGCCGTCCCCGGGGACGAACCAGCCGGCGAGCCAGAGCCGGGCGCGGATACGGCCCCGGACGGGGACGGGTGCGACGTCGGCGAACTCCAGCACGGCGGACGGCTCGCCGCGGGGCGCGCAGATCGCCGCCGTGAGCAGGGCGCTGTCCTCCGGCACGCGCAGGTGGACCCGCCCGTCCTCGTCGACGGTGTGCGCGCCGACGAACTCCTCGCGGCCGCCGTCCGCTGTCACCGCGCAGGACCACGAGGCGGCGAGCACCGACCGGGCCCGCTCGGCCGCGGAAGGCGCGGCCGTCCAGCTGTGGCTGTCACCCATCCTGAACCTCCTTAGGTAAGCCTTGCCTAACCTACCGAAGATCCGGGCCTGCGCCAACCATGGCGCCCACGGCCGTCGCGGATGTCCGCCGAGGATCAGCCGGGAGGCGCGACCACTCCCCACAGTGCCCGCGCGCACAGCTCCCGCACCTGCTCCCGCGACAGCGACGCATCCGACCCCCGCAGCCACTCCAGGCACACCGCCGTGGTGAACGCCAGCCAGCCGCGCACCGCCAGCCGTACGTCGGGACGGTCCCGCAAGAGCGCGCCGAACTCGGGGTCGGCGGCGAGCGCCGCGAGGATCTGCTGTTCCTGGGCGGCGAGGGCGCGCTGGTAGACGCGGCGCACGGCCCGGTCGCCGGCCGCGTCCGCGCGGTGGAAGGCGCGGTAGCCGTGCGCGTGGGTGCGGACGTACTCCAGGTAGGCGTCCAGGCCGGCGGTGAGTTGTTCGCGGACCGGGACGCCGGGCACCGCCGCCGTCATGCGCAGCATCCGCTCGCTCTCCCGCTCGACGACCGCCGCGAAGAAGTCCCGCTTGGTCGGGAAGTAGTGGTAGAGCAGGCCCCGGGAGACCCCGGCGATCTCGGCGACCCGCTCGATCCGCACCTCGTCGTAGGGGTTCTCCGAGAACAGACGCGCGCCGACCGACAGGAGCTGTTCCCTGCGCTCCCCGGTGCTGAGGCGGCGCCGTACGCGCTCCCCCTGGTGGGCGGCCATGCGCGCACTCTACTTGACGCCGGTTCAACAACGGGACGAGACTGATCCCGCGCTATTGAACCCACGTACAACAGCATCGACGTGCCGTCGACTCGAGGGAGATCGCGTCATGGCCGTGACGACGACCGGGGACGGAGCGGGCGGAGTACCGAAGGGGTTCCGCGGCGCCGAGCTGGGGTGGCCCGAGCTGCACCGCATCCCGCACCCGCCCCACCGGCTCCCCCTGCTCGGGGACGTGCTGGGCACGAGTCCGCGTACGCCACTCCAGGACTCCCTGCGCCACGGCCGACGGCTGGGGCCCGTCTTCCGGCGCCGCGTGTTCGGCAGGGAGTTCGTGTTCGTGGGAGGCGGGCGGTTCGCCGCCGACCTGGCGGACGAGACGCGGTTCGCCAAGCACGTGGGGCTGGGCGTCGCCAATCTGCGGCCGGTCGTCGGGGACGCCCTGTTCACGGCGTACAACCACGAGCCCAACTGGCAGTTGGCACACGACGTGCTGGCCCCGGGGTTCAGCCGGGAGGCGATGCACGCCTACCACCCGATGATGCTGGACGTCGCCGAGCGGCTCACCGGCCGGTGGGACCGCGCGGCGGCCGCGGGACGGACCGTGGACGTCCCCGGGGACATGACCAGGCTGACCCTGGAGACCATCGCGCGCACCGGCTTCGGCCACGACTTCGGCTCCTTCGAACGCTCCCGGCCGCATCCCTTCGTGACCGCGATGGTGGGCACCCTCGGCTACGCGCAGCGGCTGAACACCGTGCCGTCACCGCGGCTGCTGTGGCGTGCCTCGCGCCGCAACGAGGCGGACATCGCCCACCTCAACCGCACGGTCGACGACCTGATTCGGGCGCGCCGTACGGACGGCGGCGGCGAGGGCGACCTGCTCGACCGGATGCTCGACACCGCCCACCCCGCCACGGGCGAGCGGCTGTCGGCGCAGAACGTGCGCCGACAGGTCATCACCTTCCTCGTCGCCGGCCACGAGACCACCTCGGGCGCGCTCTCCTTCGCCCTGCACCACCTCTCCCGGCACCCGGACGTCGCCGCCCGCGCCCGCGCCGAGGTGGACCGGGTGTGGGGGGACACCCCGGCGCCCGGATACGACCAGGTCGCCAAGTTGCGTTACGTGCGCCAGGTCCTGGACGAGTCGCTGCGGCTGTGGCCGACGGCGCCGGCGTTCGCCCGGGAGGCCCGCGAGGACACCGTGCTGGCCGGGGAGCATCCGATGCGGCGCGGCGCGTGGGCGCTGGTGCTGACGCCGATGCTGCACCGCGATCCCGAGGTGTGGGGCGCCGACGCCGACCGGTTCGACCCGGACCGCTTCGCCACGGGAGCGGTCCGCGCGCGGGCCCCGCACACCTTCAAGCCGTTCGGCACGGGAGCGCGGGCCTGCATCGGGCGGCAGTTCGCGCTGCACGAGGCCGCGCTCGTGCTGGGGCTGCTGCTGCGCCGCTACGAGCTGCGTCCCGACCCGGGCTACCGGCTGCGGGTGACCGAGCGGCTGACGCTGATGCCGGAGGGGCTGCGGCTGCGCCTTGAACGTCGTACGCCCCCTCGGGCGCCGGGCGGGCCGGTCGTGGACGAGGGCGGGTCAGAGCCCCGCCGTCCAGTGCGCGGGTCGGGTGACTGACCCCGGCAGCCCGGTGCCGGCGCTCCCCCGCGCCGCGTCGAGCTGCGGCTGGGTCAGGAAGAACGCGCCGGTCAGGTCGGCGTCCGTGAGGTCGGTGTCGCGCAGGTCGGCCCCTATCAGGTCAGCACCGCGCAGATCGGCTCCGGTGAGGTCGGCGGCTATCAGGTAGGCGCCGCGGAGGTTCGCCCCGCGCAGGTCGGCGCCCTGGAGACGGGCGCCCATCAGGTCGGCGTTGCGACGTTCCTTCCGGCGCCCCGGGATGCCCGCGCGTGCCAGTTCGCTGGCCTTCAGGAGCAGGACGTTGACGTCCTGGCGGTGTGCGGGCACGTCCAGGGCGGCGAGTTCCTCGGGGGTCTGCCGGGTGAGCCGTTCGGTCTTCTCCAGTGCCCGCCGCACCGCCGGGTGGACGGGGCCGGCGGCGGGCAGGGCGAGCGCCTCGGTGAGGTACCACAGCAGCTCGTGGAGCTGGCGGACCACCGGGAACACCTCGACCACACGGCGGGCGCGCGCCCGGTCGCCGGTGCGCCAGTCCCGGCCGCCGAAGGTGACCTGCGAGACCTTCTGCCCGGCGCCGAAGCAGTCGTACACCGTGCAGCCGGTGAAGCCCTCCTGCCGCAGCCGGGCGTGGATGCCGCAGCGGTGGTCCTCGCCCAGGTTGGGGCACGGCCTGCCCGCGTCCTTGTCGATCGCGAAGTCCGCCGAGCGGGCGAACGGCAGGGCCACACAGCACAGCCCGAAGCAGTTGCCGCAGTCACCGCGCAGGTCGCTCGGCTGCACCTTCTGTTCTCGCATTCCGTCCACCCTACTGACCCGCGGTTCGGGAGCGGACACCGCGGTGGCCCCCGCCCGGCACGGAACCTCACCGCCGGTTCTCCGGCCGTGTGGGGGTCCTCTCATCCCACGGAAAACAACGTCGGCTATCACGGTGTCAGGAGCCGCAGCGGCAGGAGCCGACGGACCGAGGAGTACGTCATGTGCAGTCACCAGCCCCCGTGCCCGGCCGCGGACGGCGCCGGCCGTCACACGGCCGTCGTCGTCACGGCCCACCCCGAGCAGGGGTGGAGCCTGCTGTGCGACGGAACCGTCGTCTTCGACGACACCGGCGAACTCCTGCCGGACGGGCGGGTGGTGGATCCGCACCGCGTCCCCGGCCCGCCCGGCGTCGAACGGCACGGCGTGCGGCAGACGACGGACGCGCTGCCCGCCGGCAGCCCCTCCCCTATCGGCTGAACAACTCGAACGCCACGGCCGGCTTGCCGCCGAAGCGCTCCGCCAGCGAACCGGCGACCCCGGTCAGGAAACCGCGGGCATACACGTCGGGTTCCTCGTCGGTCAACGCCTCGATGTAGGTGCGGTGTTCGAGCAGCGAGGCCACGGCCCGCTCCAGACCCGCCCGCGCGTCCACGGCGTGGGTGGGGGACGCGGATCCGGCCACGGCGACCCAGCGGACGCCGTTCCACGGCTCGAGTCCCTCGTCGGCCAGTTCCGGGAAGATCCAGCGGTTGCCGGCGTCCCCGGCCGCGTCGAGGGTGGCACGGCCGACGGCCACGTGGTCGGGCGTGTTCCAGGCGACTCCGCCCCAGGTGTCGCGGTGGTTCAGGGTGATCACCAGTTCGGGGCGGTGGCGGCGGATGGCGGCGGCGATGTCACGGCGCAGGGCCGTCCCGTACTCGATCACGCCGTCCCGGTGGTCGAGGAACTCGACCGTGGAGACGCCGACCACGGCCGCGCTCGCCCGCTGCTCCCGCTCCCGCAGCGGGCCGCACTCGGCGGGCGGGAGCGTGTCGATGCCGGCCTCGCCGCGGGTCGCCAGCACATAGGCGATCTCGCGGCCCGCGTCGGTCCAGGCGGCGATCGCCGCGGAGCACCCGTACTCGAGGTCGTCCGGGTGCGCCACGACGGCGAGGGCTCGGGACCAGTCCTCGGGCATCGGCTGGAGCTGGGAGATCGTCGGCTCGGTCATGTCCGCAGACTAACCGGGGCCCGCTCCCCGGCACCCGTCCCCGGCATCCCGCGAGGTCCCGGGGCGTCACCCGTCCCTCTCAGACCTCGTCGCGCGTCAGGGCCAGCAGGCGGTCGAGAACGCGGGGGCCGCCGGCCCGGACGCCGTCGTGTTCGAACTCGTCGGTGACCCAGGTGCGCAGTCCGCGGACGGCACGCGCGGTGCGCAGGGAGTGGGCGGTGTCGACGTACAGGTCGTCGTGGTAGATCGCCGCCGCGACCGGCACCTCGTTGGCGGCGAGGCGGGCGGGGTCGTACAGCGGTGTCCAGTCGGTGCGGGCGGCGAGGAGGCCGGCGGTCTCGCGCAGCGGGCGCAGCGCGGGATCGCAGTCGAACAGCCAGGGGTGGACCGTCTCGCCGGTCAGCAGCAGCGGCCCGTCGCCCGCGAGCGCCTTCGCCGCGTCGAACTGCGGGAACTCCGCGCGCACCCGCTCGGCCGACCAGGCGGTGGGGCGGCTGTCCTGGCCGTAGATCGCCTCATGGACCAGGGCGTAGAGGGGGTGGCTCGCGTAGGAGAGCAGGCCCTGCACCTCCTCCTGGAAGGCGTCCGACAGGGCGGGGCCCCGCGGGGTGCGGACGAACGCCTCCTCGAGGAGGTGGTGCAGACGGTGGCTGCCCTCGGCGCCGCCGAGGAGGATGCCGAGCGACTGGAAGGCCTCGACCGTCAGCCGGTAGCCGTTCGGGAGGGTCACCTCGTGCGTCAGGAGGTGGTCGGCGATACGGCGGGCCCGCTCGACGTCCTGCGGATAGCGGGCGTAGTGCGCGGCGACCTTGCGCTCCATGCGCGGGTAGGCGGCGCGGTAGACGTCGTCGGCGTGGGCGTCCAGGGAGGGCAGACCGCCGGTGATCACCGCGGCGGCGAGGCCCTCGGGGGCCAGGGAGAGGTAGGTGACGGTGCAGAAGCCGCCGAAGCTCTGCCCGAGGACCGTCCAGGGGGCGCCGCCGGTGACCTCGCGGCGCACCAGCTCGCAGTCGCGGACGATCGAGTCGGCGCGGAAGCGGGTGAGGTAGTCGGCCTGCTCGGCGGGGCCGCCGCGCAGCGGGAGCGTCTGCCGGTTGGCGGGCGTGGAGTGGCCGGTGCCGCGCTGGTCGAGGAGGAGGACGCGGTACTCCTTCAGGGCACGGCCGAGCCAGGCCGGCTTCCCCACGAAGCGGTTGGCGCCGAAGCCGGGTCCGCCCTGGAGGTAGAGCAGCCACGGCAGGTCCTGACCCGCCTTGTCGCTCGCGACGACCTCGCGGGCGTACAGCTCGATCGTCTCTCCGGCCGGGTCGGTGTGGTCGAGGGGCACGGTGAAGTGGCGGTCGGTGAGGACGACGCCGGGCTGGCGGTAGCTGACGGACAACAGGGGCTCCCGGGACGATCGGTGTGCGGACCGCGTCCCAGTTCAGCACATGGTCGGCCGGCTGCCGAGCCCCGGGGATCATGCACGGTTACTGAACGGGGGCTCAGCGCGCCGACAGGCTGGAGCGCCGCACCACCAGCTCCGGCTGGAGCACGACCCGCCGGTGTTCGTGCCTGCCGCCGTCCTCCTCCGTCTCCTCCAGCAGCATCTCCGCGGCCAGGGCGCCCATGGTGACGGCGGGCTGACGGACCGAGGTGAGCGGTACGGCCGCGGCGGCCGCGAACTCGATGTCGTCGTAGCCGACGATCGCGAGGTCGTCGGGGACGTTGACGCCGGCCGCGTACATCGCCTGGAGGACACCGAGGGCGAGCAGGTCGTTGGCGCAGAACACGGCGGTCGGGCGGTCGGCGAGGCCGAGCAGGCGGGCGCCCGCGTCCCGGCCGGCAGCCACGTCGAGCCGTTCGGTGGGCAGTTCGCGCAGGTGCTCGGGGCCGAGGCCGGCCTCGGCGAGCGCGTTGAGGGCGCCGGTGCGGCGGTCGCGGACCTGGGTGAAGCCGGGCGGGCCGCTGACGTAGGCGATCGAGCGGTGCCCGGCGTCGATCAGATGGCGCACGGCGAGCGCGCCGCCGGCCACGTCGTCGACGGAGACCGAGCACTCGGTGGTGCCCTCGGAGACCCGGTCGACCAGGACGAACGGGATGCCGTGCCGGCGGAAGGAGGCGATGTTGCGCCCGGTCGCGTCGGCCGGGGTGAGCAGCACGCCCCGCACCCGCTGCTCGGCGAAGAGCGCCAGGTACTCGGCCTCCTCGCCGACGCTCTCGGCGCTGTTGCAGACCATCACGCCGAGCCCGGCCCGGCGGGCGGCCCGTTCGGCGCCGCGGGCGACGTCCACGAAGAAGGGGTTGCCCATGTCGAGGACGAGCAGCCCCATGATCCTGCTGCGGCCCGCGCGCAGCTGACGCGCGGACTCGCTGCGGACGTAGCCGAGTCGGTCTATCGCGGACAGCACGCGGGCCCGGGTCTCCGTGGCGACGGTGTCCGGGCGGTTGATGACGTTGGACACCGTGCCGACGGAGACTCCGGCGGCACGGGCGACATCCTTGATACCCACCGACTGGGCCATCGGGCGAGGACCTCCAGAGAACGAGGGGCGGCGGGCGAGGCCTTCACATTACCGTCATCCCGCCGCACACCAGACCGGTCAGGCGGGCAGCCGGAAATCGACGACGTGGAGTGCCGAGGGGGTCGTACCGCTCGACTTCTCCTGGTACATGACGGACAGGACGTTCTCCTGGACGACACGCGTCTCGTCGACGACGACCTCGCCGAAGGCGTTGAGGCCGCTGCCGTCGAAGAGCAGCTTCCAGTCGGTGTGACCGGAGGCCTTCGAGGCGCCGGCGATCCGGCCGAAGGGGAAGATCGCGTAGGCGTTGTCGTACTTGTCCAGGACCAGCTTGGTGCGCTGGCTGGAGCCGAGCACGACCGGGATCTCGGTCTTCTGCCAGGTGCCCGAGGCGTTCTTGCGGACGTGGAAGGCACGGCCGTTGGCGGTGCGGTTGGCGACGTAGTTGGTCGTGCACTGGCCGAAGCGGCCGGGGACGTAGCTGATGATCGCGTGCGGGAGGCCGGCGGAGTCGGTGAACTGGCTCTCCTGGTTCATCAGGGAGTGGTCCGGGTTGAGCGGGTCCACCACCAGGCCGGCGTCGGTCACGGACACCCGGTCGGAACCGCCGGTGGTGCCGACGACGGTGCCCGCGTTGTTGCGCCAGGTGCGGCCGCGGTCGTCGGAGTAGACGTAGCCGGTGTCGTGGTTGGTGATGCCGCCGCTGGAGCACATCACGGCGCCGTTCTGCTCGCGCCAGGTGAAGAAGGAGTGCAGGCGGCCGTTCTTGTCGTAGTCGATGCCGTGCAGGTACATGTTGCGGGCCGTCGAGGAGCCGTGCTCGCTGGTGTAGGTGCCGGTGGAGCTGGTCCACTCGCCCAGGTTGGTCCAGGACGTGCCGTTGTACTCGGCGATCGCGTTGCGGCCGTTGCCGGAGATCCCGACGCGGTAGCTGAGCTGGAGCCTGCCGTCGGGCATCGAGACGAACTGCGGGTAGGTGAACTGCGAGGTGAGGGCGAGCCCGTCGAGGGTCGACTGGGGGGCGCCGAAGCGGCTCGTGGTCCAGCTCAGGCCGGCCGGGTTGTCCATGAGCCCGGCGACCGACTTGACGTAGGTGAAGCCGTCGCTGTGCGAGTCCATGTTGAGGTGCAGACGGCCGTCGACCTTGGAGACGCCCATGGAGATGACGTTGTGGGAGTCGTTGTAGCGCAGGGTGTGGCCGACCTTGACGGTGGACCAGGTGGTGCCGCCGAGGACGCGGCGGCCGACGACGGCGTTGCGGTCGGCGGTGTACCAGACGGCGTACTGGTAGCCCTTGTAGGTCAGCAGGCCGTTCTTCTGGAACGAGTTGTTGTTGACCAGGCCGTCGTACGACACGAAGAAGATCGCCTGGCTGTCGAGCGTCGTGTTCCCGGTCTGGGTGACCGACGGGCCGGGGTCGGCGGCCCGGGCGGTGCCTGCACCGAGGACGGGGGTCACCACGGTACCGGCGAGGGCGGCGCCCAGCAGCGTACGTCGTTTCATCTCGGGGGACTCCATTGTCGAGCGAGCTGAGGGAGGGGGACGGGGGTGGCGCTCGGGGGGTTCAGGCGAGGTGGAAGACCTCGGTGAGCGGTTTCATGGCCTCGTCGGGCCGGGCGCCGTCCAACGACTCGAAGAACGGCGCCATCTCCGCCTGCCAGCGGGCGTTGACATCGGTGGCTTCCATGCCGGCCACGGCGGCCGCGAAGTCCTCGGTCTCCAGGTAGCCGACGAGCAGGCCGTCCTCGCGCAGGAAGAGCGAGTAGTTGTGCCAGCCGGTGGCCGAGAGGGCTTCGAGCATCTCCGGCCACACGGCGGCGTGCCGCTCGCGGTACTCGTCGAGGCGGTCGGCCCGGACCTTCAGCAGGAAGCACACGCGCTGCATCAACACCCCTCCGGGGATCAGAAGTTGAACTGGTCGATGTTCTTGGCGTCGAACACGGTCGGCTTGCCGAGGCTGATCACGCCGTCCTTGCCGATGGTGTAGGTGGTGCCGCCGGCCTTGAAGGTCTCGCCCTCCTTGCCGGTGATCTGGCCGGAGACCAGCGCCACGGCCGTCTGCGCGGCCAGCGCGCCGAGCTTCGACGGGTCCCACAGCTCGAAGGCTTCGACGGTGCCGTTCTTGACGTACTTGCGCATGTCGTTGGGGGTGCCGAGGCCGGTCAGCTTGACCTTGCCCTTGTACTTGGAGCCCGACAGGTACTGGGCGGCGGCCTTGATGCCGACGGTGGTCGGGGAGATGATCCCCTTCAGGTTCGGGTACTCCTGGAGCAGGCCCTGGGTCTGCTGGAAGGACTGCTGGGCGTCGTCGTTGCCGTACGCGACCTTGACGAGCTTGATGTCCTTGTACTTCGGGTCCTTCAGCTCGTCCTTCATGAAGTCGATCCAGATGTTCTGGTTCGTCGCGGTCTGCGCGGCGGACAGGATCGCGATCTCGCCCTTGTAGCCGATCTGTTCGGCGAGCAGCTGCACCTCGGTGCGGCCGAGGTCCTCGGCGGAGGCCTGCGAGACGAAGGCGTTGCGGCACTCCGGGTTGGTGTCGGAGTCGTAGGTGACGACCTTGATGTCGTTGCTCATGGCCTGCTTGAGCGCGGTGCACAGGGCGCCCGGGTCCTGGGCGGAGACGGCCATCGCGTCGACCTGCTGCTGGGTGAGGGTGTTGACGTAGCTCACCTGGCCGGAGGTGTCGGTGGCGCTGGACGGGCCGACCTCCTTGTAGTTGGAGCCCAGCTCCTTCAGGGCCGCCTCGCCGCCCTTGTCGGCCGAGGTGAAGTACGGGTTGTTGACCTGCTTGGGCAGGAACCCGACGGTGAGGCCCTTCTTCGTGGCCGCGTTCGGGTCGGCCTTGCCGGCGGAGGCGGCGGCGCCCGTGCTCTCGTTCTTCACGTCCTCCTTGGTGGTGCCGCCGCAGGCGGTGGCGGCGAGGGCGAGGGAGGTGACGGCGGCGAGGGCCGTGCAGGCACGACGGAGGGATGACTTGCGCATGGCGGGGATTCCTTTACGGGGAGGGCGGGATTACGACGTCGGGGCCGAGGCGGCGGCTCTGCGACCCGCCCTCGCGACGGAGATCTGACGCGCGACCCGAGGGCCGAGCACCGAGACGACGAGCAGGACGCCGGTGACGACGATCTGCGACTGGGCGGAGACGTTGAGGAGGCTCATCACGTTCTGCAGGGCGCCGAGCAGGAAGACGCCCGCGATGGCGCCGCCGAGGGTGCCCTTGCCGCCGTCGAAGTCGATGCCGCCGAGGAGGACGGCCGCGACGACGGACAGTTCGAGTCCGGTGGCGTTGTCGTAGCGGGCGCTGGCGTAGTGCAGGGCCCAGAAGACGCCGGTGAGGGAGGCCATCAGGCCGGTCACCGTGAACAGGACGAGCTTGTGCCGCTTCACACGGACGCCGGCGAAGCGCGCGGCCTCCTCGCTGGCGCCGATCGCGAACAGCGACCGGCCGAACGGGGTGGCGTGCAGGACGATCACGGCGATCGCGAGCAGCACCAGGAAGGGCAGGAAGGCCTGCGGGAGGAAGCTGTCCCCGACGCGGCCGGCCGCGAAGTCCAGGTACTGGCCGGGGAAGTCGGTCACCGCGTCGGAGCCGAGGACGATCTGGGCGATGCCCCGGTAGGCGGCGAGGGTGCCGATGGTGACGGCGAGGGACGGCAGCCCGAGGCGGGTCACCAGCAGGCCGTTGACCAGCCCGCACGCCACGCCCAGCAGCAGGCAGATCGGGATGATCGCCTCGATGGTCATGCCCTGGTTCCACAGGGCGCCCATCACCGCGCCGGACAGGCCGGCCGTGGAGGCGACCGACAGGTCGATCTCGCCGGAGACCACCAGCAGCGTCATCGGCAGGGCGATCAGCGCGATCGGCAGGGTGTTGCCGATCAGGAAGGACAGGTTCAGCGCGTTGCCGAAGCCGTCGACGAAGGAGAAGGAGAACAGCAGCAGGACGATCAGGAGGGCGCCGACGACCGTGTCCCAGCGAATCGCGCGGCTCGCGAGAGATCCGGACTCAGGCATGGCGGGCGTTCCTCTTCTTCAGGGCCGACGCCACCCGCAGCGCGACCACACGGTCCACGGCGATGGCGAGGAGGAGCAGGATGCCGTTGATGGCGAGCACCCAGACGGAGCTGACGCCGAGGGCGGGCAGCACGCTGTTGATGGAGGTCAGCAGCAGCGCGCCGAGCGCGGCGCCGTAGACGCTGCCGGAGCCGCCGGTGAAGACGACACCGCCGACGACGACCGCGCTGACGACGGTGAGTTCGTAGCCGTTGCCGGTGCCGGAGTCGACGTTGCCGAAGCGGGCCAGGTACATCGCGCCCGCGAGGCCCGCGAGGGCGCCGCAGAAGGTGTAGGCGACGAGGATCCGCTTGCGGACGGGGATGCCGGCGAGGCGGGCGGCCTCCGGGTTGGAGCCGAGCGCGTACAGCTCGCGGCCGCTGCCGAAGTGCTTGAGGTAGTAGGCGGTGGCGACCAGGACGAGGAGGGCGATCAGCGCGAGATACGGCACGGCGGAGATGCCGCCGGAGCCGAAGTCGACGAAGGAGCCGGGCAGGTCGGCCGCGGTGATCTGGCGGGAGCCGACCCAGATGGAGTCGATGCCCCGGATGATGTAGAGGGTGCCGAGGGTGACGACGAGGGCCGGCACCTGGCCGAGGCTGACCAGGAGGCCGTTCAGGAGGCCGAAGCCGATGCCGAGCAGGACCGCCAGGGCGATCGCGACGACCGGGTTGCCGCCGCCCTGGAGATAGGTGCCCGCGGCGAAGGCGGTGATGCCGAGCGTGGAGCCGACGGACAGGTCGACGTTCCTCGTGATCACCACCAGGGACTGGCCGGTGGCGACCAGGACCAGGATGGTCGCGTTGAGCAGCAGGTCCTTGATGCCCTGCTCGGACAGGAACTCGCTGTTGCCGGCCTGGGTGACGGCGATCATCACCAGGAACACGAGCAGGATGGCGAGTTCGCGCATCTTGAAGACGCGGTCGACCAGCCGGGTGCCGCTGGACTTGGGCACCTCGGCGGCGGGGGCTTGGTTCGGGGTGATCACCGTCATGCGGCGGCCCTCCCGGTGGCGGCGGCCATCACGGTTTCCTCGGTGGCGTCGGAGCGGGGGATCTCGGCGGTCAGCTGGCCCTCGTGCATCACCAGCACGCGGTCGGCCATGCCGAGGACCTCGGGCAGGTCGGAGGAGATCATCAGGACGGCGACGCCGTCGGCGGCCAGTTGCGACAGCAGCCGGTGCACCTCGGCCTTGGTGCCGACGTCGATGCCACGGGTCGGCTCGTCGACGATGAGCACCTTGGGGCCGGTGGCCAGCCACTTGGCGAGGACGACCTTCTGCTGGTTGCCGCCGGACAGGGTGTTCACGGTGTCGGCGATCCGGGCGTACTTCACCTGGAGCTTGACCGCCCAGTCGAGGGAGCGGCTGCGTTCGGCGCCGCGGTCCATCAGGCCGGCCCTCACGGTCGTCCGGAGTCCGGTGAGGCCGATGTTGCGCTCGATGGACATGTCCATCACCAGGCCCTGGGCCCGCCGGTCCTCGGGGACGAGCGCGAGCCCGGCGGCCATGGCGGTGGAGGGGGCGCCGTTGACGAGCGGCTTCCCGCCGACCTCGACCTCGCCGGCGTCCCACCGGTCGATGCCGAAGACCGCCCGGGCGACCTCGGTGCGCCCGGCGCCGACGAGTCCGGCCAGGCCGACGATCTCGCCGCGCCGGACCTCGAAGGAGACGTCGGTGAAGACGCCCTCCCGGGTCAGGCGGCGGACGCTGAGGGCGACCTCGCCGGGCGTGACGTCCTGCTTGGGGTAGAGCTCGTCGAGGTCGCGGCCGACCATCCGGCGGACCAGGTCGTCCTCGGTCATGCCGTCCAGCGGTTCGCTGGCGATCCAGGCGCCGTCGCGCAGGGTGGTCACCCGCCGGCAGATCTCGAAGATCTCCTCCAGCCGGTGCGAGATGAAGAGGACCGCCGCACCTTGCTCGCGCAGGGTGCGCACCACGCCGAAGAGGCGGGCGACCTCGCTGCCGGTGAGGGCGGCGGTCGGCTCGTCCATGATCAGGACGCGGGCGTCGAAGGAGAGCGCCTTGGCGATCTCCACGATCTGCTGGTCGGCGATGGACAGGCCGCGCGCCGGGCGGTCGGGGTCGAGATCGACACCGAGGCGCTCCATCAGGGCCGCGGTGGCGTTGTACGTGGCCTTGTGGTCGATGCGGCCGAGGGCGCGCCGGGGCTGGCGGCCCATGAAGATGTTCTCGGCGATCGACAGGTCGGGGAAGAGCGTGGGCTCCTGGTAGATGACGGCGATGCCTGCGTCGCGTGCGTCACCGGGGCCGTGGAAGACGACGGGCTCACCGTCGAGCAGCACCTGGCCGGCGTCCGGTCGGTGCACCCCGGCGAGCGTCTTGATCAGGGTCGACTTGCCCGCACCGTTCTCACCGGCGAGGGCGTGCACCTCGCCGGGGAACAGCTCCAGGGAGACGCCCCGCAGGGCGCGTACGGCGCCGAAGGACTTGGCGACGTCCCGGAGCGCCAGCACCGGGGCTGGTCCCGTGTCGGACGGGTGGGTCATGGGTGGCTCCTCGACGACGTCCGCGGACGGCGCCCACCGGGGGCTGTCACGACGTCGTGAAAGGTTTCAACTGGATTGCCGGGACGTTAGGCATGCGGGGCATGTCACGTCAATGGGTCCGCGTCGAAAAATTTTCGATAGTCGAAGGTCACGCGCCGGTCACGGAAGACGGACCTGGACAGAGGGCTTGACACGCCTCCGGCGGGCTCATAGCTTCCCGTTCTGAATCGTTTCACCTGTAGAGCTCTTCAGGAGCTCGTCCGAAGCTCGTCCGGAGTGTTCCGGACCGATGTCACAGGAGCCCGAAGTGACCGACCTCGCCGCGGTGAAGGCCGCGCTGAAGACACAGGCCGTCGAGACGCCGTCGTGGGCGTACGGGAACTCGGGGACCCGCTTCAAGGTGTTCGCCCAGCAGGGCGTGCCGCGCACGCCGCAGGAGAAGCTGGACGACGCGGCCCAGGTGCACGCCTTCACGGGTGTGGCCCCGACCGTCGCCCTGCACATCCCGTGGGACAAGGTGGAGGACTACTCCGCACTTGCGAAACACGCCGAGGACCGGGGTGTGCGGCTGGGCGCGATCAACTCCAACACCTTCCAGGACGACGACTACAAGCTGGGCAGCATCTGCCACCCCGACGCCGCGGTCCGCCGCAAGGCCGTCGACCACCTGCTGGAGTGCGTCGACATCATGGACGCCACCGGGTCGGCGGACCTGAAGCTGTGGTTCGCCGACGGGACGAACTACCCCGGCCAGGACGACATCCGCGCCCGGCAGGACCGGCTCGCCGAGGGGCTGGCCGAGGTGTACGAGCGGCTCGGGGACGGCCAGCGGATGCTGCTGGAGTACAAGTTCTTCGAGCCGGCCTTCTACACGACCGACGTACCGGACTGGGGCACGGCGTACGCGCACTGCCTCAAGCTCGGGCCGAAGGCGCAGGTAGTCGTCGACACCGGGCACCACGCGCCGGGGACCAACATCGAGTTCATCGTCGCCACGCTGCTGCGGGAGGGGAAGCTCGGCGGCTTCGACTTCAACTCGCGGTTCTACGCCGACGACGACCTGATGGTGGGGGCGGCGGACCCGTTCCAGCTGTTCCGGATCATGTACGAGGTCGTGCGCGGGGGCGGGTTCACCTCCGACGTCGCGTTCATGCTCGACCAGTGCCACAACATCGAGGCCAAGATCCCGGCGATCATCCGTTCGGTGATGAACGTGCAGGAGGCCACGGCGAAGGCGCTGCTGGTCGACCGGTCGGCGCTGGCGGACGCGCAGGCCTCCGGGGACGTGCTGGAGGCGAACGCCGTCGTGATGGACGCGTACAACACGGACGTACGTCCGTTGCTGGCCGAGCTGCGCGAGGAGATGGGGCTGGACCCCGACCCCATCGCCGCGTACCGGGCGTCCGGGTGGGCCGAGAAGATCGTCGCCGAGCGGGTCGGTGGGGAGCAGGCCGGGTGGGGGGCGTAGGCGTCCGCCGGGTTCCGCCGTCCACGGGACGCGGCCGTGTGCGGCTGATCGCGCCCACGCGGCGGAGCCGCACCTCGATACAGCCCCGCGCCCCCAAGGGCGTGCACTCACCCCTCTTTCGAGTTAAGGACTGACAGTTCATGGCAACCCATCCCGAAGCCGCCGCCCTCCTCGCCCGCTCGCACCGGCTGGGCGCCGATCCGCGCAACACCAACTACGCCGGCGGCAACGCGTCCGCGAAGGGCTCCGACACCGATCCCGTCACCGGTGGCGACGTCGAGCTGATGTGGGTGAAGGGGTCCGGTGGGGACCTCGGGACGCTCACCGAGGCGGGGCTGGCCGTGCTGCGGCTGGACCGGCTGCGGGCGCTCGTCGACGTCTACCCGGGGGTCGAGCGCGAGGACGAGATGGTCGCCGCGTTCGACTACTGCCTGCACGGAAAGGGCGGGGCCGCGCCCTCGATCGACACCGCCATGCACGGGCTGGTCGACGCCGCCCACGTGGACCACCTGCACCCCGACTCCGGCATCGCGCTCGCCTGCGCCGCCGACGGCGAGAAGCTGACCGCCGAGTGCTTCGGGGACAGCGTGGTGTGGGTGCCGTGGCGGCGGCCCGGTTTCCAGCTGGGACTGGACATCGCGGCCGTGAAGGAGGCCAACCCGCAGGCCGTCGGCTGCGTCCTGGGCGGGCACGGCATCACCGCCTGGGGCGACACGGCCGAGGAGTGCGAGCGCAACTCGCTGCACATCATCCGCACCGCCGAGGCCTTCCTGGCGGACCGGGGCCGGCCGGAGCCCTTCGGGCCGGTGATCGAGGGGTACGAGCCGCTGCCCGAGGCCGGCCGCCGGGAGCGGGCCGCCGCGCTCGCCCCGTACGTGCGCGCCGTCGCCTCGCAGGACAGGCCGCAGGTCGGACACTTCACCGACGCGGACGTGGTGCTGGACTTCGTCTCCCGCGCCGAGCACCCGCGGCTGGCGGCCCTGGGCACCTCCTGCCCGGACCACTTCCTGCGCACCAAGGTGCGGCCCCTGGTCCTCGACCTGCCGCCGACCGCCCCGCTGGAGGAGGCGATCGCCCGTCTCAAGGAGCTGCACGCCGCCTACCGCGAGGAGTACGCCGCCTACTACCAGCGGCACGCCGAGCCCGACTCCCCCGCCATGCGCGGCGCCGACCCGGCCATCGTGCTGATCCCCGGCGTGGGCATGTTCTCCTTCGGCAAGGACAAGCAGACCGCGCGGGTCGCGGGCGAGTTCTACGTGAACGCGATCAACGTCATGCGGGGCGCCGAGGCGGTCTCGACGTACGCGCCGATCGAGGAGTCGGAGAAGTTCCGCATCGAGTACTGGGCGCTGGAGGAGGCCAAGCTCCAGCGGATGCCGAAGCCGAAGCCGCTGGCCACGCGGGTGGCCCTGGTGACGGGCGCCGGCAGCGGGATCGGCAGGGCGATCGCGCACCGGCTGGTCGCCGAGGGCGCGTGTGTCGTCGTCGCGGACCTGAACGCGCAGAACGCCGCCGCCGTCGCCGAGGAGCTGGGCGGACCGGACAGGGCCGTCGCCGTGACCGTCGACGTGACGTCCGAGGAGCAGATCGCCGGGGCCTTCCAGGCCGCCGCGCTCGCCTTCGGCGGGGTCGACCTCGTCGTCAACAACGCCGGCATCTCCATCTCCAAGCCGTTGCTGGAGACCTCCGCCAAGGACTGGGACCTCCAGCACGACATCATGGCCCGCGGGTCCTTCCTCGTGTCGCGTGAGGCGGCCCGGGTGATGATCGCGCAGGGGCTGGGCGGCGACATCGTCTACATCGCGTCGAAGAACGCCGTCTTCGCCGGGCCGAACAACATCGCGTACTCCGCGACCAAGGCCGACCAGGCCCACCAGGTGCGGCTGCTCGCCGCCGAGCTGGGCGAGCACGGGATCCGCGTCAACGGCGTCAACCCGGACGGGGTCGTGCGCGGCTCCGGGATCTTCGCGGGCGGCTGGGGCGCGCAGCGCGCGGCCGTCTACGGGGTGAAGGAGGACAAGCTCGGCGAGTTCTACGCGCAGCGGACCATCCTCAAGCGCGAGGTGCTCCCCGAGCACGTGGCCAACGCCGTGTTCGCGCTGACCGGCGGCGAGCTCACCCACACCACCGGGCTGCACGTCCCGGTCGACGCCGGCGTCGCCGCCGCCTTCCTCCGGTGACGGCCGTGCGCTCGTACGCCGCGGTCGACCTCGGCGCCTCCAGCGGGCGGGTGATGGTCGGCCGCGTGAGCCCGGACTCGCTCCGGCTGTCGGAGGCGCACCGCTTCCCCAACCGGCCCGTGCGGGTACCGGAGGGGCTGCGCTGGGACGTCCTCGGGCTGTACGCGGGTGTCCTCGACGGTCTGCGGGCGGCCGGTGCCCACTGCGGTGGACGGCTCGACTCCGTCGGCATCGACAGCTGGGCCGTGGACTACGGCCTGCTGGACGCCGACGGGGCCCTGCTCGGCAACCCGGTGCACTACCGCGACGCCCGCACCGAGGGCGTCGCGGAGAAGGTGTGGGCCACCGTGCCGGCCGCCGAGCTGTACGCGGCGACCGGGATCCAGTACGCGCCCTTCAACACGCTCTACCAGTTGACGGCCGCGGCCTCCTCGGCCCAGCTCGCGCACGCCCGGCGCCTGTTGCTCATCCCCGACCTGCTGACGTACTGGCTCACCGGCGAGCAGGGCACCGAGCTGACCAACGCCTCCACCACCCAGCTCGTCGACCCCCGCACCCGGGACTGGTCGTACGACATCGCCACCCGGCTCGGCGTCGACCTGGAGCTGTTCGCCCCGCTGCGGCAGCCGGGCGACCCGGCGGGACCGCTGCGCGCGGAGGTGCTGGAGGAGACGGGCCTGACCGGTCCGGTGCCGGTGACGGCCGTCGGCTCGCACGACACCGCCTCCGCGGTGGCCGCGGTCCCGGCGGCCGGCGAGCGCTTCGCCTACATCTGCACCGGCACCTGGTCCCTGGCCGGCCTGGAGCTCGACGCCCCCGTGCTCACGGAGGAGAGCCGCGCCGCCAACTTCACCAACGAGCTGGGCCTGGACGGCACGGTCCGCTACCTCCGCAACATCATGGGCCTGTGGCTGCTCCAGGAGTGCGTACGGGCCTGGGGCGACCCGGACCTGGGCGGGCTGCTGCGCGAGGCGGCCGCCGCGCCGGCGCTGCGCTCGGTCGTGGACGCGGGCGACGCCGCCTTCCTCGCGCCCGGCCGGATGCCCGAGCGGATCGCCGAGGCGTGCCGGGCCTCCGGGCAGCCGGTGCCCCGGTCGCCCGGCGAGATCACGCGGTGCATCCTCGACTCGCTCGCCCTGGCGCACCGCCGGGCGGTCGAGGACGCCCAGCGGCTCGCCGGCCACCCCGTCGACGTGGTCCACATCGTCGGGGGCGGCACCCGCAACGCCCTGCTGTGCCAGCTCACCGCCGACGCCTGCGGGCTGCCCGTGGTGGCCGGTCCGACGGAGGCGGCCGCCCTCGGCAACGTCCTCGTGCAGGCGCGGGCGCACGGGCTGGTCGGCGACCGGCACCCCATGCGCCGACTGCTCGCCCGCACCCAGCCACTGACGCGCTACGAGCCGCAGGGCGGCACCGGGCGCTGGCGCGACGCGGAGGCCCGGCTCGCCCCACGGTGAGCCGGGGCCTCCCCCGGGACGCGCCCTCCCCTTACGCTTCACCCATCCGATGACCAACCCCAAGGAGCCGCGATGCGTGTCGCACTGTTCCTGACGTGTGTCAACGACACGCTGTATCCGGACACCGGCCGTGCCGTGGTGAAACTGCTGACCAGGCTGGGCGTCGAGGTCGACTTCCCGATGGCCCAGACCTGCTGCGGGCAGGCCCACTACAACACCGGCTACCGCCATGAGGCCGAGCCCCTGGCCCGGCATTTCTCCGATGTCTTCGGGGAGTACGAGGCGATCGTGACGCCCTCCGGGTCGTGCGGGGCCATGGTGCGGGAGCTGTATCCGCGGATGGGTGAACGGGCGCGGGCCGAGGGGCGCGGGGACGGTCTCGCGCAGACGCTGGCGCCGGTGGTGCCGAAGACGTACGAGCTGACCGAGTTCCTGGTGGACGTGCTGGGGGTGACGGACGTCGGCGCGTACTACCCGCACAGGGTGACCTACCACCCGACCTGCCACGGACTGCGCGGGCTCGGGCTCGGGGAGCGGCCCCGGCGGCTGCTCGAAGCGGTCGGGGGGCTGGAGCTGGTGGAGCTGCCGGGCGCGGAGGAGTGCTGCGGTTTCGGCGGGACCTTCGCGCTGAAGAACTCCGACGTCTCGGCGGCGATGGGCGCGGACAAGGTGCGCAACGCCGAGTCGACGGGCGCGGAGGTGCTGTGCGCGGCCGACAACTCCTGCCTGATGCACATCGGCGGCACCATGACCCGGCTCCGGACGGACATGCGGCCGGTGCACATCGCGGAGATCCTGGCGAGCACGGAGGAGGAACCGGCCGTATGAGCGGGACGTTCGTGGGAATGCCGGCGTTCCCGAAGGCCGCGCGCGAGGCCGTCGGCAACGAGACCCTGCGGGGCAATCTGCGCCATGCGACGCACACCATCCGCGGCAAGCGGGCGAAGGCGGTCGCCGAGGTGTCGGACTGGGCGGAGCTGCGGGAGGCGGGCAAGCGGATCAAGGACCACACGCTCCGTCACCTCGACCGCTACCTCGTGCAGCTGGAGGAGTCGGTGACGGCCGCCGGCGGCGTCGTCCACTGGGCGGCCGACGCCGACGAGGCCAACGAGATCGTGGCCCACCTCGTCAAGATGACCGGCGAGTCGGAAGTGGTCAAGGTCAAGTCCATGGCCACCCAGGAGATCGGGCTCAACGAGGCGCTGGAGGCCGAGGGCATCCGCGCCTACGAGACCGATCTCGCCGAGTTGATCGTGCAGCTGGGCAGGGACCGGCCCTCGCACATCCTGGTCCCCGCCATCCACCGCAACCGCGGCGAGATCCGCGACATCTTCCGGGACGAGATGGGCGAGTGGGGCCGCCCCGCCCCCGAGGGCCTCACCGACACGCCGGCCGAACTCGCCGAGGCCGCCCGGCTGCACCTGCGGGAGAAGTTCCTGCGGGCCAGGGTCGGCATCTCCGGCGCCAACTTCATGGTCGCCGAGACCGGCACCCTCGTCGTCGTCGAGTCCGAGGGCAACGGCCGGATGTGCCTCACCCTGCCCGAGACGCTGATCTCCGTCGTCGGCATCGAGAAGATCGTGCCGACGTGGCGGGACCTGGAGGTCTTCCTCCAGACCCTCCCCCGCTCCTCCACGGCCGAGCGCATGAACCCCTACACCTCGACCTGGACCGGCACCACCGACGGCGACGGACCCAGCACCTTCCACCTGGTCCTGCTCGACAACGGCCGCACCGACACCCTCGCCGACGAGGTCGGCCGCCAGGCCCTGCGCTGCATCCGCTGCTCGGCCTGTCTGAACGTGTGCCCGGTGTACGAGCGGGCCGGCGGCCACGCCTACGGCTCGGTCTACCCGGGTCCGATCGGCGCGATCCTCAGCCCCCAGCTCCGGGGCACGGCCAGCGAGATCGACGCCTCGCTGCCGTACGCCTCCTCGCTGTGCGGTGCCTGCTACGAGGTGTGCCCGGTCGCCATCGACATCCCCGAGGTGCTGGTGCATCTGCGGGAGCGGGTCGTCGAGGGCGGGCCGGTGACGCGGGAGGGCAACAAGGTGGTGCTGAAGCCCGCCAAGGGGCATGCCGCCGAGCGGGCGGCGATGCGGGCGGCGCGCTGGGCGTTCGCCCGGCCCGGCGCCCTGCGGGCGGGGCAGCGGCTGGCGTCCCGTACCCGCCGGCTGCATCCGCATACGCTGCCCGGGCCCGGCAGGGCGTGGAGCGGTACGCGGGACCTGCCGGCGGTGCCCGCGGAGCCGTTCCGCGACTGGTGGCAGCGGACGAACGGTGGAAAGGACGAGGCCAGGTGAACAGCAGAGAGCGGATCCTCGGGCGGGTGCGGCGCGCGCTCGCCGACGTCCCCCGCCAGGACGCCCCGTACGAGGAGGCCGTCCGCCGTGACTACCTGCGCGCGCACGGTGAGCTCGGCGTCGAGGAGACGGTGGACCTGCTCGCGGAGAACCTCGAGGACTACCGGGCGGTCGTGCACCGCTGTACGGAGGAGGAGCTGCCCGGTCTCCTCGTGCGGCTCCTGACCGAGCGGGGGGCCACGAGCGTCGTGGTGCCGCCGGAGCTTCCGCCGCACTGGCTGAAGGCCGTCGAGGCCACGCGCGTCCACGACCGCCCGGCCGGCACCCCGCACGAACTGGACCGCGTCGACAGCGTGGTCACCGGGTGCGCCGTGGCCGTCGCCGAGACCGGCACCATCGTCCTGGACGGCTCACCCGACCAGGGCCGCCGCCGTATCACCCTCGTCCCCGACCACCACATCTGCGTCGTCCGCGTCCCCGACCAGGTCGTCGCGTCCGTGCCGCAGGCGCTCGAACGGCTCGACCCGGCCCGTCCGCTGACGTGGATCTCCGGCCCGTCGGCGACCAGCGACATCGAGCTGGACCGGGTGGAAGGGGTGCACGGCCCGCGCACCCTGGAGGTGGTCCTGGTCGGCTGAGCGGTGCCGGCGCGTCACGGCGTCACAGGTCGCGGCGCTCCAGGGGCTTCTGGGCCGGGCCCTGGATGACCCGGCCGTCCACGCCGAACCGGGAGCCGTGGCACGGGCACTCCCAGGCGCGTTCCGCGCGGTTGAAGGCCACCACGCAGCCCAGGTGGGAGCAGCGGGCGGTGAGGGCGTGCAGCTGTCCGTGCTCGTCGCGGTGGACCGCGCAGCGCTCCCCGGAGACGCGGACGACCGCGCCGTCACCGGGGGCGATGTCGTCCACGGACGGGCCGCTCGCCGACGGCAGCCGGTCGCCGACGAAGTGGCGGGCCACGTCGGCCTGGTGCTTGAGGAAGGCGGCGCCCTCGCGGACGACGGACGCGATGCGGCGGGGGTCGTACAGGTCGCTCCACGGGCAGGCGCGGCCGGTGATCCGCTCGCTGAGCAGGCGGCCCGCCATCATGCCGCTGCTCATGCCCCACCCGCCGAACCCGGTGGCGACGTAGGTGTTGCGGCTCCCGGGATGGAGGGGGCCGACGAGCGGCACGGAGTCGGTGGAGTCGTTGTCCTGGGTGGCCCAGCGGTGGGTGAAGGTCAGGTCGCCGAAACGGTCGGTCGCCCAGGCGGCGAGCCGCTCGAAGCGCTCCTCGACGTCCCCGCCGGTGCCGGGGCTGAAGTGCTCGCCGGTCACGATCAGCAGGCGCCGCCCGTCCGGGAGCGGCGCCGTGCGCACCGAGCGGGTGTTCTGCTCCTGGGTGATGTACATGCCCAGCGGGGCCCTGGCGGCGTCGACGGGTGCGGTCAGCACCAGTTCGCGGCGCGGGGACAGGCGGGTGAAGAGCAGGGCGCGGTCGAAGACCGGGTAGTGGGTGGCGACGACGACGGAGTGGGCGGTCACCTTGGTCGCCGACGCCGGGGACTCGACGGTCAGCTCGCAGGGCTCGCCCTCGTGGAGGCCGGTGACACGGCTGTACTCGTGGATCGTGCCGCCGAGACGCCGGATGCCGTCGGCGACGGCCAGGAGGTACTTACGGGGGTGGAACTGGGCCTGGCCGGCGACCCGGACCGCGCCGACGACGGGGAACGGCAGATCCGTCTCCGTCACGTACTCGGCGGGCAGCCCCGCCTCCCGCGCGGCCTCCGCCTCGGCCCTGAGCTGGTCGGTGTGGGCCGGGTCCTCGGCATAGGTGTAGGCGGCGGTCTCCTCCCACTCGCAGTCGACACCCAGTTCCTCGGCGGTCTCGGCGGCGTGGCGGATGGCGTCCATCTGCGAGCGGGCGTACAGCTCGGCCCCGTGCCGGCCGCGGGTGCGGCGCAGGTGGTCGTAGACGAGGGTGTGCTGGGCGCTCACCTTCGCCGTGGTGTGGCCGGTGACGCCGGCCGCGATCCGGTGCGCCTCCAGCACCGCGACCGAACGGCCCCGCCGGGCCAGTTCCCAGGCCGTGCTGAGTCCGGCGATGCCCGCGCCGACGACGGCGACGTCGACGGTGAGCGGCCCCTCCAGGGGGGGTGCCGGATCACCGGGTGGTGCGGTGTGCAGCCAGTACGACCCGTGGATGTCCGCCTGCTGTCGTTCCATGGGTGCCCGGGTTCCCGCGACCGGCCCGGTCACACGGCCGGGCCGGGGACGCGCGGTCTACTGGTTGGACTTGGCGGCGCTGATGTCGCCGAGCGCCGAATCCGGATCGCGCTCGATGGCCAGGTCGCCGAGGGAGACGATGCCGACCGGCCGGCCCTCCTCCACGACCGGGACGCGGCGCACCGCGTGCTCGCGCATCACCTGGACGGCGTGGTCCAGGTCCTCGTCCGGGGTCACGGTGACCAGGTCGTCGCTGCAGACGGAGGCCACCGTCGTCTGCTCCGGGTCGCCGCCCTCGGCCAGGGCGCGCACCACGAGGTCGCGGTCGCTGACCAGGCCGCGCAGCCGGTCCTCTTCCGTGACCAGGACCGCCCCGATGTTCTCGTCCCGCATGAGCCGGGCGACGGACGTCACCGAGGCCTGCGGTTCCACCGTCACGGGTTCGGCGGTCATGATGTCCCGCACGTGCTGAGTCACGGCGTGTCCTCCTTCCGGTTCCGGTGGTGTCCGTCACCACCGCTCGGCGACCGGGTACCCGCCGTACGCCACCGCACCCGGGACGGCCGCCGGCGGCAGCGCCGGAAGCGGCGTCACTGCTGCTGGTCGTATGCCCGGCGGGCCTTCTCCACCTCGGGCAGATCTGATGACAAGCGCACTGAACAAGCGCTTAGATAGGGGTTCGGAACCCCGCGCCACCTGTCGCCCCAGCCCGCGCCCCGCCCCGGGAGGCCCCGTTGTTCACGTCCGTCGACGATGTCTCCGCGCGTCTCGCCGAGACCGGCTACCTCGCCTCCGCCGCCGTCGCCACCACCGTCTTCCTCGCCGACCGGCTGGGCAAGCCGCTCCTCGTGGAGGGCCCGGCCGGGGTCGGCAAGACCGAACTCGCCAAGGCCGTCGCGCAGGTGGCGGGAGCCCGGCTGGTGCGCCTGCAGTGCTACGAGGGCGTCGACGAGTCCCGGGCGCTGTACGAGTGGAACCACGCCAAGCAGTTGCTGCGCATCAGCGCGGGCCGCGACGAGAGCTGGGACGAGACGCGCACGGACATCTTCAGCGAGGAGTTCCTGCTCCCGCGGCCCCTGCTGACCGCGATCCGCGGCGACGAGCCGACGGTGCTGCTGATCGACGAGACCGACAAGGCCGACGTCGAGATGGAGGGCCTGCTCCTGGAGGTGCTCAGCGACTTCCAGGTGACCGTCCCGGAGCTGGGCACGATCGCCGCGACCCGCCGCCCCTTCGTCGTCCTGACGTCCAACGCCGGCCGTGAGCTGTCGGAGGCCCTGCGCCGCCGCTGCCTCTTCCTCCACATCGGCTTCCCCGAGGAGGAGCTGGAGCGCCGGATCGTCCGGCTGAAGGTGCCCGGCATCGACGCGGCGCTCACCGAGTCGGTCGTCCGGGTGGTGGGCGCGCTGCGCGCGATGGACCTGCGCAAGGCGCCCTCCGTCGCCGAGACCGTGGACTGGGCGCGCACGCTGCTCGCCCTGGGCGCCGGCACCCTCGACGAGGCCCTGGTCCGCGACACCCTGGGGGTGATCCTCAAGCATCAGGACGACGTGCTGAGGGCGGCCGCGAAGCTCGACCTGGACGCCGTATGACGGCCCCGTCGGACGCGGACGCCGCGGCCCGGCTCACCGGGTTCGTCGCCGCGCTGCGCGCGCACGGCGTCCGCATCGGCACCGGTGAGACGGTGGACGCGGCCGAGGCGGTGGCCGCGCTGGGGTTCGCGGACCGGGTGCTGCTGCGGGAGGGACTGGCCGCGACGCTGCTGCGCGGGACGGACCAGCGGCGGCTGTTCGACGCCGTCTTCGACCTGTACTTCCCGCGCGGCGTCGGCGCGCCCGAGGCGGAAGCGGGTGACCGGGACGGCCTGCGCGACCGGCTCGCCGACGCGCTCGCCGCCGACGACGAGGCGCTGCTGGCCCGGTTGGCGGTGGAGGCGGTCGACGGGCTGGGCGGCTACGGCAGTTCCCCGGGATCGGACGGCTGGTCGTCGTACCAGACGCTCGAACGGCTGCGTCCGCAGACGCTGTTGGCGCGGGTGCGGGACGACGTCCGGCGGCGCGGCGGCGGTGACGGCTTCGCCGGCCGGCTGCTGGAGGACGAGATCCGGCGGCGTATCGACGCCTTCCGGGCACTGGTCGCCGCCGAGGCGCGGCGGCGGGTGGCGGAGCGGCGCGGACGGGACGAGATCGCCCGGCGGGCGGTGGCGCCGACCGCCGACCGGGTCGACTTCCTGTACGCGGGGAAGGACCGGCTGGCCGAACTCCGGCGGACGGTGCAGCCGTTGGCGCGCAAGCTGGCCACCCGGCTGGCCGCGCGGCGACGCCGGGCCTCGCGGGGCACGATCGACCTGCGGCGCACCCTGCGCGGCTCCCTGTCGACGGGTGGGGTGCCGATGCGGCCCGTGCTGCGCCGCCGTCGCCCGGCGCGGCCGGAACTGGTGCTGCTGTGCGACGTGTCGGGCTCGGTGTCCGGCTTCTCCGACTTCACGATGCTGCTGGTGCAGGCGCTGCACGACCAGTTCGCCAAGGTGCGCGTCTTCGCCTTCGTCAACCGGATCGACGAGGTCACCGGCCTTCTCGACCACGGCGCGGCCGACCCGGAGGGCCTCGGCGCCCGCATCCGCGCCGAGGCGACCCTGACCGGCTGGCACGGCAGCAGCGACTACGGCGTGGCCCTGGGCGAGTTCGCCCAGCGGTACGCCGGCGCGGTCGGCCCGCGCACGACGGTCTTCGTACTCGGCGACGCCCGTACGAACATGAGCGACCCCAACCCGGCGGCCCTCCGGGAGATCGCCGGGCGGGCCCGCCGCGTCCACTGGCTGAACCCGGAGCCGCGCCCGCAGTGGGGCACGGGCGACTCCGCGGCGTACGACTACGCCGAGCTGGTGTCGATGCACGAGTGCCGCAACGCCCACCAGCTCGGCGCGCTGGTGGGCGGGTTGCTGCCGGTCTGACGGTCTCCGCTCTCCCCCGGGCCGGTCTCACTCGGACTTCGCGTACTCCTTGGCCATCTGCCCCGCGAAGTCGTAGGCCACGACCTGCTCGTCGCCCACGACCCAGGCGTCGTGGCCGGGCGGGCACACGAACACGTCGCCGGGGCCGACTTCGCTCTCGCCGCCCTCGTCCATGCGGATGTGCAGGCGGCCCTGGACGATGTAGCCGTTGTGGTGGACCTGGCAGCTCTCGGTTCCCGCGATCGGCGCCACGGACTCGGACCAGCGCCACCCGGGCTCGAAGGTCGCCACGGCGAAGTCCAGCCCGGTCATGTGGACGGCCTCGAGGTGACCACGTGGGAAATCGCGCCGCTCGTCCGGCTTGTCGAGCGTCTTCACTTCCAGCATGACGCTCCTCCCTTCCGGCCGCGGGTCACCGCGGCCCGGCCCGGTCTCCCCGCCGGCCTGGCGCCTCCGGTGGCGGCCGGACCCCACACCCCCATCGTCCGCCCGCATCCCAGGGGCCGCCATTCGGGTGATCGGGTCCTCAGTCGCCGTCGCCGCAGAGCCGTGCGAACCGGTCCGCGTCGATGTTTCCGCCGGAGATGATCACGCCGACACGAGGCGGCAGATCGCGGACCCGACCGGAGAGCAGGGCGGCCAGCGGGGTGGCGCCGCTCGGCTCGACGACGATCTTCAGACGCTCGAAGGCGAACCGCATCGCCGCGCGGATCTCGTCGTCGGAGACCAGGGCGATCGCGTCGACGAGCCGCCGGTTCACCGAGAAGGTCAGTTCACCGGGCGTGTGCAGGGCCTGGCCGTCGGCGATCGTGCGCGGCACCGGGATGCTCACGCGCCGGCCCGCCGCCAGCGAGCGCCTGGTGTCGTCCCCGGCCTCCGGTTCGACGCCGACGACGCGGATCCCCTCGTACAGCCCCTTCGCGACCGTCGCGCTGCCCGCGATCAGCCCGCCACCGCCGACCGGGGTCAGCAGGGCGCCCACCTCCCCCACCTCCTCCAGGAGTTCGAGAGCCGCGGTGCCCTGGCCCGCCATGACGTGCGGGTGCTCGTAGGGCGGGATCAGGGTCAGGCCCCGCTCGGCGGCCAGCGCCTCGGCAAGGGCCACCCGGTCACCGGCGTAGCGGTCGTACGTCACGATCTCGGCGCCGTACGCCTCGGTCGCCGCGCGCTTGGAGCGCGGCGCGTCCTCGGGCATGACGATCACCGCGGTGGTGCCGAGCTCGCGGGCGGCGAGGGCGACGGCCTGGGCGTGATTGCCGGAGGAGTAGGCGGCGATGCCCCGGGCGAGCTGCTCGGGGGTCAGCCGGGAGGCGGCGTTGTAGGCGCCGCGGAACTTGAAGGCGCCGACGCGCTGGAAGTTCTCGCACTTCAGCAGGGTTTCCGCGCCGACGAGCGCGTCGAGGGTGCGGGAGTGGAGCACGGGGGTGCGGTGGGCGACGCCCTTGAGGCGGGCGGCCGCGTCATGGACGTCGTCCGGGGTGATCGGCGGCGGTGTGGTCGTCACGGGTGTGCTCCCTCGGAGGTGTCGTGCCCGGAGATGTCGTGCCCGGAGGTGTCGTGCCCGGTGTCGTGGTGGTCGGCCGGGCCTGCCGCCCGTGCCTGGGACAGGTAGCTGTACGCGGAGGCCCGGGAGATGCCGAGACGGGCGGCGACCTGCTCGATCGCGCGGCGCACGGCGAACACGCCGCGTTCGTCCAGGCCGCGGAAGAGCGCCAGGCGCCGGGCGCGGTCGAGTCCGCCCCAGGTCTGGTCCAGATGCGTGTCGAGGAGGGCGTCGACGACGGAGTCGATGTCGTCGCCGAAGGTGGTCACCGGCGTGTCCGCGGGCGGCGCGCCGCCCCCGGCGAGCGCGGTGAGCAGGCTCTGCACCCGGCCGACCTCGGTGACGTCCACATTGACGCACAGGGCGCCGAACACCGCGCCCGCGGAGTCGCGCAGCACCATCGTCGACGACTTCACCAGCCGGCCGGTGCCGGTACGGGTGACGTAGTTCAGCTCGTCGGTGGCCTCGTCGCCGCGCGCGAGCACGCGCATCCCGATCTCACTCATCGCCCCGCCCACCGTCCGCCCGGTCACCGACCCGGCGACGGCGACCACGGAGTTCTCCGGCCGCCGGTAGTCGTGCAGCACCACCTCGCACACCGGCCCGAAGGTGGCCGCGATCCCGTCGACGACGGGGGCGAGCGCCCGCAGGACCGCGTCCCGCTCGGCTTCCCGTGGGTCCTCGGCCGCCATCCGCCCTCCCGTGTCCGGACGTACTCGACGGGAAGCGATCCCGACGACCTCGATTAGACCACGAATCCAATCATTGGACAAATAGTCCAGCCAGGTGGTCCCGGCAGACGAAACGCCGGACTCCCCGCGTCCCGCCTTCAGGGGAACCGGCGATCAAGGGGTGGCATCGCCAATTGCCGTGTCCCTAGGATGGGTTGCCGACCGCGCCGCCCCTGGCGCGACCCGGGACTGGGGGAAGAGATGCAGCCTGGCAACCAGCTGTCCACGAAGATCGATGCCACGGTTCCGACGGCCGCGCGCATGTACGACCACTACCTGGGCGGCAAGGACAACTACGCGGCGGACCGCGCGGCCTGCGAGGAGCTCGACAAGGTCGTCCCGAGCACCCGCGCCCTCGCCCTGAACAACCGGCGCTTCCTTCAGCGGGTCGTCAGGACGCTGACGCAGGAGTACGGCATCCGGCAGTTCCTCGACCACGGATCCGGTCTGCCCACGCAGGACAACGTGCACCAGGTCGCCCAGCGCATCGACCCGAGCGCGCACGTCGTCTACGTCGACAACGACCCGATGGTGCTCGTGCACGGCCGGGCCCTGCTCGAGCAGGACGAGCGCACCACCGTCATCCACGCGGACATGCGCGAGACCGAGGCCATCTTCACGCACCCCGACACCGAGCGTCTGATCGACTTCTCGCAGCCGGTGGCGGTGCTGTTCAACTCGGTCTTCCACTGCATCCCCGACAGCGAGACCGACGGCCCCCCGGCGGTGGTCCGCCGCGTGGTCGATCGCCTGGCGCCGGGCAGCTGCGTGGTGATGTGCCAGCTGGTCAGCGAGGACGCGAAGGTGCGGGAGTTCGTCACCGACTTCATGGCCCAGGCCACCCAGGGGCACTGGGGCCGGGTGCGCCAGGAGAAGGACGTCGCCGCGCTGTTCGAGGGCCTGGAGATCCTCGAGCCGGGGCTGGTGGAGGTCTCCACCTGGCGGCCGGACAACGAGGTGGTGCCCCGCCAGCTCACCCAGGAGTGGATCGAGTTCGGCGGAGTGGGCCGCCTGCGCTGACCGGCGCGGCGCCCAGCGGGGGTCAGGGAGCGGGGTAGCGCCGCTCCAGGGTCTCCTCCAACAGGTCGAACGACTCACGTGGGTTGAGGGCCTCGTCGGCCAGCCGGTCCAGCGTGACCCGGTACTCCTCCGTCTCGTCCCGGTCCTCCAGGAAGGTGGCGCTCCTGATCTGCTCGAGGTAGACGACGTCGGGCAGATCGGAGCCGCCGAACCGCAGGTAGGTCACGGGAATCGCGGGCGCGGACGCGTGCGTCACGTCCAACGGCACGATCTGGAGCGTGACATGGGGCAGCCGGGCCAGCCTCATGAGGTGGACGAGCTGCTCGCGCATCACCTCGCGGCCGCCCAGGACGCGCAGCAGCACCGACTCGTCGACGATCGCCCACACCTGCGGGGCGTCGGGCCGCTCGAGCAGCTCACAGCGCCGCGTCCGCAGCTCCACCCGGCGCTCGACCTCCCGGGCCGACGCCGTCGGCAGCCCGCGCTCCACCACGGCACGCGTGTACGCCGGGATCTGCAACAAGCCCGGGACGTACTGGATCTCGAAGGTACGGATCGCCGTGGCCGCCTCCTGCAGTCCGACCAGGCGGTCGAACCACTCCGGCATCAGCCGCTTGTCGTACCGCTGCCACCAGCCGGGCTCTCCCGCGCGCCGCAGCAACTGCAGCAGCACGGACGCCTCGTACTCGTCGGCCCCGTACCGGTCCAGGAGCGCGCGGACGTCCGCCTCCGCGGGCGGACGGCGTCCCTTGCCCGCCTCGATCCGTGACAGCTTCGCCGGGCTGAACCCGAGGGCCCGGGCGGCCTGCTCCTGGGAGAGGCCGGCGTCCTCCCGCATGCCCGCCAACTGCACGCCGACCAGCATTTTCAGCAAGGTCGGGGCGGGTTCGGCCCGGTTCAGATACGGTTCGAGGCGGGAAACGCGAGGCGACTCGGCAGACATCCTGACTCCCCGTTGACCGGCAGACGACAGACCGCATTATCGCATCCGAAGGCCTCCGGCCGCACGGAGCACCCGAATTGAGCCCGCACGCATGCCCCTACAGCAGGTCGTGACCGTACGGCGGGAGGCCTCCGTGCAGCAGGTCGCCGCCGTACGGCGGGCGTCCGCCCTACAGCAGGTGGTCGAACTCCCCGCCCTTCGCGCCGGCGACGAACGCGGCCACCTCCGCCGGCGTGTAGACCAGGGCCGGCCCGTCGGGATCGCGGGAGTTGCGCATCGCGACGACTCCCCCCTCCAGCACGGCCATCTCGACACAGTTGCCCTCGGCGTTGCTGTGACTGCTCTTGATCCAGCGGACGCCCAGCGCGCTCGCCCGCACTCCGTTCGGCACAGACTCCGGAACTGACGGCACGGCACTCTCCTCGCTCGTACGCGCAATTTCCCGTGAAATTGCACGAGGACCTCGTCAGCGTGGATAATAACCGTGTCGTCAACCGCACTTCTGGCGGCCCGTCCTGACGTCGCCTCAGGGAGATGCCCCGTGTCATCACCTGCGCAGTTCCGGAGTCCCGAGTCCGTCCTCGACTCGGCCAGAACCGCCACACTGCACCTGACCGGCAGCAGGGAGGGCTTCGCCGAGGCGCGGGACTTCACCCACCGCACCCTCGACGGCTGGTCCCTGGACCACTGCACCGACGACGCGCTCACCGTCGTCACCGAACTCGCCGCCAACGCCGTGCTGCACGCCCTGCCGGACCTGCCCCCCGACGACGCCGACGTACGGCTCAGGCTCACCCTGCGCCGCTCCCACCTGGTGTGCGCCGTCACCGATCCGAGCGACGAGCCGCCCGTCTACCCGCACACCGCCGATCCCCTGCTGGAGCACGGCCGCGGACTGCACATCGTCGACACCCTCTCGGAGCACTGGGGCTGGACCCGCCGGCCCCCCGTGGGCAAGACCGTCTGGGCCATGCTGCCGACCCGTCCCCACACCTGAAGATGACTCCCACGAAGAGACCCGCACCGCTCAAGGACCTCGGACACGTGCCCTGGCCCGAGATCAAGGACTCGACCGGCTGCGCCGCGGCCATCCCCTTCCTGCTGACCGCCGTCGCCCGGGGTGACGCCGAGGCGGCCGGCTCCGCGCTCGACCAACTGCGTCGGCGCATCTGCCAGTACGGCTTCGTCGTTGGCCAGGCGACGGCGGCGACGGTGCCCTTCCTCTGGGAGCTCGTCCGGCTTCCGCAGGTCACCTGCCGCGTCCAGATCCTGCACCTGCTGAAGAGCATCGCCGACGCCCGCCAGTGGGAGACCACGGCCGCCGCCTACCCGAAGCTGCTGCGCCGCCGCGAGAACTACGTCGAATGGGAGCGTGAGGCCCGCCGCGCCGTCCGCGCCCAGCGCGGTGTCCTGCGCCACCTGCTCGACGAACCGGACCGGGAGCTCGTCCGGGCCAGCAGGGAACTGGACGCCACGCTGACCGACCGGTGAAGCGCTAGGTTGTGCGGCATGAGCAACCTTGACCGCGCCCCCGTACCCAGCGTGTGCGGCGGCCGCGGATTCGTCGTCGCCGAGCCCGTCCGTGAGCTGCTGAGCCCCCGGCACGTCCGGCTCGGGGAGTCGACCGAGGTGCGCCGACTGCTGCCGAACCTCGGCCGGCGCATGATCGGCGCCTGGGCCTTCGTCGACCACTACGGCCCCGACGACATCGCCGACGAGCCCGGCATGCAGGTCCCGCCGCACCCCCACATGGGGCTGCAGACCGTCAGCTGGCTGCACGAGGGCGAGGTGCTGCACCGCGACTCCACCGGCAGCCTCCAGACCATCCGCCCGCGCGAGCTGGGGCTGATGACGTCGGGGCGCGCGATCAGCCACTCCGAGGAGAGCCCGAAGGCACACGCCCCCTCTCTGCACGGCGCCCAGCTCTGGGTCGCGCTGCCGGACGCCCACCGGCACACCGAGCCCCGCTTCGAACACCACGCCGTGCTGCCCACGGTCACGGCTCCCGGCCTCACCGCCACCGTGGTCCTCGGCGACCTCGACGGCGCGACCTCGCCCGGCACGGCGTACACCCCGGTCGTCGGCGCCGACCTCGCACTCGCCCGGGGCGCCGACGTGCGGCTGCCGCTCGTCCCCGACTTCGAGTACGGCGTGCTGTCGATGTCCGGCGAAGTGCACGTGGACGGCGTGCCCGTCCTGCCGGGCTCGATGCTCTACCTCGGCTGCGGCCGCTCCGAACTGCCCCTGCGGGCGGAGTCCGACGCGGGACTGATGCTGCTCGGCGGCGAGCCCTTCGCCGAGGAGCTCGTCATGTGGTGGAACTTCGTCGGCCGCAGCCAGGCGGAGATCGAGCAGGCCCGCCAGGACTGGATGACGGGCACCCGCTTCGGCGAGGTGCACGGCTACGACGGCGCCCCCCTGCCCGCGCCCGAGCTGCCCACGACACCCCTCAAGCCGCGCGGCCGGGTGCGGTAGGACAACGGGGTGGCGGGTCCGGGGGACCGGGGCCGGCACGCGGCTCCCGGCGGCCAGGTCATCGGGGATACCGGCGTGGATGCGGGCGAGAGATCTCGCCCGTCCCGGCGGCGACCGCGGCGATCAGCTCGCGTCCCGTCTCCGTGAGCCGCAGCAGCGGCCCGTCGGCCGACAGCAGCCCCTTGTCGAGCGGATCCCCGACCGTGACGCGGACGTCGGCGGGTCGGTCTTGAGCGCCCCGGTGACCTGGCCGACGAGGGCGTCCAGGTCCAGGGGGCCGTCGGCGACGACCGCCGCCCGGCATCTCGCGGCGCAGACCCGCGGCACCGAGCCGGGTAGTGGAATATTCAACCACTGACTCCGGTTGTCGGCCTCGAAGGAGGTCACGAGTGGACATGACATACGAGGCGGCGTACGACACCGCGTACTACTCCCACGGAACGCCGGCCGAGCGCTGGGAGCGGGCGCAGCTGTTCTTCGCGGCGCGCGACTACACCGCCGCGGCGCGGGTCCTGGCCGGGCTGGTCGAGGAGGTGCCGGAGCAGACCGGACCGCGGCTGCTGCTGGCCCGCGCCTACTACCACTCGGCTCAACTGCGCCGCGCGGAGGACGAGTTGCGGGTCATCGTCGAGCGCGACCCGGTGGAGCACTACGCCCGGCTGATGCTGGGCCGCACCCTGGAGCGGCAGGGACGGCACGAGGAGGCGGGACCGCACCTGCGCCTCGCCTCCGCGCTGGCGGGCGACTTCCCGGAGGACTGACGGAACGAGGAGCGGCCCGGCGGTGGACATCACCGCCGGGCCGCTCCCGTACGCGCGGCTCAGGCGGAGGCCCGCCGCCCCCGCCGGTGCGCGATCTCCCCGAGGACGACGTCCACGACGAGGAACCCGGCGAGGGGGATGCCGAGGAGCGGCACGAAGTAGCCGAGGACGGCGATCGCCGCCACCAGCGGGACGAGGACGTACGGCGGGACCTGCGCCCACGCGCCGCGCGGGACCGGCCGGCCGAAGGCGGAGCCACGGCCGCGCTGCCACCACATGCGGTAGCCCCAGACGATCAGAAGGATCAGCGCGAGCGCGAGCAGCATCAGGGCGATCTGGTTGACCAGGCCGAACAGGACCCCGGTGTGCAGGTCGATGCCCCAGCGGGTCAGTTTGGCGAGCACCGGGTAGTCCTCGAACCGCAGCACGTCGGTGACCTCCGCGGTGGCCGGGTCGACCGCGACCGCGTCCTGCTTCGTGGGCCAGCCGCGCTGCACCTGCTTGACGACGTACGCCGACTCGGCGTCCGCGGGCGGCACGATCTCCACCGGATCGCCGAGGCCCTCGGCCCGGGCGGCGGCCAGGACCCTGTCGAGGCCGACGCCGTGCTCGCCCGTGCCGCCGGCGGCGGAGGTCGTGTCGTGACCGGCGTGGTCGCCGCCGCTCGCGGCCGCCGAGATCGACGGGGTGGAGCCGCCGAGGGAGGTGCGCAGCTCGTCGATGCCGGCGCCCGCGTACTGCGACCAGGTCAGGCCGGTCGCCGACAGGAAGAAGAACCCGGCCGCGGCCCACACGCCGACCGTGCCGTGCAGGCCGAGCGTGCGGCGCCGCCCGCCGGTGCCACGGACCTTGCGCAGGGCGCGGCGGCGGGAGAACCACAGGACCACGCCACCGCCCGCGATCACCCACAGCCAGCTCGCGGCGAGTTCGCTGTAGAGACGGCCGTTCTCGCCGAGGTGCAGGTCGCGGTGGAACTCGTCGATCCAGGTCCGCAGCGGCAGCGCGCCGGTGGCCCCGTACTGCTCCAGGCCGCCGCGGATGTCGGCGGTGTACGGGTCGACGAACACGGCGAAGCTGTGGGTGGCGTCGACGCCTGTGACGCCGGACAGCAGGACGCGGGTGGTGGCGTCGTCGGACGGGGAGGGCCGTACGGCCGTGACCGTGCCCTCGGGGTACGCCGCGCGGGCGGCGGCCACCTGCTCGGACACCGGCAGCCTGGTGTCGCCGGCCGGCACGGTCAGTTCGTGCGCGTAGAGGACCTTCTCGGCCGGGAACGAGGCCGCGTACAGCAGACCGGTGACGGCGGCGACGAGCAGGAAGGGAGCGACGAGCACGCCGGCGTAGAAGTGCAGGCGCAGCACCAGGGGGCGCAGCGCAGCCCACGGACCGCGGGACTTCGCCGCGGGCGCCGCGGGGTGCGGGGCCTCGTCCGTGGTGGTCGAGGGGGCGGTGGACATCGGCGGGCTTCTCCCGGGTATGTGGGGACGGTGCGTCAGCTCTTCAGCCGTGACGGTCCAGTAGTCGGAGCGGGATCCCGCCGGGTTCCCGCCCGCCCAAGTGGCGTGTGTCACACGGAAATCCGAGGGCGGTCGGGCCGCCGTGGCATCCTGGCCCGATGGCATCTCCCAGTCCCCGCGCTCCCCTTGACGAGCGGATCGAGGAACTCCTCGCCCCCGGCGGCCCGCTGCCCGTCGTCGCGGCCGGCGACCCGGTCCTGCGCGCCGGCACCGAGCGCTACGACGGTCAGCTCGCGCCCGCGCTGCTGGCCCGCTTCGTCGAGGCCCTGCGCGTCACCATGCGCGCGGCGCCGGGCGTCGGTCTGGCCGCCCCGCAGGTCGGCGTCGCCCTGCGGATCGCGGTGATCGAGGACCCGGCGCCGGTGCCGGAGGAGGTCCGGGTGGCCCGGGGCCGGGTGCCGCAGCCGTTCCGGGTGCTGGTCAACCCGTCGTACGAGCCCGCCGGCGGCGCCCGTGCCGCGTTCTTCGAGGGCTGCCTGAGCGTGCCGGGCTGGCAGGCGGTGGTGGCCCGGCACGCCGAGGTGCGGCTGACGGGCGAGGACGAGCACGGCCGCCCGCTGGACGAGGTGTTCACCGGGTGGCCGGCCCGGATCGTCCAGCACGAGACGGACCACCTCGACGGCATGCTCTACCTGGACCGGGCGGAACTGCGCTCGCTCTCCGCCAACCAGGTCGTGGCGGAGCGCTGGGCGCAGCCGACGCCGGACCAGGCGGCGCACGCGCTGGGCTTCGAACTGCCCTGAGAAACGGGTCAGTTGTCCCGGAACGCCTCCAGCAGCCGCAGCCACACCTCGCTGATAGTCGGGTAGGACGGGACCGCGTGCCACAGCCGGGCGACCGGGACCCGTCCCGCGACGGCGACGGTCGCCGAGTGGATGAGTTCGCCGACGCCCGGGCCGACGAAGGTGACGCCGCGCAGGATCTCCTCCTCCAGGTCGACGACCATGCGGGCGCGGCCCTTGTAACCGTCGGCGTACAGGCCCGCCCCGGCCACGGAGGACAGGTCGACGTCGACGGCCCGGACCCGGTGGCCGGCCTGTTCCGCCTCCGCCAGGGAGAGGCCGACGGCGGCCGCCTCGGGGTCGGTGAAGACGACCTGCGGGACGGCGTGCCGGTCCGCCGTGGCGGCGTGGGCGCCCCACGGGTCGGAGTCCAGGGGCGCCGCGTGCGAGGCGCGGGCCGCGATGGCGGCGCCCGCGATCCGGGCCTGGTACTTGCCCTGGTGGGTGAGGAGGGCGCGGTGGTTGACGTCGCCGACCGCGTACAGCCACTCGGTGCCGGTGACGCGCAGGCTGTCGTCGACGGTGAGCCAGGAGCCCGGTTCGAGACCGACCGTGTCGAGGCCGATGTCGTCGGTGCGCGGGGCGCGGCCGGTGGCGAAGAGGATCTCGTCGGCCTCGATGCGGTCGCCGCCGTCGGTGACCACCACGACGGTGCCGTCCGAGCGGGTCACCGACTCCACCGACGTGCCCGTCCGCACCTGCGCGCCGGCCTCGGTGAGCGCCTCGGCGACCAGTTCCCCGGCGAACGGCTCCATGCGGTTGAGCAGGCCCTTGCCGCGGACGAGGACGGTGACCCGTGCGCCGAGTGCCTGCCAGGCGGTGGCCATCTCGGTGGCGACCACTCCCCCGCCGACCACGACGAGCCGGCCGGGGACGGACTGCGCGCTCGTCGCCTCGCGGCTCGTCCACGGCCCGACCTCGGCCAGACCCGGCAGGTCGGGCAGGACGGCCCGGGAGCCGGTGCACACGGCGACGGCGTGCCGGGCGGTCAGGACCGTGTCGCCCACGGTCACGGTGCGGGGACCGGCCAGGCGGCCGTGGCCGCGGTACAGGTCGGCGCCGATGCCCTCCAGCCAGCCGACCTGGCCGTCGTCGTGCCAGTCGGAGGTGTAGTGGTTGCGGTGGGCGAGGACCGCGGCGGCGTCCAGGGGTCCTCGCACCGCCTGGCGCAGGCCGGGCAGGCGGCGGGCGTCGGCGCGGGCGATGACCGGGCGCAGCAGCGCCTTGCTGGGCATGCAGGCCCAGTACGAGCACTCGCCGCCGACCAGTTCGCTCTCCACGACCGCGGTGGTGAGACCGGCCGCGCGGGTGCGGTCGGCGACGTTCTCCCCCACGGGCCCGGCCCCGAGCACCACGACGTCGTACGCGATGGTTTCCGTTTCCGTCATGGGGTCAGTCTGCTGGGTGGTGTGCGGGGTGGCCACACGGGTAGGGGCGCGGAATACGCGACCCGCCGGCCGTGTTGTGCGGACGGCTTCACCCCTGCCGGGAGGCACCCGGCAGGAAGCACCGGGAAGAAGGAATCACGCCATGAGCAGCACCGTGGAGCTCACCAAGGAGAACTTCGACCAGACGGTCACCGACAACGACTTCGTCCTGATCGACTTCTGGGCGTCCTGGTGCGGGCCGTGCCGTCAGTTCGCCCCGGTCTACGAGCGGGCCGCCGAGGACAACCCGGACCTGGTGTTCGGCAAGGTGGACACCGAGGCGCAGCCGGAGCTGGCCGCGGCCTTCGGCATCCAGTCCATCCCGACGCTGATGATCGTCCGTGACCGTGTCGCCGTGTTCGCGCAGCCGGGCGCCCTGCCCGAGGCCGCCCTGGCGGACGTCATCGGGCAGGCCCGCGGGCTCGACATGGACGAGGTCCGCAAGTCGATCGAGGAGCAGCAGGGCGCCCAGACCTCTCAGGGACCTCAGGCCGGGTAACCCCGGAAAAGCCCCTGGAACCCCTAGAAGGGGTACGGCGCCACGTCGCCGCGCACCGTCGTCCAGCGCACCTCGGTGAAGGCCTCCAGGTTGGCCTCGCCGCCGAAGCGGGCGCCGGTGCCGGAGGCGGCGACACCGCCGAAGGGCGCGACCGCCTCGTCGTTCACCGTCTGGTCGTTGATGTGCACGATGCCCGTCGGGATGCGTTCGGCGAGGTCGAGGCCGCGGGCGGTGTCGCGGGTGACGATGCCCAGGGAGAGGCCGTAGGAGCTCGCCGCGGCCAGGGCGGCGGCCTCGTCGGGGTGGGTGAAGGCGCGGACCGGGGCGACCGGGCCGAAGACCTCCTCCGCGTAGGCGGGGGTGTGGTCGTCGACGCCCGCGAGGACGGTCGGGCGGTAGAAGAGCCGCTCGTGCGTGCCGCCCGCCACGAGCTTGGCGCCGGCGCCCCTGCTGGCCTCGACCAGGCCGTGCACCTTGGTGAGCTGGCCGTCGTCGATGAGCGGGCCGAGGTGGACCTGGTGGCGGTGCGGGTCGCCGACGGCCAGGGAGTCCGCCTTCGCCGCGAGCCGCTCGACGTACTCCTCGTAGAGGGAGGCGTGCACGAGGTGGCGGCCGGTGGTCATGCAGATCTGGCCCTGGTGGAAGAACGAGCCCCAGGCCGCCGTGGAGATCACCGCGTCGAGGTCGGCGTCCTCCAGCACGATCAGCGCGGAGTTGCCGCCGAGTTCCAGGTGGGCGCGCTTGAGGTGGCGTCCGGCGGCCTCGCCGACCGCCCGCCCGGCCGCGGTGGACCCGGTGAAGGAGATCACCGGCACGCGCGGGTCGGCGACCAGGGCCGCGCCGGCGTCGGGGCCGCCCGGCAGGACGTGCAGCAGCCCCTCGGGGAGGCCGGCCTCGGCGAAGACCGCGGCCAGGGAGAAGCCGCCGCACACCGCGGTGCGCGGGTCCGGCTTGAGGACGACGGCGTTGCCGAGCGCGAGGGCGGGCGCGACGGAGCGGATCGACAGGATCAGCGGGGCGTTGAAGGGGGAGATCACGCCCACGACGCCGACCGGGACGCGTCGGGTGTACGACAGGCGGGGCGCCTCGCTGGACAGCACCTGGCCGGCCGGGCGGGAGACGAGGGCGGCGGCCTCGTAGCACTCCTGGGCGGCGACGTGCAGCTCGAAGTCGGCCTTGCCGGGGATGGAGCCGGACTCGCGCACGAGCCACTCGCGCAGTTCCTCGGCGTGCGCGGCGAACAGGTCGCCCGCCTTGCGCAGCACCCCGGCGCGCACGAAGTGCGGGACGCGGGCCCATTCGGCCTGTGCGGCGTGCGCCGCCTCGGTGGCCGGGGTGACGTCCTCGGCGCCGGCCAGGACGACCGTGCCGAGTTCATCGCCGGTGGCGGGCTCGGTGACGGTGTACCGGGGGCCCGACAGGGGGCGGGGCTGCCAGGTGGTGGGGTCGAGCAACGGCATGACGGCTCTCCGATCAGTGACCCGCGGGACTCACAGGGGGAACGGAAGTCCCGTGTAGTTCGCCGCCAGTTCGGCGGCCGCGTGGCGGGATGCGGTGATCCGGCGCAGCCGGGCGAGCTGCATCCGGTGGTCGAACGCATCCCCATCTGGTTGAGCGTGCAACATCCTAGTCATGTCGTAGGAGAAGCGGGTGGCCTGCCACACCCGCTCCAGGCACTGGTCCGAGTACCCGTCCAGGAGCTGGGTGGAGCCCGTGGTGTGCAGGGCGACGAAGGCGCGGGCGAGGACGCGGACGTCGGAGACGGCCAGGTTGAGCCCCTTGGCACCGGTCGGCGGCACGATGTGCGCGGCGTCCCCGGCGAGCAGGAGCCTGCCGTGGCGCATCGGCTCGTGGACCCGACTGCGCAACGGGGTCACGGCCTTGGCGGTGATGGGGCCGCGGTTCAGGGTCCAGTCGGCGTCGATGGCGAAGCGGGCGGCGAGTTCGTCCCAGATCCGGTCGTCGGGCCAGTCGTCCACCCGGGTGCCGTTGGGGACTTGGAGGTAGAGGCGGGAAACCCTCGGCGAGCGCATGCTGTGCAGGGCGAAGCCGCGCTCGTGCCGTGCGTAGACCAACTCCTCGCAGGACGGCGGGACGTCGGCGAGGACGCCGAGCCAGGAGTACGGGTAGTCGTGGGTGTACGTCCGCCCGGCGGCGGCCGGGAAGGCGGCGCGGGCGATGCCGTGGGAGCCGTCGCAGCCGACGACCCAGTCGCAGACCAGAGTGTGTTCGCGGCCCTCGCGCACGAACCGTACGACGGGTGTGTCGCTTTCCGGCTTCTCGATCGCGAGCGCCTCCGTCCCGAACCACAGGGGCGGACCGGCGGCGAGCTGGAGCGCGACGAGGTCCTTCACGATCTCCGTCTGGGCGTAGATGGTGACGGTGCGGCCGCCGGTGAGGACCGGGAAGTCGATGTGGTGGCGTTCCCGGTCGAAACGCAGCTCGATGCCGTGGTGGACCAGGCCCTCGAGGTCGAGGCGGCGGGCGGCGCCGACCGCGCGCAGGGCGTCGACCGTGCCCTGCTCCAGCATTCCGGCGCGCTGGCGCCGCTCGACGTACTCCCGCGTCCTGCTCTCCAGGACCACGCAGTCGATGCCCGCGCGGTGCAGGAGGCGGGCGAGGAGCAGTCCGGCGGGCCCGCCGCCGATGATGCCGACCGTCGTGCGCATGGCATGCCTCCCCTGGGTGCGGCGGTCGTCCGGCGGAGTCCCGGTACTCCAGTGCATCAGCTGGAGTCGCGGTGCACCACCGTGGCCTCGAACAGTTCGTGCGACTCGGGCGCGGCGCCGGGGTTGCGGACCGCCCGGTCGACCAGTTCGGCGAGGTCGCGGCCGGAGGGCAGGGCGATCCGGACGGTGCTCAGCCGGGGGCGCAGCATCCGGCCGAGCATCAGGTCGTCGGCGCCGATGACGGCCGTGTCCTCGGGGATGCGCACGCCTTCGTCCTGCAGGGCGCGCATCAGCAGCATGGCGTACTCGTCGTTGTAGGCGAAGACCGCGTCCAGGCCGAGGCCCGGCCAGCGCGCGGCGAGGGCCGCCGCGGACTCCTCCGTGAAGGCGAGGGGCAGTTCGGTGACGGTGGCGTCGGTGCCGTGCAGGGCCGCGCGGGCGCCGGCGAGGCGGGGCGCGGAGAACATCCGCAGGCCGGGCTCCTGGGGGACGACGACGCCGATACGGCGGCGGCCGCGGGCGTACAGGTGCCCGGCGGCGCTGCGGCCGGCGCCGGCGTGGTCCAGGAGCAGGGCGTGGGCGCCCTCGACGGGTTCGGAGCTGAGCGTCACCACGGCGCGGGCGCCGGAGCGCTTGAGGACGGCGACGCCCCGCGGGCCGAGTCCGGGTCCGGGCACCAGGACGGCGACCGGCCGCAGTTCGGCCCAGGCGCGGGCGGCGTCGTCGCCGTGCAGACCGCTGGCGCCGTACTGGACGACGGTGTAGTCGAGGCGGCTGAGCGCGCCCTGGAAGTCGTGCACGAACTGGCTGTAGAGGGGGCCCGCCGGGACGGGCGGGGCGGGCATCAGGACCATGCGGCTGTGTCCGGCGCGCAGGCTGCGGGCGGCCGCGTGCGGGACGTACCCGAGTTCCTTGGCGGCCTGGTGGACCCGGCGGCGCGTGGGTTCGCTGATGCGTACGGCGCTGGTGTTGTTCAGCACGTAGGAGACGGTCGCGCGTGAGACGCCGGCCAGGCGGGCCACGTCGGCGCTCGTGGGCACGGAGCCCGGTGCCGACGACGGTGTCGGCGCGGGCGTGTTCGGTATCTGCACCATGACGTACGGCATCTTGGCAGAAGCGGGGGCCGGCGCGCCGGGCGGGGTTGGACGAAGTCCGTCCCGACTCCCGGCGCCGGGACGGGATCTGAGGGGGCGTCAGCCGCCCGTCACCCGGTCGACCAGGTCGTTCCAGCCCGCCTCCAGCCGGGCCGGCGGCAGGCCGCACTGGCGGGTCAGGTGGTGGATCAGGACGGGGTTGAGGTAGCCCATCAGCGTGTGGGCGAGCAGCTCGGCGTCCGTGTCCGGTGCGGCCTGGCGCAGCAGCAGCGCGATGTGGCTGTGCAGGACACGGCGCGCCGGGACGAGGAAACGGCGGTCCGCTCCGGGCTCGGCCGCCAGTTGCAGGTCCAGCTCGTCGGCCGAGCGCCGCAGCAGGGCGACGCCGAACGCCCGCAGCCGCTCGACCGGCGGCGCGCCGGGCCCGAGCGGCGGCGGGCCGCTCAGGAAGGCCGCCTGGAACTTCTTCTCGGAGTGGTCCAGGAGCGCCGTCAGCAGGCCGGTGCGGTCGCCGAAGCGGCGGAACACCGTGCCCTTGCCGACGTCGGCCGCGGCGGCCACCGCCTCCATCGTGACCGCGGCCGCGCCGTGCTCGGCGATCAGGCGGGCGGCGGCGTCCAGCAGCCGGGCCCGGTTGCGGGCCGCGTCGGCACGCAGACAGGGTTCGTCCTCGGCCGCGCCGAGCTGGAGCAGCTCGGGCGCGCCGACGGTCTCCTCGGGCCCGTGGAAGGGCGGCAGAGCGGCGGACATGAAAACAGCGTAAAGCACCGGGAATGAAACTGGACCGTGGTCCGCTTAGAGTGATACAACCTTAAACGGACCCCGGTCCGGATCGTAACGGCACTGTTTCAGCCCCTGGGAGTACCCATGTCTGTCCGCATCCTCGCGCTCGTCGGCAGCCTTCGCGCCGGTTCGACCAACCGCCAGCTCGCCGAGGCCGCCGTCAAGGTCGCTCCGGAGGGCGCCGAGGTCACCCTCTACGAGGGCCTGGCCGACATCCCGTTCTACAACGAGGACATCGACGTCGAGGGCAGCGTCCCGGCCGCTGCCGCCAAGCTGCGCGAGACGGCCCAGGCCGCCGACGCGTTCCTGCTCTTCTCGCCCGAGTACAACGGCACGATCCCGGCCGTCCTGAAGAACGCCATCGACTGGCTGTCCCGCCCCTACGGCGCCGGCGCCTTCGGCGGCAAGCCGGTCGCCGTGGTCGGCACCGCCTTCGGCCAGTACGGCGGCGTGTGGGCGCAGGACGAGGCCCGCAAGGCCGTGGGCATCGCCGGCGGCAAGGTGATCGAGGACCTCAAGCTCTCCATCCCGGGCTCGCTGACCCGCTTCGCCGAGACCCACCCGGTGAACGACGCCGAGGTCGCCGCCCAGCTGACCGAGGTCGTCGCCCGGCTGCACGGTCACGCGGGCGAGGCCGCGGCCGCCTGAGCACCGTGGCCACCACCGCGGGTGGCCGTCGCGCAGAGCCGTCGCAAGGGGTCCGGAGCGTCTGCGGGCCCCTTCGGCATGCCTCAGTCCAGCTGGGCGAGCCGCTCGACGGCCGGAGCCACGAACCGCTCGGTCCACCCGGCCGTCTCCGCCAGGCGTGGGGCGAGGATCACCGTGTCGACGCCGAGCCCGGCGTAACCGCTGAGGTCGCGCAGGAAGGCGTCGAGGTCCCCGTCGGTGGCCGCCTCGCCGGTGTAGGTGAGCGTCTTCAGGATCGCGTCGTAGTCGCGGTCCTCGGCCTCGCAGTGGCCGCGCAGCACGTCGAGCTTGTGCCGGACCTCCCCGGGTGAGGAGGCGAACAGGTTGCAGGCGTTCCCGTACCGGGCGACCAGCCGCAGCGTCTTGCGCTCGCCCCCGCCGCCGATCAGGATCTCCGGGTGCGGCGCGCTGACCGGCGCCGGGACGCACAGGGTCTCCGCCAGCCGGTAGTGCCGGCCCTCGAAGGGGCCGTTGTCGTGCGGGTCCCACATCCGCAGACAGATCCGCAGCGTCTCCTCCAGCCGCTCGAACCGCTCGGCGACCGGCGGGAACGGCACTCCCAGCCCCTCGTGCTCACGGTCGTACCAGGCCGCCCCGATCCCCAGCCAGGCCCGGCCGCCGGACACCACGTCGAGCGTGGTGGCGATCTTGGCGAGCAGCCCCGGGTGCCGGTAGGTCACGCCGGTGACCAGCGCGCCGAGCCGGACCGTGGAGGTGTGGGCGGCGAGGTAGGCCAGGGTGGTGTAGGCCTCCAGCATGGGCTCCTGGGCGCCGCCGTTGAACTCCATCTGGAAGTAGTGGTCCATCACGGACAGCCGGCTCACGCCCGCCGCCTCCGCCGCCGCGCCGGCCGCCGCGAGTTCGGCGGCCGGCGCGGGCGCGCCCCCGGAGTGTCCGAACCGGTTGATGTGCACGCCCACCCGCATGTCCGTCTCCGTTCACCGCGACCCTGGCCGACCCCGGTGACGCTAGGCGCTGGAGCGCTCTCGAAGTCAAGGACACACGGGCCCGCCCCGGCGGTACGTAAGAAGGCGGTCACCCCGGTGTGGAAAGTCGTTCAACCCGGCGACCGCGGCCCGCCCCGTCTGATAGGGGTGGCGGGATGCAGACTCTTTATCGACGACTCCTCCGGCTGATGCCCCGCCTCGGTGTGCGGGTGACCGACCTCGCCCCGGGGACCGCGCTGGTCTCCCGGTCCGACGCCCGCCACTCGGTCGTCGGCGCGGACCAGCACACCTGGGTCGTCCGGCGGACGAAGAGCGGGACACCGGACCGGAGCGGTGACGGCAGCGCCGTCCGGCTCGGCGAGAGCGGTGCGGTGCTCCTGATGGACGCCGCGGCCGGACAGGACGAGCGCAGGCTCCAGCTGGCGGCCGCCGAGTACCTGTGCACCCAGCACGTGGCCGCCATGCTGGACCTGTACCGCGTGAACTGCGTGGTCGACGTCGGCGCCAACACCGGCCAGTACGCCCGGCGGCTGCGCCGGCTCGGCTACGGCGGGCGGATCGTCTCCTTCGAGCCCGCCCCCGAGACGTTCGCCCGGCTGGAGGAGGCCGCGGCGAGCGACCCCGACTGGCGGGTGTACCCCTTCGCCCTGGGCCGCGCGGACACGGCCGCCGCCCTGCACACCGGCTGGAAGACGATGAACTCGCTGCTCGCGCCGAGCGACTACGGCAGGGGCCGCTACGGGCGGTTCGCCACGTCCGACACCGCGCAGATCCCGGTCCGCCGCCTGGACGGGATCATGGACGAGGCCCTGGAGGGCCTGGCCGATCCGCGCCCGTACCTGAAGATGGACACCCAGGGCTACGACCTGGAGGTGTTCGCCGGGGCCGGGGAGCGGATCGCCGAGTTCGTGGGCCTCCAGTCCGAGGTCGCCGTGCTGCGGCTGTACGAGGGCAGCCCGCCGATGGCGGAGGCGATCGCGGCGTACGAGGCCGGCGGCTTCGGCATCACCGGAATGTACCCGGTGACGCGCGAGGCGACCACCGGGCGGGTGATCGAGTTCGACTGCGTGATGATGCGCGCGGACGCGGCGCCCTCGGCGTAGGCCCGCCGCGCGTCACACCGCGGACTCGCCCCGTGCGGCCTCCTCCTGCCGCTTGGCGGCCCGCAGGCTGGTGAGCGTCGTGACCGTGAGGACGAGCACGATGAAGCCGAGCGACACCGGGATGCCGATCTCGGGGACGTGGACGCCGGACTCGTGCAACGCGTGCAGCAGCAGCTTGACGCCGATGAAGCCCAGGATGATCGACAGGCCGTAGCTGAGGTGGACCAGCTTCTTCAGCAGGCCCCCGATGAGGAAGTACAGCTGCCGCAAGCCCATCAGGGCGAAGGCGTTCGCGGTGAACACGATGTACGGGTCCTCGGTCAGCCCGTAGATCGCGGGGATGGAGTCGAGGGCGAACAGGACGTCCGTGGAGCCGATCGCCAGCATCACGACCAGCATCGGGGTCATGACCCGCTTGCCGTTCTCCTCGATCCACAGCTTGGTGCCGTGGTAGCGGTCGGCCACGCCGAAGCGCCGCTCGACGGCCTTGAGCAGCTTGTTCTCCTCGTACTCCTCGTCGTGGCCCTCCTTGCGCGCGTCCTGGACCAGCTTCCACGCCGTCCAGATCAGGAAGGCGCCGAAGAGGTAGAACACCCAGGAGAACGCGGAGATGATCGCCGCTCCGGCCGCGATGAACGCCGCCCGCAGGACCAGGGCCATCAGGACCCCCACCATCAGCACCCGCTGCTGGTACTGCGCGGGCACCGCGAACTTGCCCATGATGAGGACGAACACGAAGAGGTTGTCGACGCTCAACGACTTCTCGGTGATGTACCCGGCGAAGAACTCGCCGGTGGGTCTCCCGCCGCCGAACACGAGCAGGCCGAGTCCGAAGAGACAGGCCAGGACGATCCAGACGACGGTCCAGGTCCCGGCCTCCTTGACCGACACCTCGTGGGGTTTGCGTCCGATGACGAAGTCGACGGCGACGAGCGCGCAGAGGGCCGCTACGGTCAGCAGCCAGACGGAGAGGGAGACGTTCACTGGTTCTACTCCTGGTGCCTGGTGGGCTCGACATCGTCACCGCCCTCAGGGACCTCTTCCACCCCTCTCAGGTGAACAACAGGTCATGATCGGGCAAGGTACGAGTCCGGCGGGCACGTCGCACGAGTCACGACTCGTACGAGTCGCGAGTCGCGAGTCGCACCAGCCGCGCGAGCCGCCGCGTTTCCGCCGTGAGGAGAAGCCATGACCTCCGTCCCACCGCCCTTCGACCCCGAACTCGCGGCGCCCTGCGACCCCGAACTCGCGGCGCCCGCCCGCGCCGACGCGGCGGGGTACGGGTATGCGGGGTACGGCATCCGGTCGGCCGGGCCGTACCACGCCCGGGGCGCCGGGCGGGCGCGGGTCAGCGGTCCGCCGGCCTCGCGAGGCGGAACCCGACGTCGTCCACCCGGAAGGTGGGATGGCTGCGGCGCCGTACGGAGGCGCGGCAGCTCCAGTGCTCGTCGAACCAGCCGCCGCCGCGCAGCACCCGGTAGGTGCCGTAGACCTCGGGGTCGTAGAGGTCCCAGCACCACTCCCAGACATTGCCGAGCATGTCGTGCAGGCCCCATGCGTTGGGCTGCTTGCCGCCGACCTCGCGGATCCGCCCGCCGGAGTTTCCGCGGTGCCAGGCGACGGCGTCGAGGGAGCCGTAGCGCGGTCCGGTGGTGCCGGCCCGGCAGGCGTGTTCCCACTCCGCCTCGGTCGGCAGCCGGTAGCCGTCGGCCGAGGTGTCCCGGGCGACGGTCTCGTCGTCGGGCCGGACGTCGTAGGCGGGGGTGAGGCCGTCCCGCAGGGACAGGGCGTTGCAGAAACCCACCGCGTCCCACCAGGAGACGTCTTCGGCCGGCAGCCGTTCCCCGCCGTCCGCCGGCCGGCCGGTGACCCGGGCGTACAGCTCCCGGGTGACCGGGTACACCCCGAGCCGGTAGGGCGCCAGCTCCACCGCCCAGGTACGCCGCGTGCGCCGGTCCGACAGCGTGACCCGGCCGGCGCCGACCCGGACCGTCTCGTACTCCGCCCCCGTGTTCATGAGCGGATGATCCCATCCCGGGCGCTACGGCTTGCGGCCGACTCCGCCGTAGGCATCGACGTGGACGACGGGTCCGGCCGGATCACCGGGCTGCGGACGCCACCGGGTCACCGGGACGACGCCGGGGTCCACCAGCTCCAGCCCGTCGAAGAACCCGGCGATCTCCTCGACTTCGCGCACGTGGTAGGGCACGGCGCCGCTCGCGTTGTACGCCTCGGACGCGGCGATCATGCCCTCGCTGGTGGCGGTGCTGTCGCTGATCACCAGGTGGCTTCCGGAGGGGAGGCCCGCCATGAGCCGGCGCACCAGGTCGCGCGCCTGTTCGAGGTCGGCGACGTGCCCCAGCGTGTTGAGGATCATCAGGGCGACCGGCCGCGAGAGGTCCAGGGTGTCCGCGGCGGCGGCCAGGACGGCCTCCGGGTCGTACAGGTCGGCGTCCAGGTAGGCGGTCCTGCCTTCGGGCGCGCTGGTGAGCAGGGCGTGCGCGTGGGCCAGCACGACGGGATCGTTGTCGACGTACACGATCCGGGCGTCCGGGGCCACGCGCTGCGCGACGTCGTGGGTGTTGTCGGCGGTCGGCAGGCCGGTGCCGATGTCCAGGAACTGCCGGATGCCCCGGTCGCCGGCCAGGTGGCGGACGGCGCGCCCGAGGAACCGCCGGCTGCCGACCGCCACGTCGACCAGGCCGGGGAAGATCTCCTTGATCCGGTCCCCGATCTCCCGGTCGACCTCGTAGTTGTCCTTGCCGCCGACGAAGTAGTTCCAGAAGCGGGCCGAATGCGGCTTGGAGGTGTCGACCCGGGCGGCCGCCGCCGGGCTGTCGTCGGTGGTGCGGGGGACGGAGTCCGGCACAGCGAAGCCTCCTGCGCGTGCGAGTCGGTGACCGGATCCCCAACCTAGGCCAACGGGTGCCGCTGGTACGGGAGTTGATCCCGATCCTCGCCGTTCGCCGTGCCGTTTCGGCCATTCCGCGGCCATTCCGCGGCGTGCCGGGGCCCTGCCGCCGCGCCGGACCGTCGATGTTCGTCTCAGCGCCGACAGTGTTGCCCTTCCGACCGTTCTGTGACCTAATCGGATGGCCATCAGTACGAATCTTGGCGGTACCGTTTGCCGCGCCGGAAGGAGCGGCACGTGAAGCGCGGGGATGTGACCACGAACGACGACGAGGTCACGGCGGCGCCCGGCGGGCTGCTGGACCTCCTGAAGGTCGCCGCCGTCGTCCTGGACGCGGGCGGGCACATCGCCCTGTGGAGCCCCGAGATCGAGCAGCTGCTCGGCCACTCGGCGCAGGAGGCCCTGGGACAGCGTGCGGACACGCTCCTGGTCGCCCCCGAGAACCGGTCGCGGGGCAGGGAGCTGTTCGCCCAGGTCCGTTCGGGGGCCCGGTGGGCGGGGGTCTTCCCGCTGCGGCACCGGGACGGCACGGAACGCTCCGTCGAGTTCCGCACGATGCGCCTGCTCGACCGCGACGGCCAGCCCCACCTGCTCGGGCTCGCCACCGACGCGACGACCGTGCGGGTCGTCGAGCGGGATCTCGCGCTGTCCCACAGTCTCGTGAACCAGACCCCCATCGGCATCGCCGTCTTCGACACCGACCTGCGCTGGGTGGGGGTCAATCCCTCACTCGAGCGCATGAACGGCGTACCCGAGTCGGAGGTGGTGGGCCGCCGGGTGGGTGAGGTGCTGCCGGACCTGGACGTGGCGGCCATCGAGGCCCGGATGCGGCACGTGCTGGCGACCGGCAGGCCCCTGCTCGACCAGCAGACCATCGGTCGTACGGCCGCGGACACCGAGGACCGCGCGTACTCGGAGTCGTACCACCGCATCGAGGACACCGGCGGCCGGGTCCTCGGTCTGGCGGTGGCCGTGCTGGACGTCACCGAACGCCAGCAGGCCGCGGCCGAGGTCGCCCAGGCCCGGCAGCGCCTGTCCGTGATCGCGGACGCCGGGGTGCGGATCGGCACCACACTGGACCTGCGGCAGACCGCCCGGGAGCTGGCCGACGTGACCGTGCCGCACGTGGCCGACCTGGCGGCCGTCGACGTCCTCGAATCCGTCGTGGCCCACGGCACCATCACGCCCGTCGCGGGCCACGCCCCCGCCGAGTTCCGGGCGCTGGCCGTGGCGGCGGGCTACCCCACCGACGCCATCCACGCCGCCGACCCGGTCGGGGAACTGGCCACCTACGGGTCCTCACGGATCATCACCCAGTGCGTCCGCGACGCCCGGCCGGTGCTCGTCGAGCGGGTGGACGGGCGGATCATGCGGCGCATCGCCCGGGACGCGCGGGCCGCCCAGACACTGCACGAGGCCGGCGTCCACTCCTACCTCGCGCTGCCGCTGATGGCCCGGGGAAAGGTGCTCGGCACCCTCAGCCTGTACCGCACGGTCAACGACCGGCCCTTCGACGAGCAGGACCGCGTCCTCGCCTCGGAGCTCGCCGCACGGGCCGCGATCTGCATCGACAACGCCCGGCTGTACGGACGCGAACGCACCACCGCCCTGACCCTGCAGCGCAGCCTGCTGCCGTCCGCGCCGGCCCAGCGGGAGGGGCTCGACATCGCCGCCCGCTACCGGCCCGCCCTGAGCGAGGTCGGCGGCGACTGGTACGACGTGCTGCCGCTGGGGCCGCGGCGCACCGGGCTCGTGGTGGGGGACGTGATGGGCAAGGGCGTCCAGGCGGCCGCGATCATGGGGCAGTTGAGCACCGCCACCCGGGCGCTGGCCCGCCTCGACCTGCCGCCCGCCGAGCTGCTGCGGCACCTCGACGACATCGCGGGCTCGCTCGGCGACGCCATCGCCACCTGCGTCTACGCCGTGTGCGACCTGCGGCGCGGCACCTGCGAGCTGTCCAGCGCCGGCCACCTGCCGCCGGTGCTGGCCAGGCCCGACGGCACCGCGGAACTCGTCGACGTGCCCGGTGGCGTACCGCTCGGGGTGGGCGGCGTGGACTTCGGCACCGTGGAACTGGAGCTCACCCCCGGCTCGCTGCTCGCCCTCTACACCGACGGACTGGTCGAGAACCGGGCGGAACCCATCGACACCGGCCTCGGCACGCTGACGCGGTTCCTCCAGAACCCGGGCGACTGTCTGGAGCGGACCAGCGACAGCCTCCTCGGCGCGCTGCGCCCGGAACCCGACGACGACGTCGCCCTCCTCCTGGTCCGCACCCGGGGCTGAGCGCGGAGCGGGAGGAGGGGCGGAGCGGTCCGGGCGGCGTCGCCCTCGCCGGACGGATCAGTGGCCGACGACCCGGCCGAGTTCGATCCGGTCGATGTTCGGGGCCCACGCGCTCGCGTTCCCGAACGTCACGGTGTTGGGGCCCTTCCTCAGGTCGACGGGCACGGCCACGGTCCAGTAGTCGTCCCAGCTCCAGGTGTTCTTGAAGGTGGCCTTCCGGGGTGCGCCGGCGCCGACCGTGATGTCGGCCGTACGGGACACGATGTCGGTGTTGTAGGCGTGGCCGTTGTCGCGCCGGTCGTTGTGCGCGTAGTGGACGACGAGCAGGTAGCGGCCGGACCGGGGTGCGTCGACGGTGAACTCGGCCGTGCTGGCGGCGCTGTTGCCGAGGTCGCCGATGTAGGAGCCCCCCGAGGCGTGGGCGGAGGGGACGAGCTTCGCCCCGCCGGTGAGGGCGGCCGTGGCGGCCTCGTAGGAGAGCGTGCCGGTGGCCGAGCCGTCGCCCCGGACGTCGAGGGAGCGGACCGAGGAGTGCGGCGCCGTGACGGTGACGCGGTTGTTGCCCGTCTCCAGGAACAGCCGCAGCGGCCTGCCGGGTGCCGCCTGCACCGTCTCCCCGTGCAGGGCGAGCCGCACGGGCGCCGAGGCCCGCGGCACCACCGTGTAGTAGCCGTCGCGCGGGGCGTACACGTCGAAGACCGCCCGGTCGCCGGCGCGCAGGACGAGGGCGCCCGTGCCCACCCCGGCCGAGGAGGAGTAGTCGTACGCCGGCCTCCCGCCGATGTCGGCGAGTGTCGCCTCGTACGACGCCGACGGTTCGCCGGTGCGCGCGGTCAGGTCGATGCGGTCGAGGGTGACCTCGGCGTCGCCCTTGGCCAGTGTCAGCACGTGGGTGCCGGCCGCCAGCCGGAGGGGGACGTCCTTCTTGGCGCGGTAGGTCCAGTTCTCGGTGGAGGGGTAGGTGACCGTGGCCGGTTCCCCGCCGTCGACCGACAGCCGCTGTGTGGCCGGGCGGCCGGACTGGTTGCCGTACAGGATCGCCAGGTCGTAGGTGCCGTCCTGCGGGACGGTCACCGTGAAGTCGACCTTGCTGCCGGTCTGGTTGAGGGAGCCGACGTCCTTGGTGCCGGAGGCGGCGTAGCCGTTGGCGTTGGCGACGGTGCCCTGGGTGTAGACCTTGCCGTCGGTGACGGCCGCGTCCTCGGCCTCGTACGACGCCGACCAGGGGACGGAGGCGGGCGAGGGGGTGCCCGAGCCGCCGGGGGTGAGGACGATCCGGTACGCGGACATCTTGTGCAGGCCGCGCAGCGGGACGGTGACCGAGCCGTCGTCGGCCACCTTCACCTTGGTTCGGGCGAGGACGCGCGGGGTGGCGTGCTGTCCCTCGTAGCCGGACCAGGCGGCCTCGGCGACGGTCGCGGTGACCGTACGGCCGAAGACCGGGCGCGAGACGTTGCGGACGACGACGTCGGAGTCGCCCGCGGAGCCGCCGAGCAGGACCTGCGCCTGGCGGCGGGAGGTGTCGAGGGAGGCGAGGCCCTGGAGGGTGTCGATGGTGTTGGGCTGCGGCGGGGTCACCTTCACCGTGTCGCCGGTCATCCCGGCGTACCAGCGGAAGAACCACCAGCCGCCGTTGGGGATGTTCGACCGCACCACGTTGCCGTCCATGTTGCCGGCGGCGTCCCAGTAGGCCTGGTTGGCGTACACCTTGTTCCGCTCGAACATCGAGACCCACTGCACGAGTTGCCCCGGCACGGACAGGTCGCGGCGGTTGGCGTACTCGTCGATGTTGATCTTCAGCGGGCCGATGCCCACCTCGCGTTCGAGGGCGCGGTAGTTGTCGTAGTGCCCCTGGAAGTCGCGCAGTGAGCCGGAGCTGAGCTCGTGCCAGGTCATGATCTGGGGCAGGACGTTCTCCCGCTTGGCGAAGGTGAGGAAGTCCCTCAGGAAGCGGGGGTAGTAGCCGGTCTCGTTGGGACCGGCGATCGTCGCGTCCGGGTCGATGGCGCGGATCCGGTGGTACACCGTCTTCCAGTGCTCGAAGAACCGGTCGCGCTCGGCCTCGTATTCGGCCTGGTCGGAGCCGTTGAGCTTGTACCAGATGAAGTCCGGCTCGTTGAACGGGATGTAGACGAAGCGGTCGCTGTTCGGGTCCGCCGACACCTCCTTGACGATCTTGTCGACCTTGGGGAGGTAGTCGTCGATGCCGAGGTTCTCGTACGGCCACTTGGCGTAGACGTCCTGCATCATGACGTTGATCTCGCCGCCGCCGTTGCGGAAGAACGACGTGGAGACGGTGAGCGCGTCGCCGTTGGGGTGCTGGGCGCCGCCCTCCGGCTTCTGCGAGATGCTGGTGATCTTCAGGGGTTCCAGGACGGCGTCGCTGGGCACGCCGTCGTCGCTGAGCCCGTAGAGGGCGCCGTTGGCGCCGAGCATCACCGGGCCCTCGGAGGCGGCGAGGTCGACGGTGAGGCGCTGCGGCCCGGCGGCGGACGCGGGCCCCGCGGCGGGGAGGGTGCCTGCCATGGCGGTGACTCCAAGTACGGCTGTGATCAAGGCGGTTCGGGTGCGGGATCTCGTGCGGGTGGGGGTGATCACGCTGCTGGACCTCCGGTTATTTGACGGCTCCACTGGTGATTCCGGACACGATCTTTCGCTGGCCGACGAGGAACACGGCGACCATGGGCAGGCTCATCACCACGACGTACGCGAAGACGAGATGCCAGTTGTTGAGGTAGAGCTGGGCGCTGGCGACCTGGTAGAGGTTCAGCGGGAGGGTCGCCCGCTCTCCGCCGCCGAGGACGAAGAACGCGTAGAAGACGTCGCTCCAGGCGTAGAGCATCACCATGATCGTCGCGGTGGCGATCACCGGCCGGAGCAGCGGGAGGACGATCCGCAGGAAGATCCGCGAAGGCCCCGCCCCGTCCAGCCGCGCCGCCTCCTCCAACTCCACGGGGATGGCGCGGATGAAGCCCGTCATGAAGAAGATCGACGTGGACAGGTACATGCCGGTGTAGACGGCGATCATCCCGGGCCGGGTGTTCGCCAGGCCCAGCTGCCGCAGCTCCATCACGATGGTGATGACGGCGGGCGGCAGCAGCAGTCCGCTGACGCACAGCGCGTACGCCGCCGAGACCAGCTTCGACGTGCGGCGCGCGAAGACCCAGGCGGCGCCCGCCCCCAGGATCAGCACGAGGACCACCGAAGGCACCACGACCAGCAGGGAGTTGAGGAAGCCGCGCAGCATCTCGCCCTGGCTGACGGCGTCCGCGTAGTTGCTGCCGGGCTGCCAGTGCCGCGGCAGGTCCAGGTTCGGCTTGATGGCCTCCGCCTGCGGCTTGGCCGAGGTGACGGCGACCAGCCACAGCGGTACGCCGACGGCGAGGGCGGCGAGCAGCAGGACGAGGGCGGGGCGGCCGTACCGCCACACCGGGCTCATAGCATCTGCTCCCTTCGCCTGAGGCCGACGACCAGCGGAATCGCCACGGCGACCACCACCAGGAAGAGGACGAGGCTCATCGCGGAGGCCTGGGCGTACAGGCCCTGTCCGAAGATCCGGAACATGTAGATGTTGAAGACCTCGGTGGAGGCCGCGGGCCCGCCGCCCGTGGTGGCCTGCACGATGTCGAAGGTGTTCATCGAACCGATGAGGGCCGTGGTGACGTTGAAGGTGACGGCCGGCGCGAGCATCGGCCAGCGCACCGACCGGAAGGTCCGCCAGGGTCCGGCGCCGTCGCACTTCGCGGCCTCCAGCATCTCGCCGGGGATGCCCTTGAGCCCCGCCAGGTAGATCAGCATGGACAGGCCCATCCACTTCCAGCCGTGGATGAGGGTGACGACGACCAGCGTCCAGGTCGTCGAGCCCAGCCACGGAAGGTCCGTGCCGAGGACGGAGTTGACGGCGCCGTCCTGGTCGAGCAGGGCCTGGAAGACGTAGCCGGTGGCGAGCGCCGAGATGAGGACCGGGAGGAAGAAGACGGCGCGGAAGAACCGGTTGAAGCGGCTGTCGTCCTCCAGCAGCAGCGCCAGCACCAGCCCGAAGCCGTTCTGGAACAGCGCGGCCAGCAGCGCGTACAGCAGCGTCGTACGGATCGCGCGCAGCAGCGAACCGTCGTCGGCGATGGTCTTGAAGTTGTCGAGGCCGGTGAAGGCGATGTCCGGGTGGTACGAGGACCAGTCGGTGAACGGGTAGTAGAAGTTGAGCAGGTTCGGCACCAGGAAGAAGCCCGCGAAGACGACGATCGCGGGGAGCGCGAACCACCAGGGGTGGTGCACGGCGGCGCGCGGCAGCCGCCCCACTCTCGCCGGTCCGCCGGTTCGCGGTGCCGGTTTCCGCTTGCGCGTGCGTATGGCTGTGTCCGCCATCGGATCGTCCCCGCCCGTGGTCGTCTAGAAGCCGGACGCGCCCTGGGCCTTGGCCACCTGCGCGAACTGGTCCTGGATCGCCTGCGCGACCTGCTGCGGGCTCTTCTTGCCGAAGATCATGTCGGCGAGATAGAGATGCGTGTCCGGAGCGACGATCGCCTTGGCCTGGAAGACCCCGATGGCCTGGGGCAGGGCCGCGACCTGGGCCTTGGACGTCTGCGGCAGTCCGTCGGGCGTGGGCACGGACGGCTGCACGGACGGGATCTTCATCGCCTTGATGTAGTCGTCGTAGTCGGGGCCGAGCCAGAAGGCGAGGAACTGCCGGGCCGCGTTCTGCCGCTTCTCGTCACCGGTCCTGAAGGCGACCACGCCGTTGGTCTGGTCGGGGGAGTACATGCCGGTGGCCGAGGAGTTGGCGATGGGGAACCAGCCGATCTTCCGGTCGATCTCGGCGGTGGAGTGGGTGGCCTGCAACTGGCTCTGGAAGGAGGTGACGTTGAGGACCATGCCGACGTCGCCGTTCCACAGGTCGTCGGCCTGCCCGGTGAAGGTGCCCGTCCGGTGGTTCTTCTGGGCGAGCCCGGCGTCGAGCAGCTTCTCCTTGTACTTCTTGATCGCGCCGACGACGACCGGGTCGGTCCACTTCTTCTTGTTCTGGTTCAGGTCCGCCCACCACTGCTCGTCCAGGTCGGTGAGCTGGACCTGCATCTGCCACTGCAGGGGCCACTTGTCGCCGCCGGCCTCGTAGAAGGCGGCCGCGTCGGTCTTGTCGACGATCTTGTGGCCGAGGGCCAGCAGTTCGTCGTAGGACCTGGGGAAGTCCTTCTCGCTCAGCCCCGCCTGCTGGAAGACGTCCTTGTTGTAGTAGACGCCGAGCATGGCCGGGCTGGTGACGATCGCCGCGTACCGCTTGCCGTCGATGACGCCGAGCGACCTCTCGGTCTCGCCGAGTCTGGACACCCACTCCTCCCCGTCGAGGGTGAGCAGGTTCCGTTCCGGCTGGATGAACGGCAGGGTGGAGATGGACGGCTGCCAGAACATCAGGTCCGGCCGGTCGCCGGAGGCGAGCTTGGTCGGCACGTTCTGCTCGTACAGGTCCGGGATCGCCTGGGTCTCCACCTGCGCGCCGGTGGCCTTCTCGAAGGCGTCGATGACCTGCTTGGGCGCGTTGACCGTGTTCTGCGCGGTCCACATCGTCAGCTTCACACCGTCCAGGCGGGCGGGCGGGTCGACCGCCGTCCGCCCGGCGTCCGCACCGGAGTCCCCGGCGGTGGGGTCGCTGCACGCGGTGGCGGCCAGGCCGACGGCGCATATCAGCGCCAGGACGGGGAGAGCTCTTCTCTTCATCACGTGCCTTTCGAGAACGGGCGGTTCTGGGCAGGACTCGGAACAGCTGGGCTCGCAGGGGGCGTTCAGCGACGGGCGGGCGGCGGACCCGCGCTCTCCCGGAGCACGAGCTCCGGTACGGAGACGGGATGCGGGGCGATCTGCGCGGACTCCTCCAGCACCCCGTGCAGCAGGGCGAACGCGGCCCGCCCCAGGCCGGTGAAGTCCAGGCGTACGGTCGTCAGCGACGGGGTCAGATAGGCGGAGTGCGGGGCGTCGTCGAACCCGGCCACGCTGACCTCGTCCGGTACCGCGCGGCCGGTCTCGTGCAGGGCGCGGAGCACCCCGAGCGCGAGGTCGTCGTTGCCGCACAGGATCGCGGTGACGGACGGGTCCCCCGCGAGTTCGAGGCCCGTCGCATGGCCGCCGGCCGGGCCCCAACTGCCCTGCACGGGGCGGGGTTCCGGGGCTCCGGCCTCCCTCAGCGCCTGCCGCCAGCCGCTGGTGCGGGCACTGGTGCGGCGGGTGCTGGACGGGATGGCGACGTAGTGCACGGTCTCGTGGCCGAGGGAGAGCAGATGGCGGGTGGCCTCGTAGGCGGCCCGGCGGTCGTCGGTCCACACCCAGGGGCGGTCACCGCCGGGCGGGCTCGCGGGGGTCTCGACCACACCGACGACCGGCAGTTCGGCGGGGACGGCACCCAGGGCCCGGACACCGGCCGGATCGTAGGCGATCACGATCAGTCCGCCACCCGCGTCCGCCGCGCGCTGCACCTCGGCGGCGACGGCCGCCTCGTCGGCCGATTCGAGGACGCCGATCCCGACCGCGTAGGACGCGGCGCGGGCGGCCTCCTCGATTCCCTGGAGGATGGAGGCGTAGCCGTAGTGGGTGGTGTTGGCGGTGAGCACGGTCACGGCCCGGCTGCGGCCGCTGGCCAGGGCCAGGGCGGTGGCGTTGCGGCGGAAGCCCAGCTCGTCGATGGCGGCGAGCACCCGCTCCCGGGTGGACGGCTTGACGCTGGGATGGTCGTTGATCACCCGGGAGACGGTCTGGTACGAGACCCCGGCGGCGGTCGCGACGTCCCGGATGCTCGCCGGGCGCCTTGTGTGACCGGTCACATTCATGCGAGGATTGTGACCGGTCACACAACGGTCGTCAAGAGACCGTCACGCTGGATTCACGCGACTGACGCGGACCGCTGCCTTCCGTGGGGACAGGACGGCGTCAGGAGGGGGGAGCACCTTGACCGGTACGGCGGATGCGGCGCACACGGCCTGCGGCCACCCACAGGAGAAGCTGAGGTGGGAACATTCGGCGCTGGAGGCCGAGTTCGCCACCGCCGCCGACGGCACCCTGCGACTGGTCCGGCTGGCCGGCCCGGGCGATCCCGGCCCCGGCGACCCCGAAGCCGCCCTGCCGCTCGTGGAGTTGACCGCCCTCGGTCACGGCAGCGGCTGGTCCGGCCCGCGCTTCACCGGCACGGCCTTCGGCACACGGCTGCGCTACCGGGGCCACCGCACGGGCAACCGTGCCGGCCAGGAGTGGCTGACCGTCGAACTCCACGACCCGGCCACCGGGTTGACGGCGTTCGTGGAGCTGACGTCCCCCGACGGTGTCGCCGTGCTGCGCTCCCGGGTGCGGGTGCGCAACGACGGCACAGAGCCCCTGGTCGTCCAGTCCGTCAGCAGCCTGCTGCTCGGCGGCCTGCCCTCCCCGGACGCCCTGGACGTCCTACGGGCCCGCAACGACTGGCTCGCGGAGGGGCGCTGGTACGCCGAGCCGCTGCGGGCCACCGTCGCCGACATCGGCGTCGACGTCCACCAGCACGACAGCCGGGCCGCCCTCGTCCTGACCGGTCGCGGCAGCTGGCCCACCGACGGCCACCTGCCGATGGGCGCGCTGACGGAGCGGGGCGGCGGCCGGACCTGGCTGTGGCAGATCGAGTCGCCGGCCGGCTGGCGCTGGGACCTGGGCCAACGCGCACACGGCACCTGCCTGGCGCTGAACGGCCCCACCGACGCGGAACACCAGTGGCGGGTCCGGCTCACACCGGGCGCGGAGTTCACCACGGTCCCGGCGGTACTGGCCCTCGGCACCGGCTTCGACGCGGCGATGGCCGCGCTGACCTCCTACCGTCGTGCCGTACGCCGCCCGCACCCGGACCACACCGCGCTCCCCGTCGTCTTCAACGACTACATGAACACGCTGATGGGCGACCCGACGACGGCGAAGCTGCTGCCGCTGATCGACGCGGCCGCCGAGGCCGGGGCGGAGTACTTCTGCGTCGACTCCGGCTGGTACGACGACACCCTGGGCTGGTGGGACAGCGTCGGCGAGTGGCTGCCCTCGGCGCGCCGCTTCCCCGACGGCGGCATCCTGGCGGTGCTGGACCGGATCCGGGAGCGCGGCATGGTTCCGGGGCTGTGGCTGGAACCGGAGGTCGTCGGGGTGCGCAGCCCGGTGGCGTCCGCGCTGCCGCCGGAGGCCTTCTTCCAGCGGGACGGCGTGCGCCTCACCGAGCAGGGCCGCCACCAGCTCGACCTGCGGCACCCGGCCGCCCGCGCCCACCTCGACCGGACGGTGGACCGGATCGTCGGCGAGTGGGGCGTGGGCTACCTCAAGCTGGACTACAACATCGTGGTCGACCCGGGGACGTGCGCCCCCGGGGAGGTCTCACCGGGTGCCGGGCTGCTGGGCCACGCCCGGGCCTACCTGGACTGGCTGTCCGGGGTGCTGGACCGCCACCCCGGGCTGGTGATCGAGAACTGCGCCTCCGGCGGCATGCGCATGGACGGCGCCACCCTGTCCGTCGCCCAGCTCCAGTCCACCAGCGACCAGCAGGACCCCCTGCGCTACCCGCCCATCGCCGCCGCCGCGCCGACCGCCGTCCCGCCCGAGCAGGGTGCCGTCTGGGCCTATCCGCAGCCCGGGTTCGACGACGACCTGATCTCCTTCACCCTGGGCGGCGCCCTGCTCGGCCGCGTCCACCTGTCGGGCCATCTGGACCGGATGTCGGGACGCCAGCTCGCCCTGGTCCGGGACGCGCTGGCCACGTACAAGGCGATCCGCGGCGATCTCGCGGGGGCCGTGCCCTTCTGGCCGCTCGGTCTGCCGGGGTGGACGGACGAGTGGCTGGCCCTCGGGATGCGCGTGCCCGGCGACCGCACGTCGTACGTCTCCGTCTGGCGCCGCGGCGGGGAGGCCGCGCTGCGCCTTCCCGTGCGGCACCTGGCGGGCCGGGAGGTCCGGGCGGAGATCCTGCATCCGTCCGCCGCGGGCGCCGGGTCGGCGGTCTGGGACGGGCGGGGACTGCGGGTGTCGCTGCCGCGCACGCCCACCGCGCTGCTGGTGCGTCTCGCCACCGGCGAGTAGCGACGCGGGCGGGCAACCGGGGTCCGAGGGAAGCTCGCGCCCCCGCGGTGACGTGCGGCCCTCCACGCCTGGCCCGATCCTGGCGTGGAGGCCCGCGGCGCATGGTCGCGGGGCCCCCTGATCACCCCCGCGTTCTTTGTCGGTACGTCAGGACAAGACTGTTGACATCACCCGGGGGCAGCTCCATAGTTACGTGCCACTAGCGCGCGCTACTAAAGCGCGCCAGCGGCGGACTCCCCCGTTACGGCCCGGCGCCGCGGCCGCACCACCGACCCCCAGGCCGCCCCCACCCGGCCCCCGACCCCGACCCCGATCGCACAGCGAGGTGCAAGGGACATGCGCAGACACCACCGAGCCGTCACCCTGGCCGCCACCGTCCTGGCCGGCGCGCTGTTCGCCGCCGGCTGCTCCAGCGGCTCCGGGGGCAAGAAGTCCGAGGAGGGCGGGGCCGCCGCCTCGGCGGGGAAGGCCGACACTCCCCGGATGACCGTGGCCATGATCACCCACGCCTCCCCGGGTGACACCTTCTGGGACCTGATCCGCAAGGGCGCCCAGGCCGCCGCCGCCAAGGACAACGTCAAGCTCGTCTACTCCAGCGATCCCAGCGCCGGCAACCAGGCCAACCTGGTCCAGAACGCCATCGACCAGAAGGTGGACGGCATCGCGCTCACCGCCGCCAAACCGGACGCCATGAAGGACGTGGTGGCCAAGGCCAGGGCGGCCGGGATCCCGGTGGTCGGCTTCAACTCCGGCGTGGACGACTGGAAGCAGCTCGGCATGCTCGAGTACTTCGGCCAGGACGAGAACATCGCGGGCCAGGCCTTCGGACAGCGGCTCGACGAGCTCGGCGCCAAGCACGCCCTCTGCGTCATCCAGGAGCAGGGACAGGTCGCCCTGGAGGCGCGCTGCGCCGGCCTGAAGAAGGGCTTCCGCGGCACGACCGACATCCTCTACGTCAACGGCACCGACATGCCGTCGGTGAAGTCGACGATCACCGCGAAGCTCAAGCAGGACTCCTCCATCGACCAGGTCGTCGCCCTCGGCGCCCCGATCGCGCTGACCGCCGTGCAGTCGGTGGCCGACGCGAGCAGCAAGGCGAAGGTCGCGACCTTCGACCTGAACAAGGAGCTGGTCAAGGCCGTCCAGGCCGGCACCGTCGAGTTCGCCGTCGACCAGCAGCCCTACCTTCAGGGCTACCTCGCCGTGGACGCCCTGTGGCTGTACCGGACCAACGGCAACTTCAGCGGCGGCGGGACCGCTCCGGTGCTCACCGGACCGGCCTTCATCACCAAGGAGAACGTGGACGCGGTCGCCGAGTTCGCCGCGAAGGGAACGCGGTGACAGCGGCGCGGGAACACCGACCGCACCAGCACGGGCCCATCGGCCTCGGCCGGCACGCGCCCGCGTGCCGGCCGAGGCCGCGCCGCCTCGCTCAGGCCCAGCTCGTCACCGGCACGAACGAGCTGTCCTGCCGGAACAGGTCCGTGCCGTCCGTCTGCTCCACCCGCAGCTGGTAGCTGTAGTGGCGCAGGTAGTAGCCGGGATAGTTGTACGACTCGAAGCGCACCGAACCGCTCGCCGTGCCCGTGCGGGCGACGAACGTGGCGTCCCGGGCGAAGGTCGACGTGCCGTTGTTGGGGTCGAAGCGGCCGCGGAAGGAGTAGTGGCGCAGGTAGTTGCCCGCCGCGTCACGGAAGGAGTAGCCGTTCGCGTCGGCCAGGCCGGGCACGACCGTGAAGGTGGAGTTCTGCTTCTCGGTGGTCGTGCTGGAGCCGGTCACCACCGGGAGGTTGAGCAGGGACGACTGCTCCTGCCAGTAGCGGGTGGTGTAGTTGGCCGACCGGAGGGAGCGGGTGACGTTCTTCGCCAGGGCTACCCCGCCGGACACCGTCTCCTTGATGACGGTGAAGTGGCGTGCCGTGCCCGAGACGGCCGGCAGGGCCTTGGGGGTGCTCCAGGTGGCGAAGGTGTCGTAGCTGTCGCTGTAGTAGTAGTTGCCGTCGCCGTAGCCGTCGAAGAAGATCCGCCAGGCGCCGTTGTCGAGCTGCACGAGGGCCGGGCCCTCGCGGTAGCTGCCCCAGCCGGCCCAGTTGCCGGTCCGGGAGATCGTGTACGGCCCGGTGAGGCTCGTCGCGGTGCCGTACTCGATGTACTTGGTCGTCTCGTTCTTGGTGAAGGCGTGGTAGGTCGAGCCGATCTTCACGATGAAGGTGTCGATGTGGTTCTGGCCTATGCCGGACAGGGCGACCGGTGAACTCCATGCGGTGAGGGCGGAGTTGGTGGCTCTCAGCAGGTAGGGGGTGAAGATCCACTGGTCGTTCGTGGTGGAGCAGGACACGATGATGTTGACGCTGCCGTCGCTGTCGACGAACCACTCCGGCGCCCAGGCGCGGGACAGGTTGGCGATCGGGACCGTGTAGTCGTACAGGAACGTCCAGTTGACCCGGTCGGCGCTGCGGGCGAAGCCGATGGTGGTGCTGACGTCCTGCCAGGTGTGGGTGGTGTAGGTGATGTAGTAGTAACCGTCCGTGTGCTTGAAGATGCTCGCGTCGCGGATGCGGTTGCTCGGCGGGGTGTAGGCGGAGGCCTTCACGAGCCGGAAGTCGGTGGCGTCGTCCGACTGGTAGACGTTCACCGTGCCGTCGTTGCTGTTGAGGAACGGCACGATGGTGTACCGGGTGGCCGAGCCGCTGGGCGGGGCGGCGGCGAGGGCCGTGCCGAGCAGACCGGGCATCTCGCCGAGCACGAGTGCCGAGGCGGGCAGGACGGCCATCGCGCGCAACAGGGTGCGGCGGGACGGGGCGGGGGGACGGGTGGTCATGTGCGGCTCTCCCTACGACTCAGCGTTCGACTTTCCGAACAAGGTTCGGAAAGTCGATCAGAAGGTAGGGGTGGGGCACCGACCCGTCAATGGTTTGCGCAGAACGCGGAGGACCCGGTGGGAGAGCCGTGGCGGCCAATGGGCTCACCCCGCGCGGGGGTCGTTCCGTCACCCCCCTCCAGACGTTACCGTTCGGTAGACAACGTCCTCCCGGAGGTGTCCCGCATGACGCTCGACCGTTCCGCAGGCCTGACGGACTGCGCCCGTGCGCTGGCCGAGGGGGAGGTCTCCTCCCGCACGCTGGTCGAGCAGGCCCTGGTACGGATCGGGGCGACCCAGGGCACGCTCAACGCCTTCCGGGTCGTGCGGACCGAGGCCGCGCTCGCCGAGGCGGAGGCGGCGGACCGGGAGTTGGCCGCCGGGGTGCGCAAACCCCTGCTCGGCGTGCCGGTCGCCGTCAAGGACGACATGGACGTGGCGGGCGAGCCCACCGCCTTCGGCTGCCCGGGCAGCCACCCGCCGGTCGCCGAGGACGGGGAGGCGGTACGGCGGCTGCGCGCGGCCGGCGCCGTCATCGTCGGCAAGACCAACACCTGCGAACTCGGGCAGTGGCCGTTCACCGAGGGGCCGGCCTTCGGCGCGACCCGCAATCCCTGGAGCACCGACCACACCCCGGGCGGCTCCTCCGGCGGCTCGGCGGCCGCGGTCGCGGCGGGCCTGGTGCCGGCCGCGCTCGGCTCCGACGGGGCCGGCTCGGTCCGCATCCCGGCCTCCTGGACCCACCTCGTCGGCGTCAAGCCGCAGCGCGGCCGTATCTCCACCTGGCCGCGCGGCGAGTCCTTCCAGGGCATCACCGTCAACGGCACGCTGGCCCGGACCGTGGCCGACGCGGCCCTCCTCCTGGACGCGGCGAGCGGCAACCACGAACGCGATCCGCACCGGCCGCCCGCCGTCGACGCCCGCGCCGCCGTCGGCCGCGACCCCGGCCGGCTGCGGATCGCGCTCGCGCTGAAGCCGCCGTTCACCGCCGTGCCCGCCCGGCTGCGGCCCGAGGTGCGCGCCCGGGTCGTGGACCTCGCGGAGAAACTGGCGGACCTGGGGCACACCGTCGAGGAGGCCGATCCCCCGTACGGGCAGATCGGGCTGACCTTCGTGCCGCGGGCGACCGCGGGCATCGCCGAGTGGGTCGCCGAGGCGCCCTTCCCCGCGCTGCTCGACCGGCGCACCCGTGACGCCGCCCGGCTGGGCCGGCTCCTCGGCGGCGTCCCGCTGCGCGCGGCCCGGCGCGCGGAGGCGGCCCTGCACCGCCGTATCGGCGCCTTCTTCGGGATGTACGACGTCGTCCTCGCCCCGACGACGGCCACTCCCCCGCCCCGGATCGGGGCCATGCTGCACCTCGGCGGGTTCGCCACCGACCGGGCCATCATCGCCGCGTGTCCGTACGCCTGGCCGTGGAACGTCCTCGGGTGGCCCGGTGTCAACGTGCCCGCGGGCTTCGCCCCCGGCGGACTGCCGGTCGGGGCGCAGCTGCTCGGCCCGGCGCACAGCGAGCCGCTGCTGCTGTCGCTCGCCGCGCAGCTGGAGGCGGAGCTGCGCTGGCACGAGGTGTGGCCGCCGCAGCCGGACCCGGTCACGAACGCGACGGCCGGATGACGTCGGCGAGGTCATCGCCCGGTACGCGGGGCCGAGGAGTGGCCGCCGTCGCCCGCAACTCGGCGCGCGCGGCCGGGACTTCGTCCGGGCCGCCGCTTCCGCCCGCGCCATGGACCACGACGGGCGGCGCCGGCGGGGCACTTCGCTCGACGCGCTCGTCGCCCCGCCGCCCGAGCGGAAGGCGCCGGCCGGGGCGACGTGGGGCCGGCAGCCGCGGAGGCAGGCTCTAGGGTGCCTCCGTGACCGCGTTTACCGAAGAGAACGTTCCGGGCCGCTCCGGCCCCTCCGCCACCACCGAGGCCGACCCCCGCGAGGTCGGCCGGGTGCGCACCGAGTACTCGCCCGCGCACGACGGCGACCCCGATCCCGGTGAGATCGTCTGGACCTGGGTCCCCTTCGAGGAGAACGACGGGCGGGGCAAGGACCGCCCGGTGCTCGTCGTCGCCCGTGAGGCGGCCGGGACCTTCCTGGCCGTGCAGTTGTCCAGCAGGCGGCACGACGGCGACCGCGAGTGGGTGCCGATCGGCAGCGGGCCGTGGGACCGGTCCGGGCGCGACTCCTGGGTCGACGTGGACCGCGTCCTGCGGCTGCACGAGCGGGGCATGCGCCGGGAGGCGTGCGCGCTGGACCGGATGCGGTTCAACCTGGTGCGCCACCGGCTGCACGAGCGCTACGGCTGGACCTGAAAGGCCCGCTCGAAGGCGCCCCGCACCGCACTCCCCGGCGTCCGGTCCAGCACCCCGAACACCACGTGCTCGAAGGTCCGCCCGAACCGTCCGCCGGGCCCCAGCAACGCCCGGAACGCCCCCGCCACCTGCGCGGGGTCGTTGCGGAACACCCCGCACCCCCACGCGCCGAGGACCAGCCGCCGGTAGCCGTGCGCGGCGGCCGTCTCCAGGACGCGCTCGGCGCGGACGGCCAGGGCGCGCGGCAACTCGGCCGCGCGCCGCGGCGCCGTACGCAGCACCACCCCGGCGTTCGGGGCGGCGGCCGTCAGGAAGCCGGCGGTGTACGGCTGGTCCAGCAGCCGGCCCCGGTCGTCGCGGAAGACGGGCACGGCCGGCGCGTGGATGACCCGGTCCGTGTAGAAGGGGTCGCGGTGGGCGCGGTGGTGGTCGTAGAACTCACGGGCCTCGAGGAGGCAGGTGTACAGCGCCGAGGCGCGGCACACGGCCTCCTCCTGGGCCTGGGCGCCGTTGAGGTAGCCGCCGCCGGGGTTGCGCGCGGAGGCGAAGTTCAGCACCGCGGCCGGTCCGTGCCGCGCGAGTCGGCGGGCGGCTTGCGTGCTGCTCTCGCCGGTGACCTCGACGAGCGTGTCCGCGTCAGCGGTGCCGGGCACCGGGACGGGGTCCGGCCCGAGCATCCGGGTCCCCTCGCGGGCCGCCGCGATCGCCGCCGCGAGGGACACCTCGTGCCCGCCCGGCGCGCGGTACGCGCCCGCCGCGACGATCTGCTCGTTCTCGCGGGCGATGCCCCGCAGCCGCGCGCTCACGGCGCCACCCCCGTGGGCGCCGCGACCGCGCGCCGCGCGGCCTCCCCCGTCCCGTACGTCTCCCCCGTCGTGCTCATGCACGCATCGTCAGCGATCCTGGACAGGCGGTGCAACCGACTTTCCCGGGCGGGAAAACGTCCCGGACAGGCCGAAAACGGCCTGGAAACAGCACGGAATAGGAGGTTCCCGGTCCCGAAAGTGCCGTTGTGCACCCTTGTGCGAATCCGCCCGAGGGTCTTGGGTGGGACGAGTGATGCCGGTCCGGCTCCAGTGACACCGGGCCGGCGGCATGGTGGAATCTCAGGAGGATCCCGACATGTCCGACATATCCAGTTCTCCTTCGGTGGGCGACTGTACGAAGCCCGGTACGGCCCTCACCGAAGCCGAGGTGGAGGCCCTGGTCAGGGGCATCTGTTTCAAGACCGGTCCGCCCCGCACCCTCGGGGTCGAGGTGGAATGGCTCGTCCACGAGCTGCGCGCACCGCAGCTCCCCGTGACACCCGAACGGCTCGAAGCGGCCTACGCCGCCCTGCGGACCGTGCCCCTGCGGTCGGCGCTCACCGTCGAACCCGGCGGACAGCTGGAGCTGAGCTCGCCGCCCGCCGCCTCCCTGACGGAGTGCATCGGCACCCTCTCCGCCGACCTGGACGCCGTCCGCGCGGTCCTGCGCGAGGCCGGACTCGCCCTCACCGGCATCGGCACCGACCCCTGGCACCCGCCCCGCCGGTTCCTGCACGAACCCCGCTACGACGCCATGGAGGCGTACCTCGACCGCACCGGCCCGGCCGGCCGCGCCATGATGTGCACCTCGGCCTCCGTGCAGGTCTGCCTGGACGCCGGCTACGAGGAGCCCGGCCCGCTGGGGCACGGGCGGCGCTGGTGGCTGGCGCACACCCTGGGCGCCGTCCTGGTCGCCGCCTTCGCCAACTCCCCCCTGCTCGCCGGCGCCCCCACCGGCTGGCGCTCCACCCGGCAGCTGCTGTGGACGGAGATCGGCGCCGGCCGCGCGGGCGCCCCCGACCCGGACACCGAGCCGCGCGAGGCGTGGGCCCGGCACGTCCTGGACGCGCCGGTGATGTGCGTACGGCGCGAGAGCGGGCCGTGGGACGTGCCCGACGGGATGACGTTCCGGGAGTGGACGCGGCGGGGATCGCCCACCCGGGCGGACCTCGACTACCACCTCTCCACGCTCTTCCCGCCGGTCAGACCGCGCGGCCACCTGGAGCTGCGCATGATCGACGCACAGCCCGGCGACGACGGCTGGATCGTGCCGGTCGCCGTGACGACGGCGCTGTTCGACGACCCGGAGGCCGCCGAGAGCGCCGGTCGCGCGGTGAAGCCGCTGGCGGAACGGGCGCTGTCGCTGCCCGCCCCGCACAATCCGCTGTGGACCGACGCGGCACGCGCCGGGCTGACCGACCCGGAACTGCACGAGGCCGCCGTCGCCTGCTTCACGGCGGCTCTGGAGGCCCTGCCCCGGCTCGGCGCGACCCCCGCCGTCCTGGAGGCCGTCACCGCCTACCGGGACCGCTACGTCCTGCCGGGCCGCTGCCCCGCCGACGACCAGCTCGACCGCGCGCACGGGAAGGACGTCCGCCCATGACCGACCCCGCCCCGGACACCGAGACCGCGACCGCCACCGAGACGAGGACCGCCACCGGCCGCGACGCCGTCCACGACGCCGACACGCTCCGCGAGCGCGCCCTCGCCTCGCTGACCACGGCCCGTGCGCGCACGACGCTGCTGACCACCTGCGTCGAGGACCCCGACCTCAGCGCCCAGCACTCCCCGCTGATGTCCCCGCTGGTGTGGGACCTCGCGCACATCGGCAACCAGGAGGAGCTGTGGCTCCTGCGCACGGTGGCCGGCCGTGAGGCGATGCGCCCCGAGATCGACGGCCTGTACGACGCGTTCGAGCACCCCCGCTCCGAGCGGCCCTCGCTGCCGCTGCTGCCGCCCGACGAGGCCCGCCGGTACGCGGCGGAGGTGCGCGGGCGGGCCCTGGACGTGCTGGAGTCGGCCGACTTCCACGGCACGCGGCTGACGGAGGCGGGCTTCGCCTTCGGGATGATCGCGCAGCACGAGCAGCAGCACGACGAGACGATGCTGATCACCCATCAGCTCCGCCGGGGCCCGCAGGCCCTGACCGCCCCCGACCCGGACCCGGCTCCACTGCTCACCGGCCCGTCCGAAGTCCTGGTCCCCGGCGGCCCGTTCACCATGGGGACGTCCGAGGAGCCGTGGGCGCTGGACAACGAACGGCCCGCGCACCCGCGCGAGGTGCCGCCGTTCTTCATCGACACCACCCCGGTGACGAACGGCGCCTACCAGGCGTTCATCGACGACGGCGGCTACGACGACGCACGCTGGTGGACGAAGGACGGCTGGGCCCACGTCCGCCGGAACTCCCTGCATGCCCCGCTGTTCTGGCGCCGGGACGGGAAGCAGTGGCTTCGGCGCCGCTTCGGCGTCACGGAGGTGGTACCGCCCGACGAGCCGGTGCTGCACGTGTGCTGGTACGAGGCGGACGCCTACGCCCGCTGGGCCGGACGACGGCTGCCTACCGAGGCCGAGTGGGAGAAGGCGGCCCGGTACGACCCGGCGACCGGCGGCTCCACCCGCTACCCGTGGGGGGACGCCGACCCCGCGCCCGAGCACGCCAACCTGGGCCAGCGGCACCTGCGCCCCGCCCCGGCCGGCAGCTACCCGGCGGGTCAGTCGCCGCTCGGCGTACGGCAGTTGATCGGCGACGTGTGGGAGTGGACGGCGAGCGACTTCCTGCCCTACCCCGGCTTCCGGGCGTTCCCCTACAAGGAGTACTCCGAGGTGTTCTTCGGGCCCGAGTACAAGGTGCTGCGGGGTGGTTCGTTCGCGGTGGACCCGGTGGCCTGCCGCGGCACGTTCCGCAACTGGGACCTCCCGATCCGGCGGCAGATCTTCTCCGGCTTCCGCACGGCCCGCTCGGGGGTCGTCTGATGTGCCGTCATGTCGCCTACGTGGGGCCCGAGGAGCCGTTCGGCCGGATCCTGGTGGAGCCCACGCACGCCCTGTACCGCCAGTCGTGGGCACCCCGGCGGCAGCGCCACGGCACGGTCAACGCCGATGGTTTCGGAGTGGGCTGGTACGCCCCGGGGGATCCGGTGCCGGCCCGCTACCGCCGGGCGGGACCCATCTGGGCGGACCTGTCCTTCGCCGACCTGTCCCGCGTCGTACGGACCGGGGCCCTGCTGGCCGCCGTACGGGACGCGACGCTGGCCGGGGCGGACGCCGAGGCGGCTGCGGCGCCGTTCGCCGCGGGGACCTGGCTGTTCAGCCACAACGGGGCGGTCCGGGGCTGGCCCGGATCCCTGGAGTCCCTCGCGCGCACCCTGCCGGCGGCCGACGTGCTGTCGATGGAGGCCCGCAACGACTCGGCGTTCGTGTGGGCGCTGGCCCTCGCCCGGCTGCGCGCCGGCGACGCGGCGGGGCAGGCGCTGGCGGACACCGTGCGGGAGGTCGCCGCGGCGGCCCCCGGCTCCCGCCTCAACCTCCTGCTCACCGACGGCGGGACGATCACCGCGACGGCCTGGGGCGACAGCCTCTGGTACCTGGCGGAGCCCGGCCGCGCGATCGTGGCCTCCGAGCCCCACGACGACGATCCGCGCTGGCGGGAGGCCCCCGACCGCACCCTGCTCGTGGCGAACCGCACCGAGGTCCTGCTGACCCCGCTCAAGGACCCGGACGCGGACGCGGCACCCGTACCGACCGAGGAGACCGGCACGTGAGTCCGTTCCACATCACCCGCACCCTCCCCGAGGACGCCACGGACGCCGCCCTGCGCGCCGACGTCCGGCACGGCCTCACCGCCACCCCCAAGGCGCTGCCGCCGAAGTGGTTCTACGACGCGCACGGCAGCGAACTGTTCGAGCGGATCACCGAGCTGCCCGAGTACTACCCGACGCGCGCCGAGCGGGAGATCCTCGTGGACCGCTCGGGCGAGATCGCCGCCGCGGCCGGCGCCCGCACCCTCGTGGAACTGGGCTCCGGCTCCTCGGAGAAGACCCGCCACCTGATCGCCGCGCTGACCGGGCTGCGCGCGTACGTGCCCGTCGACGTCAGCGAGAGCGCCCTCACCCGGGCCGGACACGCGCTGATCGCCGAGCGGCCCGGCCTCGACGTCCATGCCCTCATCGCCGACTTCACCGCCCCGCTGACGCTGCCGGACACCCCGGGTCCGCGTCTGCTGGCGTTCCTCGGCGGGACGATCGGCAACCTGCTGCCGGACGAGCGGGCGGCGTTCCTCGCCTCGGTCCGCGCCCTGCTGGCGCCGGGCGACGCTCTGCTGCTCGGCACCGACCTGGTGAAGGACGAGGGGGTGCTGGTGCGGGCGTACGACGACGCGGCCGGGGTGACGGCCGCGTTCAACAGGAACGTGCTGACGGTCGTCAACCGCGAACTGGGCGCCGACTTCGACCCCGGCGCCTTCGACCACGTCGCCCTCTGGGACGCCGGCGCCGAGTGGATCGAGATGCGGCTGCGGTCCCGTTCGGCGCAGACCGTCAAGATTCCCGCGCTCGATCTCGCCGTCGACTTCGCGGCGGGCGAGGAGCTGCGCACGGAGGTCTCGGCGAAGTTCCGCAAGGAGGGGGTGCGGGCCGAACTGTCCGCCGCGGGGCTGGAGCTGACGCGCTGGTGGACGGACCGCGAGGGGCGCTTCGCGCTGTCCCTGAGCGTGGTGCGCTGACGGCAGGGCCCATCGGGGCCGGCGTACCCGCCGGCCCCGGTGGGCGTCAGCGGGCCCGGCCCGGGACCGGAGCGACCGGGTCGGCGGCCGGCGGGGGCGCGCTGGCGAGCGGTGCGGGACTGGTCGACGACTGCGGGGTGCCGGGCGGGGCCGGCACAAGTGCCTCGTCGCGGCCGGGTCCGTCCAGGCAGTCGACGAAGCTGACGAAGTCGGGCCGTTCGGCGCCTTCGGCGACCACGAACTCGCTCGCCCTGCGACTGCGCAGCAGACACATGTCGTAGCGGGCGACGGTCGGCGGCAGGGCGTCCGGCGGGCTCTCCGTCCGGTACGCGTGACGGCCCACCAGCTGGCAGGAGTCGTACCGGACCAGTGGCCCCCGCGGCCCCACCGCGTAGCGGTGCGCGAGGACGTCGGTGGAGAAGTCCTTGAAGGCGATCCCGGTGTCGTCGCAGTCGCTGAAGTGGACCGTTCCGCTCTTCCACGCGCAGTCGATGATCCGCACCTGCGGGTTGCGGATCTCGAACCGGATGTCCTCGGCGTGGAACCGCTGCACCGAGTCGTGGTGCTGGGGGACGGGAAAGCGGAAGAAGGTGCTGCTGGTGCCGTACTCCGCGGTGCTCCCGGGCCGGGTGCCGGTGATGATGTAGGAGCCTCCCCGGCAGGTGATCGAACCGCCGTAGGGGAACTCCAGGAAGTTGCCCCACTCGTACTCGACCTTCATGTCGGTGAACCAGTAGTTGAGGAACTGGTCCTGGTCGTTGGGGTCCGCCTGCCGGCGTGACAGCCCCGAGTACAGGAACGCCCTGCGGTAGCTGCCGCCGACCCGGCACGCCTCCCAGCGCATCTCCGAGTTGGTGTCATCGCCGTCCAGGGCGAGGCCGTACTCCCACTCCCCCATCCACTCGCACTCCGAGAACCGGTAGTCCTGCGCCTGTCCGGTGGAGTACGAGCTGAAGAAGGAGGCGCCCGGCGTGGCCGAGCGGAACTGCATGCGCTCGAAGGAGAGGTTCGACCAGATGTCCTCGTTGCGGCACAGGTAGGAGCCCGGGCCCCGGGCCGGGCGGAAGACGAGCGTGGTCATGCGTTTGCCCGCCCCGCAGATGCGCAGGCCGTTGGCCGCCCGCAGCGGGGCGACGCCGTTCAGCAGTGCGTTCGGCCGGGTGATGAGGAACTCGCCGGCGGGAATCTCGATCACCGTGCGCCCGACCCCCCGGGAGACCCGGGAGGCCGCGAGCGAGTAGGCGATTTCGAACGCCGAGCTGTCGTCGGTCCGTCCGTCGCCCACCGCTCCGACGTCGGCCACGTTGATCACGAGCGGCAGCCGGGCCCGGGATCGGTCGCGCTCGGGACCGGCGGGGCCGTTCGGCACCTCGGGGCCGCGTTCCGGTCCGACGGCGGCGGACGCGTTGTGGGCGGTCAGCGCCGTCGCGGCGAGCACCGACACCCCGCCACGCAGAAGTTGCCGACGGCTGACACGAGACATCCCGCCTCCCCGTTCTGCCATAATCGCCTTCTTTCCACCGAATTTTTCAATAAAGGAGGGAAATGACCGAGTTTGCCGAGGTGCTCAGACAGCTGTCGACGGCACAGAAGCCCGCGAAAGGGGTCTCGCTCTACACCCGGTTCGTCAACCGCCCGGCCGGACGGGTCCTGGCCGCGCTGGCCTACCGAGTGGGGGCGACGCCGAACCAGCTGACCGTCCTCGGCGCCCTGTTCACCTTTCCGGCCCTGGCCGCCGTGGCCCTGCTGCCGCCCGGACCGCGGATGGCGGTCTGCGTCGGCGTCGCCCTGGCCGTGGGGTTCGTGCTCGACTCGGCGGACGGTCAGCTGGCGCGCGGGCAGCGCTCGGGGAGCCCGTCGGGCGAGTGGCTCGACCATGTGCTGGACTGCGTCAAGATCGTCGCCCTCCACCTGGTGGTGCTGGTGTCGTTCTACCGGTTCTTCGACCTGCCCAGCCCGGCCTTCCTGCTGGCACCGATGGTCTTCCAGCTCGCGGCCGTGGTGATCTTCTTCGCCGGGATCCTGACGGAGAAGCTCAAGGGGCGGACGCCGGGCGAGGCTCCGGCCGCATCCGCCCTCGCACTGCGGTCCGTGCTGCTGCTGCCCGTCGACTACGGCCTGACCTGCGTCAGCTTCCTATTCCTGGGAAGCCAGCACGTCTTCCTCACGGTGTACTGCGCGCTGCTGGTGGCCCACGTGGTGTTCATGGCCGCCTTCCTCGTGAAGTGGTTCCGGGAGCTGCGCTGAGGGGATCTCCGGCCGGTCCTGCGCGGAGAGCAGTTCCAGCGCTCCGCGCAGCAGCGTGCTGGAGGTGTGCATGGTGTACGGGAAGTAGACGACCTCGACGCCGACCTTGGCGAAGCGCCGTTCGAACTCCTCCCACTTGGGCGTTCCCCGCCAGTCGTCGCCCTTGAAGATGACGTGGAAGCCGATCCGCTTCCACGTCTTCAGCTTGTCGACCTCCGACTCCACGACGACCTCGTCGACGTAGCGCACGCTGCGGACGATCGCCAGGCGCTCGGCGAGCGGCACGACCGGCACCCGGCCCTTCAGGTGCGCGGCCAGGTCGTCGGAGGTCACCCCGGCCACGAGACGGTCGCAGTGCCGGCGCGCCTCACGCAGGATGTTGAGGTGTCCGATGTGGAACAGGTCGTAGACACCTGGCGCGAATCCGATGAGCGTCACCGCGGGTCACCCACCACTCGGTCCTGCGCCGCCTTCGCCGGCACGGTCGCGGTCACGGCCTTGGACCTGCGCGAGGTGTTCGTCCCGTCCGTCACCTCGATCTCGTACCGGTGGCGGCCCGCGGGCGCGGAGTCGGTGTGGCTCATCCGCGGGAGGTCCCAGAAGGTGGACGCCTTCGTCTTGCGCGCCACGAGCTTGCCGTCGCGGTAGATCCGGTACGTCAGTGACGCGTCGTCCCGGTCCCAGGAGGCGCGCCAGGTGAGGGTGACCCTGCCGGGGTCCGTGTCGGACACCGACAGGACGGGAACCTTCGGCGCTCCGGTGTCACGGCTCCCGAAGCGGGTGATGCCCTGCTGCGGTGTGTCGTTGACCTGGGTGAACTCGCCACCCGCCCAGAGGACGCCCCTCGACACCGCCAGGGCACGGGGACCCACGTGCTCCCCCACCCCGTCGTTGGTGTCGGGGAACCAGTGCAGGATCTTGCGGGTGTCGAGCGACTGGACCAGCAGGTGCTGCCGGTCTCCGCGCTCCGGGAACCCTCCGGGTGTCTCGCCGCAGTCGTGCGCGTGCGAGGCGCTGTAGAGGAGGCCCTTGTAGGGCACGAGGGCCTGGGTGGCGCCCCGGCAGGTGTCCTTCCACACCATGGTGCCGTTGGTGAGACGGCCCGCGATCCGCCCGTCGAAGATGCCCGGCCCGTGACCCTCGGCCCCCACGAAGAAGCGGGTCTTGTCCCGTGCGATCGCCTTCACCGAGGACTGCGGCGGGAACCAGCCGGGATAGGAGAGAACCGTTTTGCCTGTGGTGGGGTTCAGGGTGACCAGCGAGCGGGCCCCCTGTCCGTTGACGGACTCGAAGTCACCGCCCACGAAGAGCCTGCCGTGCGAGGCCGCGGCCGCCAGGGCGCGCACCGGCTGGTCGACGTCCGCCCGGAAGGGCAGCAGGGCGCCCTTGGGGGTGAGGGCGGCGATCCGGTTCCTGGGCTGACCGCCGACGCGGCCGAAGTCACCTCCCAGGAAGATCGTCTTGTCCGTCGTCTCGATGGCCCGGACGGTGGCGGACACCGAGGGCCGGAAGCTCTTGCTCGGGGTGCAGTTGGACGTGTGGAGGGCGACCGCGTTGCTCGCGCGGGCGGATCCGACGTGGTCGAAGGAGCCGCCCACGTACAGCACCCGGCCGTCCGGGGAGGCCTTCATGGCCCGGACGGTGTGGTGGTGGCCGGTGAACGACGGGGCGCAGGGCAGCAGTTTGCCCGTCGCGGCGTCGAACGCGGCGAAGTTGCGGCGCTTGACCTGCCGTTGTCCGGGCGCGGCTCCCGGCGGGCGGACGTGGTCGAAGGTTCCTCCGACGTAGACGACACCGTTCGCGGCGGCCATCGACCAGACGATGCCGTCCGTCTGCCAGGTGGCCAGCGGATCGGCGGAGAACGCGGGTGTGCCGTCGGCGGCCGCGGCGAGGGAGGCGTCGAGCAGGGCGGTGGTGCAGCACACGAGTGCTGTCGCAGCGACCCTGGCGACCGGCTTCGTACGGAGTTTTCTCAGGTACAAGGGAGACCCCGGTTGGCAGTGGTGTGAGGGTGAGTGACGCCGACCGGGAGGGCGTGGACGGTACGACCGTGGCTGGCTCATGCCGCACGGCGGCGCAGCACGCCGACCAGCTCGCCCACTCTCAGCGACGTCCGATATCGCCACAAAGTAATACCAAATACACACAATCCCAAGGCCATCCCCACGGCGAGTCCTGACGGAGTGTCACCTTTCTTCACATGGGAGGCGGTCAGCACCAGCGAGACGACCAGTCCGAGCGCGAAGGCGCTCGCGTAGCCGCGGTCCACGGTCGGGAAGCCGAGGCGCAGCCGGATGAGCACGGCCGCCGCGAGGTTCTCCACGACGATGGCCGCGCCCCAGGACACCGCGGCGCCCAGCACGCCCCAGGCGGGCACGGCGAGCACACCGACGGTCAGCTGCACCGTGAACGCCGCGGCGGTGACCGCCAGATGCCACGAGCTGCGGCCGGCCATGAGGAGCACGGTCTGGGCGTTGCCCACCGCGACATTGACGACGGAGGCGGCGCACAGCACCACCAGGGCGGGCGCGCCGACGGTGAACTCCGGTCCGAAGACGGACAGCACGGTCCCGGGGAAGGCGGCGACGAGGGCGAACAGCGGCCCGGAGAAGAGCACGGTCCAGCAGGTCGAGACACGGTGCAGATCGTGTGCCTCGGCGATCTTGCCGAGGGCGAGCAGCCGGCTGAGCTCCGGTGCGACGGCGAGCCGGACGGCGAGCTGGACGAGGGTGCACGCCGTGACGACGCGGCCGATGGCGGTGTACACCCCCGCCTCGCCGGCCGTGCCCAGGACGGACAGCAGGATGACGCCGGCCCAGACCGCGCTGATGTCGAAGACGGAGGAGACCGCACGGGGTGCGGCGAAGGCCCAGAAGGTCCGCCAGGGCACGGTCCCGCCTCCCGTGGAATGCGGCGTGGGACGGGCGGCACGGCAGCGGCGCAGGGAGAACCAGGCGGCCACGGAGCCGGCCAGCGCGGGCAGCAGCCAGGCCGAGGCCAGGGACAGCACTCCGGGCGCGTAGCAGGCCACGGGAACGGCGATCAGCACGCGCAGCACCGGTTTGCCGATCTGCTCCACGCCGACGAAGGGCACCACCGTGCCGTATCCCCGGGTGGCGCCGAGCAGGACCATGCCCACGGTGGCGGCGGGCACGAAGAGTCCGAAGAGCCGCACCAGGGCGACGGCGTCCGCGGGGGGCAGGTGCGGCAGGAGCGTGGTGGCCACCGCCGGGGACAGCAGCAGGGGCACGGCGGCCGCGGTGCCGGCCACGGCCGCCGGCAGGACGGCCGTGCGCAGCAGCGCGTCCACCGAGCGGCCGCCGTCGACGGCGAGGTCGCGCGGTACGAACCGCACGAGCCCGGTGTCGGCACCGAGCTTGCAGGCGTTGCTGCAAATGGTGAACAGGGCGACGCCCGTGAAGATCGCTCCCGCCCCCTGCGCCCCGACGGCCCGGGTGATCAGGCCGACGAGGAGGAAGGAGAAGGCGGCGTTCGCGACGGAACCCGCCATCCCCCACCACCCGCCCCGCGCGGTGGCGGCCACCCCGCTCGGGGTGGCCGCCCCGGCGCGGGGGCGAGCGGTCACCTCGGGCGCGGTCACCGGCGGGAAACGCTGAACGTGCCGTCCTGCACGGGGAGTTCCATGCTCGACGTGTGCGCCTCGGGAGCGTACTTCGGGCGGCGGCGCAGGGTGCCCAGGCGCCGGCGCGGGCGCCCGGCGTCGAGCACGGCCCCGAGGAGGCGTCCGCCGGAGCAGCCGATCAGCTCCTGCACCTGCCGGAGGTCCTCCCGCCGGGTGCGGTTGAGGTTCGCGACCACGACGACGCCGTCGACGCGCTGGGCGACCGCCAGCGCGTCGGCCTGCGCGAGGAACGGTCCCGTGACGAGGACGCTCGACGTGTCGGGCTCGGACGCCGCCCGGGCGTGCGGATCGAGGCCACCGCTCGAGGAGAAGGCGAACCGGCCGACGACGTCGGCGTCGACGAGGACGCTCCCGGGGGGCAGGAACGCCTCCTCCAGGGTGGGGGCCGCGTACGGCATCAGCGGCAGGTGTGTGGCGAGGCCGGAGGTGTCCGGCGCGGTGTCGACCAGCAGGACGTCGCCCCCGTCGTCGGCGAGGGCCGCGCCCAGGTTGGCGGCGACCTCCTCGGCGGCGCCGACGTCCCGCGGGGACACGACGAGCACCCGGCCGGGGCCCTCCGGGCTTCGGGTCTGCCGCAGCCGGAAGGCCAGCGCCCGGTACGCCTCCGTGCGGGGGCTGCTGGTGCGGCCGACCGTCAGCAGGGCGTCGTCGCCCCCGTCGTCGGAGGGCAGGATGCCGAGCACCGGGGCGCGCAGGGCGGCCTGTACCTCGCCGACCGAGCGGACCCGGTTGTCCAGGGCGGAGCGCACCCAGGCCAGCACGATGCCGAGGAGGAGCCCGCACACCAGCCCGAGGCCGAGCAGGGTCCGCATGCCGGGTCCCACCGGAAGGGTGGGGGCCGTGGCCCGGCGGACGATGTCACCGCCGTCGGTGTCACGGGACTTGATGTCGAGGACACGCTTCTGCAGGTTGTACAGCTGGTTCTGCGCGGCGGGCTTGGCCGACGAACGCTCCAGCTGGTCCAGGGCGATGCGCTGGTTCAGCACGGCGATCTGCTGCTCCAGGGCGCGGGTGGCCCGCTGCACCGTGGCGTCGTTGCGGCTCTTGCGGTCGGCCAGGTAGGCCTCGGCGAAGGCGTTGGCGCCGCGCGCCGCGCGCTGCGGCGCGCGGGCGGTGAACTCGAAGCGGATCACCTGGGACTTCTGCGGGTTGGTGACCCGCAGCCGGGCCCCGAGGGTGCCGGCCTGGGTGCCGGGCCGGCCCAGGATGTGCGCCGCGCGCGAGGCGACGGCCGCGCTGGTGGCGATCCGCTGCTCCGTGCTCATGCTGACCTGGTTGTCGGCGGAGACGCCGACCGAGCTGAACGGGTCGGTGGTGGAGCGCACGAGGACTTCGCTGGTCGCGGTGTAGGTGTGGGCGCGCTGAAGGGACAGGGCCAGCCCGCCCAGCACTCCCAGAAGAATTCCCAGCGCGATCAGGACGCGGTGGCGCAAGATGCGGCGCAGTTGGTCGCGTAGCTGGTCCGGCTCGTCGTACCGGTCGTCGAATGGGATGGGGCCGGTCACGGGTGCCCTCCTGTTCCGGGGATCGATGCGTGACGGATGGGTGCGGTCGGCACCGCCGATGAGGGGAACCGGGATGCCCGGGCGGTACGGGTGCTGATGAGCAGCGGGATGGTCACCAGGAGCGTCAGCGGGCCGGCGATGCCGAGCAGGCTGCCGCGCAGGAAGACCATCTGGTAGAAGGCGAAGGCGGGGACCAGGAGTGCCGCGACGGTGCCCGGCCGGTCGCGCAGCAGGTGGCGTACGTCGTCCACGCGCCGGCTGACCGCGCCGAGCAGGCAGAACACGACGACCACCGCGAAGGGGCCGGCCCACAGGTAACTCTCGATCCACAGTGGCGCGGAGAGGTTGAGGAAGTCGTATCCCGCGTACCGGGCCAGTGCGATGCCGGTGTCCTCGGGTTTCTCCGGCCACATCGAGCGCGGCACCATGAACAGCGGCGGGCCGAGCGCGTCCTGCGGGGAGAACCCGTTGTCCCGCGCGTAGTCGATGCCGGTCTGGATCTGCTGGAAGGCGTCGTAGTCGCCGTTGGTGGTGAACTGGTCGGTGAGGGAGACGACGGCGACGTCCTCCCGGTCGCTGTAGCGGAAGTAGTCGCTGTAGGGGAAGACGAGCAGGAGTCCGGCGATGAGGGCGGCCGCCGCGGCGCGGAAGGGGCGGGGCCGGGACAGCCGGGGCACGGTGAAGAGGAGGGTCAGCAGGACCGTGCCGACCCAGAACCTCGGCTTGCTGATGGGGTTGTTGACGACGGCGTTCAGCACGAGGAGCACCGGCAGCAGCAGCCAGCGCAGGCCTCGCAGCCAGCGGTCGGCGCCCGCCACCCGTGGTACGTGCAACAGGCCCAGCAGCGCCCAGAAGGCGGGCACCGACAGGGACCAGGTGAGCAGCACCTGGAGGAAGGCGTCCTGGGCGTTGGCCATCGCGCCGGCCTCGGTGATGGCCTGGCGGCTGGTGAAGTACGCGTGCAGTCGCCCGGGTTGGCTCGAGATCAGCAGTACCGCGAAGGCGAGGGCGAGCCCGCAGAGCGCCAGCAGGCGCCAGGGGGCGACCCGGCGGGAGAGCAGTCGTTCCATGGGCCCCGGTGGACCGGCGGTCTCCCGGGTCTGCCGGCGACGGGCGGCGAGGGCCGTTCCGGCGCTGTAGGCGAGGAGCCCGAGTTCGACGACGGCCACGGCCTCGAAGGCGGTCGCCTCGGAGGCCCGGAAGGGCCACGGGTAGGCGTCGGCGGCAAGCATCGCCAGGGGCGCGATGCCGAGCCAGATGTAGGCGAAGACCCAGAAGCCGAAGGCGACCAGACGCACCGTGGGCGCGGTGAGCACCCGGGCGAGCGCACCGCCGGTGTGCGCCACGACGACGCCCTGGAGAGCGAGCGCCGCCGACATCCGCACACCGTCCGGCTGGAGGATCAGCCCCGGCAGCAGGACGGTGAGCGCCACGGTCCAGAGGAAGACCGCAGCGACACTGCGGACGCGAGCGTCCTGCATCCCGACCTCTCTGCCGAGCGAGTTTTCAGGCTGAAACATCACCGAAAGATATATAGCGTGCTTACTTCGCAAATCGCCCCAGGCGCGCACAAATCATTGACTTCGGTGCTCTTGCCCCCGAACAGAGTCATCGGGTGATCTTAGTAATCGGCGGCGTGCCAATTACCTGAAATCATGACAAGTCTGCATAGCTTGTCGCGCAGGTCGCCGCCAGCCCGGTGCCGGACCGGCACCTCGGGCGCGGCGGACCGGCTGACCTCACACCAGATCTCCGGATTCCCAAGGGAGTTGCGCATGAGCAAGCAGGTCGACGTCGTCGTCGCCGGGGGCGGGGGATTCATCGGCGGTCATCTCGTGGGCGACCTCCTCGCCCAGGGGCTGACCGTCCGCTCCATCGACATCAAGCCCCGGCACGAGTGGTACCAGGTGCACCAGGACGCCGAGAACGTGGTCGCCGACCTGTCCCTCCTGGACAGTGCGCGCGCGGGCGTCCGGGATGCCCGCCAGGTGTACATGCTGGCCGCCGACATGGGCGGCATGGGCTTCATCGAGAACAACAAGGCCGCCTGCATGATGTCGGTGCTGACCAGCACCCACATGCTGCGGGCGGCGCACGAGGCCGGCGTGGAGCGCTACTTCTACTCCTCCTCCGCCTGCGTGTACGCCGCCGGCAAGCAGACCGACCCGAACGTCACCGCGCTGAAGGAGGAGGACGCCTACCCGGCGCAGCCGGAGGACGGCTACGGCTGGGAGAAGCTCTTCTCCGAGCGCATGTGCCGCCACTACGCCGAGGACTACGGGTTCGTCACCCGTGTCGCCCGCTACCACAACGTCTACGGCCCGCACGGCACGTGGACCGGCGGGCGGGAGAAGGCTCCGGCGGCGGTGTGCCGGAAGGTGGCCGAGGCGGTCCTCTCCGGTGACCACCGGATCGAGATCTGGGGCGACGGCCGGCAGAGCCGCTCCTTCATGTACATCGACGACTGCCTCCACGGCACCCAGATGATCATGAACGGGTCCAGTGGCGTCCCCGTCAACCTGGGCTCGTCGGAGCTGGTCACCATCAACCAGCTCGTCGACATCGTCGAGCGGATCGCGGGCGTCCGCTGCGAGCGCGCCTACCGGCTCGACGCCCCGCAGGGCGTGCGCGGCCGCAACTCCGACAACACCCTGATCCGCGAGATCCACGGCTGGGAACCGTCGGTCAGCCTCCTCGACGGCCTGGAGAAGACCTACGCCTGGGTCTACGACCAGGTCAAGCGCTCCCGGCAGTGACGCCCGACCGAGTGCACCGAGTGCACCGAGCACCAGGACACGGAGAACCGATGAGGATTCTCGTCCACGACTACAGCGGCCACCCGTTCCAGGCCCAGCTGAGCCGGGAACTGGCGCGCCGTGGTCACGATGTCGTGCACTCGACGTGCACGGCCTACGTCTCCGGCAAGGGCAACCTCGCCGGGGACACCCCGGGCCTGCGCTTCGTCACCATCGGGGACGGCACCGCGCTCCGGAAGGAGGCCTACTTCCACCGGCTCCGCCAGGAGACCCTGCTGGGCCTCGAACTGGCCCGGCAGGTACGGCGCGAGAAGCCCGATGTGGCCCTGCTGTCCAACCTGCCCATCCCTGTGCTGGTCGTGGCGGCGGCCGTGCTGCGGCGACTGCGCATCCCGTGGGTGCTGTGGCACCAGGACGTGACCGCCGTCGCCCTGAAGAGCTTCGCCGCCGCCGATGTCGCGAAGTCGATGGGGGTCGCCGCCAAGGTCTTCGAGGCGGGCGAGAAGTGGTCGGCGCGCCGGGCCGCGGCCATCGTGGTGATCGCCGGGTCCTTCGTGCGGATCCACGAGGAGTGGGGCACCGCCGGCAAGGTCACCGTCATCCCCAACTGGGCGCCGCTGGACGAGATCGTCCCGGTGGACCGGGCCAACGCCTGGTCGGCCGAGCAGGGCCTGGACGGGGTGCGGACGGTGCTGTACTCCGGCACGCTGGGCCTGAAGCACAACCCGGTCCTGCTCGTGCGGCTGGCCGAGCGGTTGCGGGACCGGGGCACTCCGGTGCGTCTGGTCGTCGTCAACGACGGCCCGGCCGTGCCCGTCCTCAGGGAGGCCGCGGCCGCCCGGGGCGTCGAGCTGACGCTGCTGCCCTTCCAGCCCTACGAGCGGCTGCCCGAGGTGCTGGGCACGGGCGATCTCCTCGTCGTGCTCCTGGCGTCGGACGCCGGGCAGTTCTCGGTCCCGTCCAAGACGCTGTCGTATCTGTGCGCCGGGCGCCCGGTGCTCGGCCTGATGCCCGCCGACAACCTGGCCGCGCGTCTGCTCCGGCAGGCGGGGTCCGCGGTCTTCCCGCCGGAGGAGTCCTCGCTCGACGAGGCCTCCGCCTGGGCCCAGGAGGTCCTGTCCGACCCCGCGCGCGCCGAGCTCCTGGGCAAGGAGAGCCGCGCCCTGGCCGAGCGGGAGTTCGCCCTGGAGGACTGCGCCTCCCGCTTCGAGGACATCCTCCGTACGGTGAGCCGCACCCCGGCCCGCTGAGGGTCACCCCTGCCGCCGGCCACCCCGGACCTCGCCGCCGACGCGGCGGCTCCGAGGCGGCCGGCGGTGGCCGAAACGGGCCGCATCCCCCCTGACCGGGCCGCCCCCGACAGGGCCCCAGTCGCTCCACCACCACCCGGACCCAGAGCCCCTCGCCGAACACCCGCCACCGGCATGGGCAGAACCTCCGAGACCACCACCCTCCTCCCACTCCCACCGGCGTGACGGATCCGAAGTGATCGGCAGTGGCCGAAGCGGGCCGCATCCTCCTTGACCGGGCTCGGCTCCGGCAGACGCCCTCCAGCCGCTCCACCGCCACCGGGACCGAAACCACCTCGCCGTCCATCGAGACCTGCGAGGCCAATGCCCCCTCCGTCTCCCGCCGATGCGGTGCGAGCCGGAGGGGGCGTTGGTCGCCGTGGGTCGCGTCACCTCCGGGCCGGTCGGCTCCGGTAGACGCCTTCCAGTTGGTCCACGACCGCGCGGATGGAGAAGACCTCGTCGATCGCGCGGCGGCCGGCGTCGACGAGTTGCCCGCGCAGCGCCTCGTCGGCGAGCAGCAGGCTCACCGCGTCGGCCAGGGCCTCCGGGCTGCCGTCGGTGACCAGGGCCGCTTCCCTGCGCGCCAGTTCGGCCGCGATGCCGCTGCTGTCCGTGCACACGACCGGTGTGCCCTCGGCCAGCGCCTCCAGGACCGTCATCGGGAACGGCTCGTGCACGCTCGGCAGGACGTACACGGTGGCCCTGCGGTAGGCCTCCAGTGCCGCGGAGTGCTCCAGCGCGCCGCCGTAGGAGACCACGTCGGTCAGCCCGCGGTCCGCGACGAGCCGGTTGACCGCCGGCAGGGATCCCTCGTCCGCTCCGTAGAGCGTGAACCGTGCCTCGGGGATCTCCTTGTGGACCAGGGCGGCCATCTCGACGAACGCCTCGGGGCGTTTGCGCGGGTGGAGCCGGGCGAGGAAGATCACCTCCTTGTCGTTCCGCCGTCGCGCGTCCGCCCCGTCACCGGCCGGACGCAGGCCGTTGGGCAGCGACACCAGCGGTGGCCGGTCCGGTCCCAGCACCGTGGTCAGCGCGCGCCGTTCCCGATCCGTGAGCACGAAGCAGCAGCGGGCCCGGCGCAGCAGGGGCACGTACAGACGGTCGAAGACCCGCGCCACGGCACCGGTGCGGGGCTCGACCATGCCGTGTGTCTGGGTGACGAAGGCCTTGCCGCGCAGCCGGGCGACGGCGAGCGCGGCGAGGGAGACGAGGTCGCGTCCGGCGTGCAGATGCACGGCGTCGGCGTGCCCCATGGCCCGCCACAGGTCCCGCAGCAGCAGCGGATGCATGAGTCCCAGGCAGCCCCGGCCGGGGACGAGACGCCATGCCGGACGGGAGACGAAACGGACGGCGCCGATGTGCTGCGCGGCCCGGGTCCCGCCCCGCCACAGGGACACCAGCGTCACGTCGTGGCCGCGGGCGGCGCACTCCTCGAGCTGGGCGAGGGCCACGCTGGTCGGGCCGCCGAAGGCCCCGTCGTCGCTGACGAGCGTGACCACATGGACCAGTCTCATGGCCTGGCTCCCTTCGCGGAGGCGGACGGGGTGGGTGCGGTCGTACCGCCCGCCGTCAGGACCGCGCCAGATGGGAGGTCCCGGTGGGCGACGGCGCCGGCGCCCACCACCGCGCCCCGGCCGACGGTGACGCCGCGCAGCACCACCCCACGGGTCGCGACCCAGCTGCCGGGCTCCAGCCGGACGGGGCCGTTGTCGAACTCGAAGGTGGCGGAACGGCGCCGGTGGCTGCCCGTGCACAGCAGCGCGCCCTGGGAGAGGCAGCAGTCGCTGCCGATCGTGACCGGTTCGAGGTTGAGGATCCAGGCGTCCTCCCCGATCCACACGTCGTCGCCGACCTCCAGCTTCCACGGCCAGTGGATCCGCACCCCGCGCCGGATCAGCACCCGCTGTCCGACGCGGGCGCCGAAGGCGCGCAGCAGGGCCGGCCGCCAGCGGGCCGGGAACCACCACTTGACGAAGAGCAGATGGAGGGCGGCGAACCAGGCGGCCTGCACCGGCAGGGGCCGCCCCTTGTCGTATCCGGCACCGGTGAAGCCGCGCAGGTTTCGCGCCACGACGGGCCGGTGCGTCGTGGCGCCGCCGGAGTCACCCGGGTGCGGGGCGGCTGCCGGGGATGCGGCTGAGGTCTGTGTGTCCACGTCCGCGATCCTTCACGGCCCCGGGGAGGGAGCACCCTCGATCACTGCGTGTTGGCGTCAGAGCTGCCCGGATGGACGATGCGGCCGCGGGGGCCGCACAGGTCCCTCAGTAGGCGCCCTGCCCGTTCAGCACCGCGCGCAGGGTGCGGACCATGACGTTCATGTCCCCGGCCAGGGACCAGTTGTCGACGTAACGCAGGTCGAGCGCGACCGTTTCCCGCCAGGACAGGTCCGACCGTCCGCTCACCTGCCACAGGCCGGTCAGGCCCGGTTTGATGCTGAGCCGGCGCATCTCGACGCCGTTGTACCTGGCGACCTCCTCCGGCAGCGGTGGGCGCGGGCCGACCAGGGACATGTGGCCGAAGAGGATGTTGAACAGCTGGGGCAGCTCGTCCAGGGAGTAGCGGCGCAGGACGCGTCCCACGGGGGTGACCCGGGGGTCCTGGCGCATCTTGAACATGTGCCCGTCGTTCTCGTTCTCCGCCTCCAGTCCGCTCTTCAGCCGGTCCGCGCCGACCACCATGGTGCGGAACTTCCACATGGGGAACGGCGTCGTGTTCCGGCCGACCCGGATCTGGCGGTAGAGGACCGGGCCGGGTGAGCCCAGCCGGACCGCCACCGCCAGCACCAGCAGGAGCGGCGACAGCAGGACGATCAGTGCCAGGGCGCCCACCCGGTCCACGAACGACTTCAGCAGCGTGTGCACGCCACGGTGCAGCGGCGGCGCGATGTGCAGCAGGGTGAGGCCGGCCGCCGAGGTCAGCCGCACCCGCCGGCGGGCCACTTCGACGATGCCGGGCAGCACCATGAGCGAGCGGCCCTGGTCGTGCAGGGCCCAGGACAGCCGGCGTACCCGTTCACCGGACATGTACGGGCCGGGCGCCACGAAGACCAGGTCGGCCGCGAGGTCGTCGGCCGCCCCGAGCACGGCCGCGGCGTCCTCCTCGGGCGTCTCGGGCGTCTCGCAGGGCAGCCGTACGCACACCGGGACCCCGGAGCGCACCTCGCCCTCGCCGACCGGGCAGGCGCCGACGACCACGTACTCGTGGTCGGTGCGCTGGGCGAGCTGTTCGACCACGGCGTCGAGCATCGGGGCAGCACCGACGATGACCACGTGGCGCAGGGCGCGGGCGTCCCGGCGGGCGGCCAGCAGATGACGGTGAATCATCTTCTGGCAGACGCCCGTGAGGACCAGCGCCGGGATCAGTGCCGTGAACGCCTCGGCGGGCACGCTGTCCAGTCCGCAGACCACACGGAGCGTCGCCAGGGCGCCGACCAGCACCAGCCAGTCCCGTATCACGGCCCGCAGCCCGCCCCCGTCGCCCCAGGTCTGCGGTGTGTACCGCTTGCTGACCACCCCGATGAGGGGCCACAGCAGGGCGGCGGCGGCCGCCAGGCGCAGCGGGTGGGGCTCGCGGACCTCCACGAACGCCGCCGCGACCGGCAGGGCCGCGGCGAGGAGGTCCACACACACCGAGAAGGGGGCGTACCAGCGCGCCCGTGTCTCCTCACGGTGGATGGGGTGGCGCGCCATGGGGATCGGCGCCTGTCGGGACATCGCGAGTCTGAACCGCCGCACGGTCTCCTCCAAACCCCCGGTCACAGATCGCGGGTGTGGCTGCCGGAGCACCGTCACCGGCAGCCACACCCAAGAACATGATCGTTATATCACCAGATACATACGAATATCGGTCTTTAACTCTGATGGTTCATGGTCGGTGTGGAGACCCCGGGCAGGCCGGCGGAGCACCGGCACGACACGCCTCGCGCTCCGTCGCGGCTTGGGGCACGGTGGAGTGACACGTGACCACGTGACCACGTGGACGGGACACACGTGACGCTGCCGCAGTCGCGGAGAGGAGCACCCGCATGTCGAACCACACCTACCGGGTCACGGAGATCGTCGGCACCTCGCCCGACGGCGTGGACCAGGCGATCCGCAACGGCATCACCCGCGCCTCGCATACGCTGCGCAACCTGGACTGGTTCGAGGTGACCCAGGTGCGAGGCCAGCTCGAGAACGGCGAGGTCGCGCACTGGCAGGTGGGCCTGAAGGTCGGCTTCCGCCTGGAGGACTCCGAGTGACGCGCCTTCCCTGAGGCGCTCGGCCTCAGGTACGGCCCTCCCGCTCCTGCGCCACCCGCAGCGTGACCGAGGGAAGCGCCCAGCGCGCCCGGAAGACGGTGAAGCCGGCCTGTTCGGCGTCGTCGCACACCAGCTCGTCGTCGTCCACCAGGACCCGCACCTCCCGGTCGCGGGCCAGCCGGCGCAGGGTCTCCAGCTTGGTACGGCGGGCGGGTCGGCGGTCGTCGTCGCGCCGCATGTACACGCGCCCGTCGGGCAGCCCCTGCCGGTCGAGCCACTCCAGCGTGTCCCGCCGGCAGCGCTCGGGCCGCCCGGTCAGATAGACGACCTCGCACTCCCGCGCGCTCCGCACGGCCATCGCCACGCCCTCGGGGACGGGCGGGTCCTGCGGCGCGGCCGCGAAGAAGGCGTTCCAGTCCCGCGGCCTGCGCTCCAGGAACCGTTGCCGGTGGGCCGTGTCGGCGAGGGTGTTGTCCAGGTCGAACACGGCGATCGGCCGCTTGCTGGTGTCGGTCACACCACTCACCCTAAGGACCTCGCGCACCCCGGCAACCTCCCCGCCCCGGGTCGGCCACTGCGGTGCGACAGGGCAGGCGCGGCAGGCACGGCAGGCACGGCAGGCGAACCAGCAGGCAGGGCGGAGCCGGTACGGCGACCTGGCCACCCCCTCTTGATTGTTAATGGGATCCATTTTCATGTAGCGTCCTCGGTGCTCACCCCACCGAGGAGGTTCCCCATGGCCGTGCCCAAGCGGAAGATGTCCCGCAGCAACACCCGTCACCGCCGCGCCCAGTGGAAGGCGAGCACGGCGCAGCTCGTCCCGGTCACCGTGGACGGGGTCCGCCACCTCGTCCCGCAGCACCTGGTGAAGGCGTACGAGCGCGGCCTGCTGCGTCCCGAGGGCTGACCGGGATGCCGTACGAGCGACTGCCCGTGACCGTGCTGTCCGGGTTCCTCGGGGCGGGCAAGACCACGCTGCTCAACCATGTCCTCAGCGGCCGCGACGGACTGCGCGTCGCGGTGATCGTCAACGACATGAGCGAGGTCAACATCGACGCGGCGCTGGTGCGCGGCGGTGAGGCGGCCCTGTCGCGGACCGAGGAACGGCTGGTCGAGATGACCAACGGGTGCATCTGCTGCACCCTGCGCGACGACCTGCTGGAGGAGGTCGACCGGCTGGCCCGCGAGGGCCGCTTCGACCACCTGCTCATCGAGAGCAGCGGCATCTCCGAACCCCTGCCCGTGGCCGCCACGTTCGCCTTCGCCCGCGACGACGGGGCGACCCTTCAGGACGTGGCCCGCCTGGACACCATGGTCACGGTCGTCGACGCGGCGAACTTCCTGACCGAGCTGGACGGCGGCGACGAGCTCGCCGAACGCGGCCTGGCACCGTTCGAGGACGACGAACGCACGGTCAGCGATCTGCTCGTCGACCAGGTCGAGTTCGCCGACGTCCTCGTGCTCAACAAGCTGGACCTGGTCGACGGCGAGGCCGCCGACCGGCTGCGGGCCGCGCTGCGCCGGCTCAACCCGCTCGCCCGGATCGTCCCCGCCGTCCACGGCCGCGTGGACCTGAGAGAGGTGCTGGGCACCGGCCGCTTCGACCTGGAACGGGCCCAGCAGGCACCCGGCTGGGTGCGGGAGCTCAACGGCGAGCACGTGCCGGAGACGGAGGAGTACGGCATCTCCTCCACCGTGTTCCGCTCCCGACTCCCCTTCCACCCCGGCCGGTTGTGGGATCTCGTCACCGAGGGGCTGGACAGCGGGGCGTACGGGAAGGTGCTGCGCTCGAAGGGGTTCTTCACGCTCGCCACCCGCCCGCAGGTCACGGGACTGTGGTCGCAGGCCGGTTCCGTGGCCCGCTTCGAGCCGTCGGCCGCGCGCGACACCGACGCCCCGTACGCGCAGGAGCTGGTCCTCATCGGCACGCAGCTGCGCGCCGAGGCGCTGCGGGCCGCCCTGACCGGCTGCCTCATGGCCCCCGGCGAGCCCCTTCCGGCCGACGACCCGTTCCCCGCCTGGGACACCTACGGCATCGACGACGCCTGCGACCACGAGCACGCCGACCGGCCGCGGGCCGCCCTGCCCTGACCCTCCTGGGAGGGACGGTTCTGCTCGCGGCCGGCGAGGAGGGAGCCGCGGTGACCGGGCGGACGGTCGGCCGGACGACGGCCACGGACGTGCTCGCGCAGGCTCGGGACGCCGTGGCCGGAGGGCGCGGGCCGAGGCGCACCGACTCCTGAGCGCCGTTCCCCCCGCTCGTCCCGCCTCGGACGACCGGGCCGCGTCCACCGACGCCGCCCGGTGGACGAGCCGGATCGAGGGGTCGGTCGTCCAGCGGACGCGGGCCTGCTCCGGATACGCGGCGGCGGACGCGGGCCTGCTCCGGATACGCGGCGGCGGGCGCCACCCGCGGGCGGGTCACCTGGCCCGGCCGCCCCTCCCGGGGGAATCCTCCCGGACCGCGGGTGTTGAACCCTGTATGAGCTCCGTGATCGCCTCGGCCCGTTTCTCCGTCCTCGACCGCTCCCGCACCCGCGAGGGCCACACCGGCGCGGAGGCGCTCCGGGACACCGTGCGGCTGGCGCGGGAGACGGAGCGGCTCGGCTACCACCGTTTCTGGGTGTCGGAGCACCACGGTGTGCCCGGCGTCGCCGGATCCGCCCCGACGGTGCTGGCCGCCGCCGTGGCCGGCGCGACCCGTACGATCCGGGTCGGCACCGGCGGAGTGATGCTGCCCAACCATCGGCCGCTGGTCGTGGCCGAGCAGTTCGGTGTCCTGGAGTCCCTGTTCCCGGGGCGGATCGACATGGGGCTCGGCCGGTCGGTGGGCTTCACCGACGGTGTGCGCAGGGCGCTGGGACGCGACAAGGGCGACGCGGACGACTTCGCCGGGCAACTGCGGGAGCTGCTGGGCTGGTTCCGGGGCACGTCCCCGACGGGCGTGCACGCCCGGCCGGCCGAGGGCCTGACCGTGCCGCCGTTCGTGCTCGCCATGGGCGAGGGCGCGCGGATCGCCGCGGAGGCGGGGCTGCCGATGGTCATCGGAGACCTGCGCGACCGCGACCGGATGCGACGCGGTGTGGACCGTTACCGGGACCACTTCCGGCCCTCCCCCTGGGCGACCGAGCCGTACGTCGTCGTCTCCGGCACGGTCGCGGTCGCCGCCACCGCGGAGGAGGCCCGGCGGCTGCTGGTCCCGGAGGCCTGGTCGATGGCGTACTCCCGCACCCACGGCACCTTCCCGCCGCTGCCGCCGGCCGAGCGCGTCGAGGCCCTCCCGATGACCGCGAAGGAACGCGGGTTGTACGAGTCCGGTCTCGCCGGCCACATCGCCGGCACCGAGGAGCAGGTCACGCACGAACTGGAGACCGTGCTCAAGGACACCGGCGCGCGGGAGGTCCTCGTCACCACCAGCACGTACGACCGTGAGGCGCTGCTGGACTCCTACCGGCGACTGGCCGGGATCGTGAACCGGGCGAAGAACGCCGAGTGACACCGGGTGACCGCCGAAGAGCCGCTGTCGGCCGCCGGGACCCACTCCCCCGTCTTCCGTCCCGGTCGGCGTCATCCCCTCAGTGCGTTGCCGCGGGCACTCCCCCTCGCGCGCGCCCGCCGCTGCTCGCGCCAGGCCCGGTAGTGGTCCACGAGCGTCTCCTCGATCGGACGGTACGTGAGGCCCAGCTCCTCGACGCTCCTGCGGTTGTCGACGCGGAAGCGGATGCCGAGGTGGTTGCGGATGTAGGTCTGGCTGAGGCCGAAGGCCGGGCCGAGCAGGCGGACGGGCCAGTGCGGGAGGGCCGTCCGGGGAAGGCGGAGGTTTCCGCGGTGGTGGGCGCGCAGGATCGTCGCCATCCGGTGGAACGACGTCATCTCCTCGGCGGCGACGAGGTAACGGCCGTGCGCCTCGGGGCGTTCCGCCGCCGCGATGTGGGCCGCCGCCACGTCCCGTACGTCGGCCGTCGTGAAGCTGAAGTCCGGGGCGCCGTAGAAGAAGTAGCCCTTGAAAAGTTCGTCCAGGAGGAACAGGCTGCCGGAGTCCGAGGCCGGGGTGAGGGAAGGGCCGAGGACGAGGCCGGGGTTGACGGAGACCATGTCCCAGCGGTCCTGCGCGGCCGCCGCGTCCCAGGCCGCCCGCTCCGCCACCGTCTTGGCGTAGTGGTAGGGGTTGTTCTCCACCGTGCTCGTGGTGTTGAAGTACCTCTCCGACAGCGTCCGGTCCTCCATCTCCAGGACGTCGGCGTAGTCGCCGAAGACAGCCCCCACGGTGGACGTGAGGACCAGTCGCTCGACGCTCTCCGTGCGGTCGATGCCCGCCAGGACGTTCCGGGTGCCCCGGAGGGCCGGTTCGACCACGTCCCGCCGGCCGTCCCTGATCTTCTCCGGCATCAGGAACGGCGACGCCACGTGGAAGACCACGGAACAGCCCTGCATCGCCTCGTCGAAGGAGCCGTCCGCGAGCAGGTCCGCCTCGAAGAGGTCGAGGCGGCCGGGGTGCGCGTCCCGCAGGGCGTGCAGCGGCCGCAGTTTCGCCGCGTTCGCCGTGCCGCGCACGGTCGTGTGCACCCGGTGGCCGCGCTCCAGCAACTGCCGTACGAGATGGGCGGCGACGAAGCCGCTGCCCCCCGTCACCAGGACCGTCCTGCCGGCCGGGCTTCCACTCACGCGCGCGCTCCTCGGAGGGTCGGATCGAGTCGGGTCAAGGCGGGTCGGGGCGGGTCGGGACCTGTCATGATCCCACCATGACCGCCCAACCGCCCGTCACCTACGAGAAATTCCTCGCACACGCGGCCGCCGACCCGGCCGTCGTCGGCCTCGTGCTCAAGGGGTCGCACGCGCACGACGGTATGGCGACCGAGCACTCCGACCACGACCTGTACGTCGTTCTCGCGGACGACGCCGCCGTCCCGGACCTCGGTCGCCGCACCCCCGGGCTCGACGTGGTGGTCGTGCCGCTCGCCGGGTTGCGGGCGGCGGGCATGCCGGGCTTCGAGCGGTACGCGCTCGCCCGGGCGCGGGTCGTCCTCGACCGGCTCGACGGGGAGATCGGCCGGATCCTCGCCGCGAAGGCGCGGCTGACGGCGGACGAGGCGTTCCGGACCGCGGCCGGGTGGCTGGACGCGTACGCCAACTCCCTCTACCGGTCGGTCAAGAACGCCCGCGACGGCGAGTCCCTGGCCGCCCGCCTGGACGCGGCCGACAGTCTGGGCTTCCTGCTGGAGTTCCTGTTCGCGCTCGACCGCCGGCCCCGCCCCTACAACAAGTACCTGCGCTGGGAACTGGCCCACCACCCGCTGCCCGGCTGGGACACCGCCGCCCTGCTCGACACCGTGGAGCACATCGCGGCGACCGGTGACGTGCGCGCGCAGCGGGCACTGTTCGCCCGTGTCGAGCCGGCGGCCCGGACGGCCGGGCACGGCGCAGTGCTGGACGACTGGGGCGAGGACCTGCTGCTCATGCGACCGGCGGACGGGTAGGACGGACGACCGGACCAGCCACTCCGAGGCCCACCCTGCGGCCGGGGCGCCGCCTGCGGCCGGGGGTGTGCGGCTCGTCGGCCGGCGCGCACGCCGGGTGCCGGTCGTGCGCCCCGTCCGCCCGCCCGGCCCCGGATGCCCCGCTCCCGTCCTGTGAGGCGCCGGCCGGTCCCACCAGCGCCCATGCCCCGGCGGCGGCCGCGAGCGACGCGCGGTCGGGGTGGTCCTGCGGGGCGATCACCTCTCCCGCCTCCACCTCGGCCACCAGCCCCCGTGCCGTCGCCACCCGCCACAGGGAGGCGAGCAGGGAGTCGTCGCCGACGAAGGCGGGCGTCGTGCTGGCCGCGCCCCCTGCGCACCGGTACCGGATGCGCACCGGCTGAACGGGGACCCGGGCGTCCAGCGCGGCCTGGAACACGGCCCGCCGGAAGTGCCCCTGGGCGCGGCCGCACCAGGTGCTGCCCTCCGGGAACACCGCGACGGCCTGCCCGGCGCGCAGCGCCCCGGCGATCCGGTCGACCGTGCCGGGCAGGGCGCGCAGCCGGTCGCGGTCGATGAACAGGACCCCGCCGCGGGCGGCGAGCGCTCCGGCGACCGGCCACCGCCGCATCTCGGCCTTGGCGAGCATGCGGGCCGGGCGGACGGCGGCCAGCAGCGGGACGTCCAGCCAGGAGATGTGGTTGGCCACGAGCAGCAGTCCCCCGGCGGGCGCGGCGGTGCCGGTCGTCAGGACGCGGACGCCGGCCGCCCGGACGACCGCCCGGCTCCACCGCCGTACCGCCCCGGCCGGGATCCTCCCCCGCGAGCGGGGGCACCCCCGGCCGAGCGGCGACAGCAGGACCCCGGTGAGGACGAGCAGCACCACCGCCGTGAGCCGCAGCACGGCCCGCGGTACGGCGTTCGCGGACCCGGTCTCCTCCACGCACGCCCGTGGGGTGCAGGGCGCGCTGGGCAGCCAGGCGCTCACCGGGCCGGGACGAGGGAGAGGAAGTGCCGCAGGTAGCGCGGGTCGACGGTGCGCATCGACAGCAGCACGTACAGGTCGGCGACCCCGAAGTCGGGGTCGTGGGCGGGCTCGCCGCACACCCGGGCGCCCAGCCGGAGGTAGCCGCGCAGCAGGGCGGGCAGTTCGGTGCGGGCGGGCAGCGCCACGTCGGTCGGCGGCACCCACGGCAGCAGCGGGCGTACCCGGAACTCCTCCGGCGCCAGGTGCTTGTCCCGCACCCGGTCCCAGGTGCCGGCCGCGAGGGCGCCGCCGTCGGCGAGCGGTACGGAGCAGCAGCCGGCCAGCCACTCGTGGCCGCGGTCGACCATGTAGCGGGCGATGCCGGCCCAGATGAGGCTGATGACGGCGCCGTCGCGGTGGTCGGGGTGCACGCAGGAGCGGCCGACCTCGACGAGGCCGGGCCGGATCCCGTCCAGCCGTGCCAGGTCGAACTCGCCCTCCGAGTACAGGCGTCCGGCGACCGCGGCGCGCTCCGGCGGCAGCAGCCGGTAGGTGCCGACGACCTGGCCGGTGCCGGCGTCGCGCACCAGCAGGTGGTCGCAGTACGCGTCGAAGGGGTCGGCGTCGAGGCCGGGCCGGGTGGACGTCAGCAGGGCGCCCATCTCCCCGGCGAAGACGTCGTGCCGCAGCCGCTGCGCGGCCCGCACGTCGGCCTCGTCGCGGGCCAGGATGACGGTGTAACGGACGGGTGCCGTGGACTGCGGGGGCCGAGCGAGGGCGGAAACGCCGGTCATGGCTCTCTCCTGGACACGCACGAGGTGGGGACGGAGCGGTACCCCCTGTTTCTTCCGGGGCCGGTTGGCGTGTACGTGACGTGTGCCGGGAGCGCGGATGTGGGGATGTTGAATGCCGGGCGCGGCGACCGGGCTCGGCAAGCGGGTGCGGGAACCGGTGCGGAACCGGGTGCGGCGGAAAACCAGACGGGGCCGGGGATGAGCACCACTCCCGGCCCCGCCCGTCCGCACCGTTCGGCGAACGTCTTCTCGTCGAGCGGCTCGCTACCGCTTCGCCGCCTTGCGGGTGGCCCGCAGCCACTCCTTGTTCATGCCGGTGATCGAGACCAGGGGGATGCCCTTCGGGCAGGCGGTCGCGCACTCGCCCGTCAGCGTGCACCCGCCGAAGCCCTCCTCGTCCATCTGCGCCACCATGTCCAGCACCCGCGTCTCGCGCTCGGGCGCCCCCTGCGGCAGCACGTTGAGGTGGTTGACCTTGGCGGAGGTGAACAGCATCGCCGCCCCGTTGGGGCACGCCGCCACGCACGCCCCGCACCCGATGCACTCCGCGTGCTCGAAGGCGAAGTCGGCGTCCGGCTTGGGCACCGGCGTGGCGTGGGCCTCGGGGGCGGCGCCCGTCGGCGCGGTGATGTAGCCGCCGGCCTGGATGATCCGGTCGAGGGCCGTCCGGTCGACGACCAGGTCCTTGATCACGGGGAACGCCGACGCCCGCCACGGCTCGACGTCGATGGTGTCGCCGTCCCGGAAGGAGCGCATGTGCAGCTGGCAGGTGGTGGTGCGCTCGGGCCCGTGCGCGTCACCGTTGATGACGAGCGAGCAGGCGCCGCAGATGCCCTCACGGCAGTCGTGGTCGAAGGCGACGGGGTCCTCGCCCCGGAGGATGAGCTCCTCGTTGAGGGTGTCCAGCATCTCCAGGAAGGACATGTCGGGTGAGATGCCGTCCACCTCGTACGTGGACATGGCGCCGTCGGCGTCGGCGTTCTTCTGCCGCCAGACGCGCAGGGTGAGCTTCATGCGTAGCTCCGCTGGGTGGGGTGGACGTACTCGAAGACCAGGTCTTCCTTGTGCAGGACGGGTGCCTCGCCGGTGCCGGTGAACTCCCAGGCGGCGGCGTACGCGAACTCCTCGTCCCGGCGGGCGGCCTCGCCGTCCGGGGTCTGCGACTCCTCGCGGAAGTGGCCGCCGCAGGACTCGGCGCGGTGCAGGGCGTCGAGGCACATCAGCTCGGCCAGCTCCAGGTAGTCGACGACGCGGTTGGCCTTCTCCAGGGACTGGTTGAACTCCTCGCCGGTGCCGGGCACCTTGATGCGCCGCCAGAACTCCTCACGGATCTGCGGGATGCGCTCGAGCGCCTTGCGCAGCCCGGAGTCCGTACGGGCCATGCCGCAGAACTCCCACATCAGCTCGCCGACCTCGCGGTGGAAGGAGTCGGGGGTGCGGTCGCCGTCCACGGACAGCAGCAGGTTGAGGCGGTCCTGGGTCTCCGCCAGCACCTCCTGCACGGCGGGGTGGCCGTCGGTGACCTCACCCTGGTGCGGATTGCGGGCGAGGTAGTCGTTGATGGTGGCCGGCAGCACGAAGTAGCCGTCGGCCAGGCCCTGCATCAGTGCGGAGGCGCCGAGCCGGTTGGCGCCGTGGTCGGAGAAGTTGGCCTCGCCGATCGCGAACAGGCCGGGGACAGTGGTCTGGAGGTCGTAGTCGACCCACAGGCCGCCCATCGTGTAGTGCACGGCCGGGTAGATCCGCATCGGCACCTCGTACGGATCCTCGTCGGTGATCCGCTGGTACATGTCGAAGAGGTTGCCGTACTTGGCCTCGACGGCCTTGCGGCCCATCCGCTGGATGGCGTCGGCGAAGTCGAGGTAGACGCCCTGCCCGCCGGGGCCCACTCCCCTGCCCTCGTCGCAGACGTTCTTCGCGGCGCGGGAGGCGATGTCGCGCGGGACCAGGTTGCCGAAGGACGGGTAGATGCGCTCCAGGTAGTAGTCGCGCTCGTCCTCGGGGATCTGGTTCGCCGGGCGGGTGTCGCCCTTGGCCTTCGGCACCCAGATCCGGCCGTCGTTGCGCAGCGACTCGCTCATCAGCGTCAGCTTCGACTGGTGGTCGCCGGTGCGCGGGATGCAGGTGGGGTGGATCTGCGTGAAGCAGGGGTTGGCGAAGTGGGCGCCGCGCCGGTGCGCCCGCCAGACGGCGGTGGCGTTGGAGTTCATGGCGTTCGTCGACAGGTAGAAGACGTTGCCGTAGCCGCCGCTCGCCAGGACCACGGCGTCCGCGAAGTACGTGTCGATCTTCCCGGTGATCAGGTCCCGGGCCACGATCCCGCGCGCCCGTCCGTCGACGACGATCAGGTCGAGCATCTCGGTGCGCGGGTGCATCTCGATGTTCCCGGCCGCGATCTGCCGCGACAGCGCCTGGTACGCGCCCAGCAGCAGCTGCTGACCCGTCTGGCCCCGGGCGTAGAACGTACGCGACACCTGGACGCCGCCGAAGGAGCGGGTGTCGAGCAGGCCGCCGTACTCGCGGGCGAAGGGCACGCCCTGGGCCACGCACTGGTCGATGATCTCGACGGAGATCTGGGCGAGGCGGTGGACGTTGGACTCCCGGGCCCGGAAGTCGCCGCCCTTGACGGTGTCGTAGAACAGCCGATGGATGGAGTCGCCGTCGTTGCGGTAGTTCTTCGCCGCGTTGATGCCGCCCTGGGCGGCGATCGAGTGGGCGCGGCGCGGGGAGTCCTGGTAGCAGAACTGGACGACGTGGTAGCCCTGTTCGGCGAGGGTGGCGCCGGCGGAGCCGCCGGCGAGGCCGGTGCCCACGACGATGACCGTGTGCTTGCGCCGGTTGGCCGGGTTGACCAGCTTGGCCTCGAAACGGCGCTTGTCCCAGCGCTCGTTGACCGGACCGGACGGGGCCTTGGTGTCGACGACCGGCTCACCGGTCGCGTAGTCGGTGTACGAGGTCATGTCAGCTCACCACTCCGGTCATGACGCCCACGGGTACGGCGACGAAGCCGGCCGTGAGCAGCAGCGCGAGGACGTTCGCGACGGTCTTCAGGCCGCGGTCGCGGGCGCGGCTGCCGACGCCGAGAGTCTGGGCGGCGCTCCAGAAGCCGTGCCGGACGTGCAGGCCCAGGGCGAGCATCGCGACGATGTAGATGACGTTGCCGTACCAGGTGGAGAAGGTGTCCACGACGTTCTGGTACGGGTGGCCCTGCTGGAAGCCGCCGGGGTGGACGGTGCCGGTCGTCAGGTCGAGGATGTGCCAGACGATGAACAGGCCGAGGATGACGCCGCCCCAGCGCATGGTGCGCGTCGCGTAGCTCGCCCGCGGCTTCCGGTGCACGTACTTGTCCGGGCGCGCCTTGATGTCACGACGGCTGAGCTGGTACGCGGAGACGGCGTGGGCGACGACCGCGACGACCAGGACGACGCGGATCAGCCAGAGCGTCCACTCGTAGTGCATGAACGGCTCACCGACCGTGCGCAGCCAGTGCGCGTAGTGGTCGAACTCGCCGGCGCCGAAGAAGATCTTCAGGTTGCCGATCATGTGGACGACCAGGTACAGCAGCATGATCAGGCCGCTGACGGCCATCACCGTCTTCTTCCCGACGGAGGAGTCCCACACCGTACGCGCCATCGACGGCCGTCGGTCCGTCCGCGTTGCCAGAGCCATGGCACAGGACGCTAGGCCCGGCGCATCCCATCAGTCCAAGACATGGTCCGGCTCGTTTCAATAGGAGGGCCCTATCATGGCTGGATGCAGTTCCAGCAGCTCCAGTACTTCGTGGCGGTCGCCGAGACCCGGCACTTCACCCGGGCCGCCGAGCTCGTGCACGTCGCGCAGCCGTCGCTGTCGCAGCAGATCAAGTCCCTGGAACGGGAGTTGGGGGCGGATCTGTTCCTGCGGGCGCGCGGCAACATCACCCTCACCGACGCGGGCGAGGCGCTGCTGCCGCTGGCCCGGCGGATCCTCGCGGACACGGAGACGGCCCGGTACGAGGTGCAGGAGCTGGTGCAGCTGCGCAGCGGCCGCGTGCGCCTGGGGGCGACCCCGAGTCTGTGCACGGGCCTGCTCCCGGACGTCCTGCGCGCCTTCCACGACCGCTACCCCGGTATCCGGCTGCTGATCGAGGAGGGCGGCTCGCACGACCTGGTCCGCGAGCTGGCCCGCGGCGCCCTGGACCTCGCCCTGGTCGTCCTTCCCCTGCCGACCCCCTCCCCCGCCCTGACGACGGTGGAGCTGCTGCGCGAGGACCTGGTGGTCGTCTCCTCCCCGGAGGCCCCGCGCCCGGGCCACGGCCGGCGGACGGTCCGCATCGCCGACCTGGAGGGCGAACGCCTGGTGATGTTCCGCCACGGCTACGACCTGCGCGAACTGACCGTCGCCGCCTGCCGCGCCGAGGGGTTCGAGCCGGACTTGGCGGTGGAGGGCGGCGAGATGGACGCGGTGCTGGGCTTCGTACGGGCCGGGCTCGGACTGGCCGTCGTACCGCGCATGGTGGCCGCCCGGTCGGGGCGCGGACTGCGCGTCACCCCGCTCACCCGGCCCGGGCTGCACCGGACGATCGCCCTGGCCCACCGCAGCGATGTGGCTCCGCCGCGGGCGGCGCGGGAGTTGCAGCGGATGCTGCTGGAGCACTGACCGCCACGGCACCGGCACCGGCCCGCGGCGTCCGGCCGCGGCCTGCGGCGTCCGGCCGCGGCGGCCCGTACGTCCGTCGGCGGGATCCCGAGCTGCTCGCGTCGGCGGGATCCCTGCCTGCTCGCACCGGCGGGATCCCGGCCTCTCGCACCGGCGGGATCCGGCCTCCCGCACCGGCCGGGTCCCGGCTTGCTCGCACAGGGCGGCCAGGGCGAAGTGGGCCGCCTCGCCCGTCATCCGCCCCTTCCGGGACGGGCCGGGCCTGGCCGGGCCTGGCCGGGATGGGCCGGACCGAGCCGAGACGGGCCGGGATGGGCCGGGACGGTTTCGGCGAAGGGCACCTCGAGGGCGCCCCCCCACCCGGCGGGAGCCCGAACCGGCTCCCCGCGGGTGGGGCCGCGCGGCGTCCCCACCTGACGATGACGTCGTCGCCGTAGGTGAGGCCGTCATCCTCGGGGGCGGTCGTCCTCGAGGACGACGGCCTCGGGGGCGGTCGTCCTCGGGCTCGGCCGTCCTCGGGGGCGGTCGGGGATCGCGGAGAAGTGCTGCTGCTGGTGGGCGGCGGGCACCGCGTCCCCGGCCTGGCCGCGCGGCCCGAGCGCCGTCGTCCCCGGCGGACGGGTGGGCCCGTCCGGCGCTCAGCCCGTCGCGTCCACCAGTGCCAGCTCGTGCAGCCGCTCCGGGGGGCCCGGGCGGGCGTAGTACCAGCCCTGGGCCGTGTCGCAGCCCAGTATCCGCAGCTGCTCGGCCTGCGCTCCGGTCTCCACGCCCTCCACGGTCACCGCGAGGTTCAGGCTGTGGGCGAGGGAAACGATCCCCTCGACGATCTTGAGGTCGACGGGGTCGGCAGGGAACTGCTGCATGCTCTGGGTGAAGGACCGGTCCAGCTTGAGCACGCTCACCGGCAGCCGACGCAGGTTGGCGAGGTTGGAGTAGCCGGTGCCGAAGTCGTCCAGGGCGATGTCGACGCCCATCTCGGCGAGCCGGCGCAGCGGCTTGAGCAGGTCGTCGTCGGCGCCGATCAACGCCGACTCGGTCACCTCCAGGCAGAGGGCCCGCGGTTCGACGCCCGCCCGTTCCAGGATGTCGACGGTGTCCTGCACCAGCCCGGGGTGGGTGAGCTGGCACGGGGAGAGGTTGACGTTGATGCGCAGCGGTCTGGTGTCTCCGCTGCGTTCTCGCCACGCGCGGGCCTGGCACACCGACTGTTCCAGGACCCAACGGCCCAGCGGCACGATCAGCCCGGTGTGCTCGGCGAGCGGGATGAACCGGTCGGGGCCGAGCACCCCGTGCTGCGGGTGCAGCCAGCGCACCAGGGCCTCCGCACCGCGCACACTGCCGTCGTCGAGGTGGACGAGCGGCTGGTACTCGATGAAGAACTCGCCCCGCTCCAGGGCGGCCGGCAGCGCCGTGGTCAGCCCGTGCCGGGTGATCGCCCGGGCGTCGGCCTCGGGGTCGGCGAGCTCGAAGCGGTTGCCGCCCGCCGACTTGGCCCGGTACATGGTGATGTCGGCGCTGCGCAGCACCTCCGCGGGGCTGCGCTCGCCGGCCGGGCCCTCGACGATGCCGATGCTGCCGCGCACGGTCAGCTCCCGGCCGTCGATGCGCACGGGCGCCACCAGGGCGTTCATGATGCGCGCGGCGAGGTCGTCGACCTCGCGGGGGGTGTCGGGGCCGGTGGTCAGCGCCACGAACTCGTCGCCGCCCAGCCGGGCGACCATCTCGCCCGGCGCGGTGGCGCAGGACTGGAGCCGGTCGGCCACCTCCACCAGCAGCCGGTCGCCGGCCGCGTGGCCGAGGCTGTCGTTGATGGTCTTGAAGCCGTCCAGGTCCAGGTAGCACAGGCCGAAGCGCTGGTTCTCGCCGGCGGCCAGCACCTTCTCCAGACGTTCGAAGAACAGGGTGCGGTTGGGCAGGCCGGTGAGCGCGTCGTGGGTGGCCTCGTAGCGCAGCCGCAGGTTGAGCAGGCGCCGTTCGGTGGTGTCCTCCATCAGCGCCAGCTGGTACTGCGGCCGGCCGTCGGCGTCACGCAGCAGGGAGACCGTCAGGTTGGTCCACAGGACCGTCCCGTCGGGGCGGTAGAACGCCTTCTCCACGTGGTAGTGCTCGCGTTCGCCGCGCACCAGCTCCTCGTAGAGCCGCCAGACCTGGGGCGCGTCCTCGGCGTGCGTCCACTCGCGGACGTTGCGGCCGCGCACCGCCTGCTCGCCGCCGCCGAACATGCGCATCATCGCCCCGTTGACCTGGAGGACGTTGCCGTCCAGGTCGGCGATGCCGATCCCTATGGCGGCGCCCTCGAAGACCGCGCGGAAGCGGGCCTCGCTCGCGTGCAGCGCCTGTGCCACCACACCCTGCGCCTGCAACGCGGCCTGGGCGATGGCCTCCTGCTCGGCCAGCGTGCGCTCGCGCAGCGCCTGCGCGAACCCGGCGGCCATGGCGTGCTGCAACCGCGAGCAGCGGGTGCGCAGATCCTCCTGCGGGCCGTCCTCGCCGCAGTACAGCACCAGGTAGGCGTCGACGCAGTCCAGGCTGTGGCTGAGCGCGTCCGGGTCGGTGCAGTGCGCGTCGACCAGCGCGGCCCCGACCTCCTTCGCGGCCTCGGCGTCGAACGCCCTGGCCAGCAGTGCCCCGCTCAACCGCCGGGCCAGCGGGAGGAGTTGTTCCTCCAACTCCGGCCGGGTCAGCGACGTCGACGTCACCGGGTACACCGCCCGGCTCCAGATCGTCGCGAACCGCCTCAGTCTGTCCTCCGGCCCGTCCGGCGCGGCGGTCACGAAGTACGCCCCACGCCCGCGAAACCGGAGAAGGCGTACGGATCCTCGTCCTCCGGCGCCGTCTCCGGCCGCCAGTGCGGCATCGGCACCAGTCCCGGTTCCACCATGTCGTACCCCTCGAAGAACCGCGCGATCTCGTCACGCGAGCGCATGATCAGCGGGTTGCGAATGTCCCTGTACACGTCCACCGCGCCCTCCGCCCGCCGGGGCGGCAGCGGGATTCCCTCGTACGAGGCATGCGTGAGGACGAGCAGGCTGCCGGGCGCGAGCGCGGCAGCCAGCTCGGCCACCGCCGCGTACGGTTCGTCCTCGTCCTCCACGAAGTGCAGTATGGCAACGAGGAGCAGCGCCACCGGCCGGTCCAGGTCGAGGAGTCGCCCGACCTGGGGACTGGAGAGGATCTCCTGCGGCTTGCGCAGATCGGCGGCGACGACGTCCGCGTCCTCGATGCCCTCCAGCACGGCCTGGCTGTGCGCGACGGCCACCGGGTCGTGGTCGACGTAGACGACACGGGCGCCGGGGCTGGCCGCCTGGGCCACCTCGTGGACGTTGCCGAAGGTCGGGATGCCCGAACCGACGTCCAGGAACTGGGTGATGCCCTCGCTCGCCGCGTAGCGCACGGCGCGGCGCATGAACGCCCGGTTCGCCTGCATGATCTTCGGAAGTCCCGGCATGAACTCCATGGCCTTGCGGGCCGCTTGCCGGTCGACCTCGAAGTTGTGCGAACCGCCCAGGTAGTAGTCGTAGATTCGCGAGACACTGGGCACGGAGATGTCGATGCTCCGTGGGGCCCAGGCGGGACGCTCCATCTATCTCTCCAAGGCGTAGGCGATCCGGTGTTCGAGCAGAGGCTACTGATCGCCCGCCAAACGGGCGAGCAGAAACGGAAATTGACCGTCCGTTCCCGGTCACTGCCTGCGGCACGTGCCGAATCGTCATCCTCCTTCGGGGTCCCCGAAAAGTACCCGAAGGACAGCGGGGCGGACAGCACAGTGGTCCGCCCCCTCCGTGCGGCGCGGAGGGGGCGGACCGGGGTCGGGCGCGACTGGGGCAGGTGCGGGGATCAGCCCTGGGGAGGTGATCGGTCCTGCTAGGACGCGCCGACCGGCTTGCCGTCGGGGGCCACGGCGTACCACGTGCCGCCGACTCCCTGACCGTTGATGTCGCCGGGCGCCTTGTCACCCGCGAAGGTGTAGAGCGGTACGCAGTCGATGGTCTGCTGCTTGATGCCGTCGGGCCGGTCGAACACGACGTAACCCCGGCTGGCGCTCGAGCCCTTGAGATCGATGTCCTTGGTGTCCTTCGCGTCGACCGGGCCGACGACGGGCCACTTCTCCAGGCAGGCGCCGGTGCACGCGGTCGACATCGGCCACTGCTTGTCCTTCATGAAGCGGTAGACCGTCATGCCGTTCTTGTCCACCACGATGTCACCGAGTTTGGGGTCGTTGCGGACGGACAGCCCCGGCAGGTCGGACTGCGCCTTCGCCTTCTTGCCGTCGGGGGCCAGCGCGAACCACTTGCCGCCCACACCCTGGCCGTTGGCGTCACCGGCGTTGGTGTCCTTGGCGTAGCGGTAGACCGGCCAGCCGTCGACGGTCAGCTGCTTGGTGCCGTCGGAGCGGGTGACCTCGCCGAGCAGCGACTTGTCGATGCCGTCGCCGGCCGTGGCGTCGTCCGCGGGCACGGGCGGCCAGGTCGTCGCGCAGTCGCCGTCGCAGTTCGACTTGGGCGGTTCCTGGGTGTCCGAGTCGAAGCGGTACAGCGTCATGCCGTCGGAGTCGATCAGCACCTTGCCGAGCTCCGCGTTCGCGGAGACGGACAGCTGACCGGCCGTGCCCGTCTGGGAACCGGTGCCCGTGCCGGCGCCGACACCGCCGGTGGCCGCCGGGGCACTGGCGCTCGCGCCGGCGCCGGCGCCGGTACCGGTGCCGACCCCGCCGATGCCGCTGCCCACTCCCGCGATGCCGCCGGCCGGGGCCGTGGCCCCCACGTTCTGGCTCGCGTTCGACGTACCGCTTTCCTGACCGCACGCCGTCGTCAGCGCCAGAACGGCCACGGCACTCGCCACGAGTGAGGCGCTCCGCCAGGAGGTCTTCATCGTCAACAACTCCCCGATCATCACAAGGGTGTTGCAGCGCCCTGCTGCGCCGCCGCACGGTCATGGGTACGCACGCCGATGGGCGTTGTGTTCAAACACGGCACGAATTTCTTTCCGCCGCCTGTGCCGGGGTCCGTTCCGGACAGGGCTCGTACGGGCGTACGGCGGGCCCGACGCGTGCGGGCCCGCCGGCCAAACCCCCGGAGGCGGACTTCCTCCCTTCGGGGCAATCACCCCCCGCGCAGGCGTACGCGCGAGTGCGAGGCCCCATGATCTGCGTCGTGCATGGACCCGAAACGACCCGATCCGCCCTTCTCACCAGGGCGTTGGCCCTGGTGACCGTGGCCTGGATCCTGGCGGCCGCGCCGGCCGGGGTGGCGGCGGCCGACGCCTGCGCGTACGCCTCGACGGGCCCGTACGGCACCGAGGCGTACGCGGTCGCGGGGAAGTCCCCGTGGCCGACGCCGCCGGGGTGCCCCGTACCGACACCGACGCCCACACCGCCGAAGCCGAAGCCCCCGCCCGAGCCCGCACCCCCTCCGAAACCCACACCTCCTCCGAAACCGACGCCCACGCCTCCCCCCGCGCCGAGCCCGCCCCCCGCGCCGAAGCCGCCCGCGAGGCCCACGCCGCCGCCTGAACCGCCCCCTCCGCCCGCGCCCCCTCAGCCCGTGCCCGCACCTCCACGGCCCGAGGCGTCGCTCCCTCCGCCGGCCCCCGCGCCCGCGCCACCCGCGCCCACCCCGGCTCCGGTGCCCGCCCCGGCCCCCGCACCGGCGCCGGAGCCCGCGCCACGTCCCTCCGTGACGCCCGTGCACTACCCGGCGTACCACTCGGCGCCGCGTCCGCGGCCCACCCGCAGGGGCCCCTCGCCGGTCACCTACGTCCTGCTCATCACCGCGCCCGCGGTGGTCGCCGTCGCCGCGCTGCGGCCGCGTTAACGCCGACCCTGGAGGCACCTCTTGCCGGAATGGCTTGTTCTCACCCTCGCGATGCTCGCCGCGTGCGCTGTGGTGGTCGTCATCACCCTCGTCCGGCACCGCACGGCGGCCCAGGACGAGGACCCCTCCGAGACGCCCGACGTCATCGAGTACATGACGATGTGGATCGGCGTGGTGTACGCCATCGTCCTGGGTCTGGCCATCGCCGGCGTGTGGGAGGCCCGCGGCATCGCCCAGGACCACGTCCAGGCGGAGGCCCAGGCGCTGCACGAGATCGACGAGCGGGTGCGGGTGTACCCGGCCGGTGTGCGTGACCGCATTCGAGAGGATGTCAACGCCTATGTCGGACACGTCGTCACCACCGAATGGAAGACGATGGCCGACGAGGGACGGGTCACCGAGCGCGGCGACGAACTCCTCCAGCGCCTGCGCGTGGACCTCACCGACTACCGGCCGGGGTCCGATTTCGAGGCGCAGGCCTACCAGCCGCTCCTGGACCAGATGACCGCCGCCGACCAGGCGCGAACCGCCCGCGCCGACTCGATGGATCCCACCATGCCCGGGGTGGTGTGGTTCGGGCTGGTCGCCGGGGCCGTCATCACCATCGGCATGATCTTCGCGCTCCAGATCCGGCGCACCACCCGTGAACTGATCCTGGCAGGGCTGTTCTCTGCCCTGATCGCTTTCCTGCTCTTCCTGATCTGGGACTTCGACGCGCCCTACAGCCGGGGCATCACCGCGACCACCGAGCCCTTCCTGGCGCTCTTCCCGGGCGCCAGGGGCTGATTCTCCGGCAGGCGGGCAGACTTTCGTCCCGGGGCCCCGGAGGGAACCCGGGACGAAGGCCCGTTCCGTGCGTGCTCGATGGGTGTACCGAAGGCGAAGTGTGTCTCCAAAGGGCTCAGGTGCGGCGTTCGGCGCGACGGCGCATCCAGAACACTCCGCCCCCGATGACGGCCGCGGCGACGAGCCCGCCGCCGATGGCGATGTCGGTCGGCGTGGCCCCGCTGGAGGTGCTGCCGCCGATACCGCCGCGGACACCGCCGATGACGGTGAAGGCGGTCGGGTTCGTCAAGGTCCGGCCGTGGCAGTTGACCGTGATGCTGTGGGGGCCCGGGGCCGCGTTGTTGTTGACCGTGGCGGTTCCCCTCGACGTCCCGCCGCCGCCGCTGATCGGCGTGAGCTTGGCCGTGCGGAAGGCGTCCGAGCTCATGGTGCCGCCGTCGCGGCAGCCGTCGACCGTGACGGTGAGCTGGCCGCCGCGGGCGACGACGTTGGGCAGCGCGACGATGTTGCTCGGGGACCCCCCGAAGTTGTTGTTGCCGCCGCCGTTGCCGCCGACACCGGAGTGGTTGCCGCCGCCGTTGCCACCGGCGCCGAAGTTGTTGCCGTTGCCGTTGCCTCCCGCGCCGAAGTTGTTGCCGTTGCCGTTGCCACCGAAGTTGTTGCCGTTGCCACCGCCGGCGAAGTTGTTGCCGCCATTGCCGTCGTGGCCGCCGTTCCCGCCGTTCCCGCCGTTCCCGCCGGCACCGAAGTTGTTGCCCGGACGGCCTCCGTCGTTGTCGCCGTTGCCGCCGGCACCGAAGTTGTTGCCGTTACCGCCCCCGAAGTTATTGCCGTTACCGCCCCCGTCGTTGTTGTTGTTGCCACGCCCGTCGTTGTTGTTGCCACGCCCGTCGTTGTCGTTGCCACGCCCGTCGTTGTTGTTGCCACGCCCGTCGTTGTCGTTGCCACGCCCGTCGTTGTCGTTGCCACGCCCGTCGTTGCCGTTGCCACGCCCGTCGTTGTTGTTGCCGTTGCCACCGATGTCGTTGCCGGGACGGCCTCCATAGTTGTTACCGTTGCCACCGACGTCGTTGATGCCCGAGCCGATGAAGGTGTTGTCGTTCTGGCCGCCCGGATTGCCCATGCCGTCCGCGACGGCCACGGGGGCGGCGAGCCCGAGGACGGCGGCCGCGAGGGCCGTGGCCGCCAGGGCACGTGAATTTCGCATGTGATCCTCCGCGGAAGGCGCCCCGGGGCCCGTCCCCGGCATGTCGGCGAGCAAACGCCTCCCGCAATGACCCTCAGATGCCGTGGACGCCCCCGCATTTCGGGAGTGGTCCGTCCTGGTGAGAGGACACGCCGAGCGAAAAGCTCACAAGGGGATATCGCCGCAGGTCACGGACTGTCGGAAATTTCCTGCCGCCGGTGACTCGGATGGCGCACCGAAAAGCGCGGGGCCACCCGTTCGCTTCTGCCCCGTCGCCGGTTTCGCGTGCGGGACTTAGCGTTCTGGTATGCGCGAAAGGACGTGGCGACGGCCGCGTCGAAAGGGGATGGCCAATGTCTGGGTACGAGCTGTCCGAGATGCTGGAAGAGGAGGAGCGGCCGAAGAAGCGCGCCCCCTGGGGCGTGATAGCGCTTGTTCTGCTGACCGGCCTCGCCCTCGTCCGGAATGGTTCGGGGGAGTTCGACGTCGGCCCGCCGCAGCCCGCCTCGGCGGCGGCCGCGGACGCCCGCGCAGCCCAGGGCGCCTTCGGCCGGGCCCCGGCCCCGCTGCCGTACGGCGTGCCCGACCGGGTCCGGATCTCCGCCATCCAGGTGGACGCCCCGGTCATGCCGGTCGGTCTGGACGTGGACGGCTGGGTCGGCGCGCCGCCGCCGGAGGACCCGAATCTGGCCGGCTGGTTCACCGGCGCCGTCTCACCGGGCGAAAAGGGGACCGCGGTCGTCGTCGGCCATGTCGACAACCAACAGGGGCCCGCCGTGTTCTACGGCCTCGGGGCCCTGAAGAAGGGAAACCGCGTCGAGGTGGCGCGGAAGGACGGAAAGACCGCGGTCTTCGAGATCTACGGAATCGAGGTCTTCGAGAAGAACAACTTCCCCGGCGACCGCGTGTACGCCTCCAAGGGGGCCCCGGAATTGCGGGTGATCACCTGCGGCGGCGGCTTTTCCAAGCTGAACGGCTACGACGGGAACGTGGTCGTCTTCGCCCGCCTGGTGGAGGTCCACTGAGACACCCGGACCCGAGACGCCCGGACCGGGCGGGCGAGAGCCCCGACGGCTTTCCCGCCGGGCGTCCCGCCGGGCGTCCCGCCGGGCGTCCCGCCGGTGGTTTCCCCGGATGGCCCGTTACGGGTACGGCCGGTGCGGGACGGAGATGTGGTAGCCGGAGTCCAGGAGCTGCGGAAGGTACGTACGCAGGGCCCACACGCTCTGGCTGCGGTCGCCCCCGGCGTCGTGCGAGAGCACCACGACGCCGGGGGCGGCGCCCTTCTCGACCCGGTCGACGATGGTGCGGGTGCCGGGGGTGGTCCAGTCGAGGGTGTCGAGAGTCCAGGCCAGCGGTTCCATGCCGAGTTCCGCGCCGAGTTGGAAGGCGGCGCGGTTCCAGGCGCCGTAGGGGGCGCGGAACCAGTGGGGCCGCTCGCCGTAGGCGTCCTCGATGACGTCACAGGTGCGGGACATCTCCGAGCGGATCTGACGGCGGGTGAGCCGGGTGAGCAGGGGGTGCGACCAGGTGTGGTTGCCCACGACGTGCCCCTCGTCGGCCATCCTGGCCAGCAGATGCGGGTGGTGGGCGGCCATCTCCCCGCACACGAAGAACATCGCCCGGACCTCGTACTCGGCGAGGGTGTCGAGGATGCCGGGGGTGTAGCGGGGGTCGGGGCCGTCGTCGAAGGTCAGCACCATGGTCCGGCCGCGGTCGGTGATCCGCAGCAGCGGCGTGCGCCGCACGGGGGTGCGGCGGGGCACGGCGGCGAGCGGACCGTGTCCGCCCATCGGCTGGAGACGGTAGGCGGAGGGCTTCATCGGGATACGGCGCACCGGGGCACCGGCGGCCGGAGCGGTGGTGCGGACCGGCTCGCCGCCCGTTCCCCAGCCGAAGAGTCCGGCGGTGCCGACCGCTCCGACGGCGGCGGTGCCGGCGAGCAGCATCCGGCGGCGGGTGAACAACTGATCCTTCTCCATGAATCATCAGTCGCCCGGCGAGGACCCGACGCACCCCGGGTGCACCGGGGCGGCGGCACGAATCCACCCGCCCGGCGCAGCGTTCGGCGCGAGCGGGCGGGCGCCAGGGGACGGGGAACGGAAGCGCCTTACGGGCCGTCAGGCCGGTGAGAAGCCCGCCGAGCCGGCCGCCGCCGACGCCGAGGCCCACGACGGCGGCCGACATCGCGGCGCCGGTGGGGCACGGCGGGTTCCGAGCGCCGCCGGGGGGCGCGGTGAGTGCCGAACGCCGTCGGCGGGGCGTGGTGAGTGCCGAACGCCGCGGGTGGGCCGCGGTGAGTGCCGAGCGACGCCGGTGGGCACAGAGGAGCCCGAGGCCGCGAAGAAGGCCCCGGAGGGGCGACCGGGACCCGGCCGAGGAATGGCTCCGCCGGTCGGCCCCCGGCGGGCCCTGATGCGCTCCGCGGGGGCGAGCCCTGGCGCTCTCGGCGGCGGTGGGTCCTGCTGTTCTCGGCCGTGGCAGGTCCTGGTGCTCTCGGCGGGCGGGCCCTGCCGCGCTCGGCAAGGTCGGCCCTGCCGCGCTCGGCCGTGGCGGGCCCTGCCGCGCTCCGCGGGCGGGCCCGAGTGCCCCTGGCCGTGGCGGACCCAGCGGCCCTCGCTCCCGGCGGGCCCGGAGCGTCCCCGGCCGCGGTGGTCCCGGGCTCTCGGCCGTGGCGGGCCCGACATGCCCCAGCCGCAGCCGGCCCGGCAGTCCTCGACCGTGGCGAGCCCGGAATGCCCTCCCCCGGCCACAGCCGACCCGGCGGACCCCTGCCCGCCCCTCGGGTGGTCCGCGCGAGGGTCGGACCTGCGGGTTCGGATAGCCTCGGGGTCGTGACGGAACACCACTCCTCCGCGTTCGAACGGGGCACGGACGGTCCGAAGGTCATCGTCGTCGGCGTGGACGGCTCCGACTCGTCCCTGCGGGCCGCGGCCTACGCCGGCGGTCTGGCCCGGCGCCAGCGGGCGCTGCTCGCCGTGGTGTACGTGCAGCCGGTGATGGCGGCGAGCTCGGTGCTCGGGGTGCCGGTCGCGGAGACGACCGACGAGATCGCCGAGGACATCGTGGCGCAGATCCGGGACTCCGCCGAGCGGCTCAGGGGGATGTTCGACGTGCGCTGGGAGTTCCACACGTTCCGCGGCGACCCCTACAACGGCCTGGTGCGCGCGGCGGACGAACTGAAGGCGGACGCGGTGGTGGTGGGCGCCTCGGAGCAGGCCGGCCACCGCATCGTGGGCTCCGTGGCGGTGCGGCTGGTGAAGGCGGGGCGGTGGCCGGTGACGGTGGTGCCGTAGGCCGTGCCCTCCGGCTCACCCCGGGGCCGCGGGGCCCGGCCCGGCACGCACATCTGCCACGTTGGCGTCGGTTGCCACGCTCCGCGTCGACCCCGCCTCCGCCGTGCGGCTGCCCACCAGGCCCCGCTCACCGGCGTCGACCGGGCACCGCGGCCCCGAGCCGGGACGATCCGGAAGACACCGCCCAGCACCTCCGGCACCCCGGCTCACCGGGCGTCCCGGCACACCCAGCACACCTGGCATCCCGGGCACACCAGCACCCCAGCACACCGCATCCCCGGCACCTTCAGACCGAACGTCACCCCCGTCACTCAGGGAGCCCCCCGGGCCCAGTCACTCCCCCATGACCAGGCCGTCCTCGGCCGCGCCCCGGCTGAGGACGACGTCCCGGATGCGGTCGCGTACGCCCCGGACGTCGGCGCCCTCGGCGAGGGCCTTGTTGAGGTTGACCACCCGGCCGGCGTCGATGTCGAACAGTTGCGGGACGAAGGCGGCCTTCGTCACCTCCCAGCGGCCGCCGGGGCGGGCCGGAGCCGTGAAGGTGAAGCGGGCGATGCTGGACTGGTTGCCGCGCGGGTCGCGCAGGCCCTGCCGGTTGACCATCTCACCGGCGACCTGGTCGCCCATGCCGTAGACGACCCAGGTGCCGTTGACCTTCTCGTACGCCTGCGGGACCTGGGCGTGGGTGCCGAGGATGAGGTCGATGTCGGGGCGGCCGTCCGTGCGGGAGGCGGTGAGCGCCCGGGCGAGGGTGAGCTGGAAGTCGTCGGGCGCGTCCTGCCATTCGGTGCCCCAGTGCAGGGAGACGACGACCACGTCGGCGCCCGCCGCCCGGGCGGCCCTGGCATCGGCGACGACCCGGTTCTCGTCGATGCGGTTGACGGCCCACGGCTGCCCGTTGGGGAGCGGGTGGCCGTCGGTGTCGTAGGTGTAGGCGAGGTGGGCGACCTTCGCGGGGCCCGCGCGCAGGAGGGTGACGGAAGTGGCCTCGGCCTCGGTGCGGGCGGTGCCCGCGTGCCGTACGCCGGCGCCGTCGAGGACGTCCAGGGTGCGGCGGACGCCGGCGGCTCCGTCGTCGAGGCTGTGGTCGGAGGCGGTGGAGCAGGCGTCGTAGCCGGTGGCGGCGAGGGCGGGGGCGATCTCGGGCGGGGACTGGAAGAGGGGCCGGCCGGTGTGGTCCCCGGGCGCGGCGTAGACGGTCTCCGTGTGGCACAGGGCGAGGTCGGCGCGGGAGACGAGGGACTTGACGCCGTCGAACATCGGGCGGAAGTCGTAACCGACGCCGCCGGCGTCGTAGCGTGCCCGTTCGACGACGGCGGTGTGCGGGAGGACGTCGCCGGTGGCCACGAGGGTGAAGGAACGGCCGGCGGAAGGGCCCTGGGCTCCGGGCCGCGCGGCCGACTGGCGTTCGTGGGCCTGGCAGGCCGCCGCCGCGGCGAGAAGGGCCGTCAGGGCCAGGGCCACTTGGTGTCTGCGTGCGATCACCGGTCACCCCACTTCACATGGATTGTCATATTTACGCACGTATAACTACTAATCCATGGGCGGGGGCGCACGGCCCCGGCGCTCCCGTCGCCCCGCTCGATGCGCGCGATCGGCGTAGCCCGGACCGTTCGTCGAACCGTTCGTCGACGCGATCGACCGTCCGTCGCAGATCCGTGTGCGTGGCCTGTCCCTCCCGGCCGCCCTGCGGTGCCATACGCCCATGACGGCCGGAACCACCCTCACCACCACGACGACGACCGCCGAGCACGAGCTCGCCGCGCTCCAGCGCGAGCACGGCCGGCCGCTCTACGCGCTGCTGCTGAGGCTGTGTGACGGCGACCGCCAGCGGGCCGAGGACCTCGTCCAGGAGACCCTGGTGCGCGCCTGGCAGCATCCCGAGGCACTGCGCACCGACGCCTTCGAGTCCGTACGGCCGTGGCTGCTCACCGTCGCCCGGCGGCTCGCGATCGACGCGCGGCGGGCCCGGCAGGCCCGGCCGGCGGAGGTCGGGGACGCGGTGCTGGAGAACGCGCCGGTCTGCGCCGACCACGCCGAGCGGGCGGCCGCCGCCCTCGATGTGCGCGAGGCTGTGAAGACACTCACTCCGGAACACCGTGAAGTCCTGGTGCTGGTGTACTTCCAGGGGGCAAGTGTGGCGGAAGCCGCCGAAACCCTCGGAATCCCGCCCGGTACGGTGAAGTCCCGCGCGTACTACGCGCTGCGCGCCCTGCGCCGGGTGCTTCCGGGTTACGCGGCCGACCTGCGCTGAAACCCACGGGCGAGTCAAACCTCCGTAAAGCGCCTTGCGGCCACCCCGGTTGAGTAATCGGGTGTCCTTATCCGTGTTCCGGATGGGGGATCCCGGCAGCGGGTGACGCGCACGCACCGGAGGAAGGCAGGAAGGGATGCTGCACAGAGGTCATCAGAGCGCGGACGGCGCCGGCGGCGGTGCGCTCACCGTCCCCATGGCCTGGTTCTACGCCGAGTACATCGCCGAGGAACTGCTGCGGACCGGCGATCTCATGCCGCCGACGTCCTTCGAGTTCCGCGCCGGGCGCGACGCGCTGGCGCTGACCATCTTCCTGTCCGACACCGACGGCGAGCTTCCCGGCATCCGGGTCGTCACCCAGCTGGAGACCTGGCTCTCACTGACCGCCTACGACCAGCCGTGGCAGGACTGGGTGGACGAACGGATGGCCCAACTGGCGGCCGAGGCGGCCGAGTCGGGGGAACCCGCGCCCGATCTGGAGCTGGCGTCGGCGGCCTGGCGCTGGCTGGAGGAGACCGAGCTGCTCGCCCCCGACCTCAACGCGGTGCCGGGCGGCGCGCCCGGGGTCGGCGAGGACGAGGGACCCGAGGTCTGGACGCCCGCCTGGCAGCTCGGACTGCCCCTCGGACACCTCGCGATCCATCTTTTTTAGATTCCGACCAATCCGCGGTCCCGACCGCTCCGAATACTCGGGTCACGATTCGGTACGTCCCTTGAGTGATTCGCGTGCCTGGTCCGTACCGGTGGGAGCAAGGAGTAACCCCACTGGCACTCAACGGCACGAGGTTTCGGCATGAGGTCCCTGGAAAGGCATCGCGACGTCGGCGCGTACGCGCTCGGCGTGCTGGACGAAGCGGAAGCCTTCCGCTTCGAGGACCACCTCATGGAGTGTCCTCGTTGCGCGGCACAGGTCACCGAATTCGGCCCCACCACCCGGCAGTTGCTGCTGTACCGGCGGGCGACACCGCGCACGGTGCACCCCTTCGCCGGGCCGGGGCCGCGGCTGCTGGACCGGCTCCTGGGCGAGGTGGCGGCCCGGCGCCGGGCCGCCAAACGCCGGCTGCTGTACGCCCTGGCCGCGTCCGTGGTGATCGCCCTCGCCGGGCCGACGGTCGCGATCATGGCGGCCGGCGGCGGTGAGGAGACCGTGCGGGTCACCGCGACGGACGAGAGGTCGGGGGTGTGGGCGCAGGTGACGATCGAGGACGAGGTCTACGGCAGCCAGGTCGAGTTGCAGGTCAAGGACGCCGCCGGACCGCGCGCCTGCCACCTGGTCGTCATCGGGCGCGACGGCTCGGAACAGACGGTCACCAGCTGGAACGCCCCCCACCACGACGCCCGCCCCAACACGATGAAGGGCGGCTCGGCCCTGCACCCCGACGAGATCGCGCGGTACGAGGTGCGGACCAAGCAGGGGGAGCGGCTGGTCACCTTGGAGCCGCGGTAGCTCCGCCGGCGCCCCGGCCGCCGCCCGCGCCGCCCCGGGAACGACGTGCCCGTTTCCGGCCCATGTGCCGTCCCCCGGCCTGATTTGCCCTCCCCCGGCGGCGGACGGAAACTGGAGAAAGCCGACGTGGAGCCTGGTACGGGCCCGCTCCGCGCCGCCCCTGGGAGCACGAACGAAGGGGCTGAGCCGGTGGACAAGCAATTGCTGATCCTCCTCTCCGAGGAGGAAGCGGAAGCCGAACGCGTGGCGGAACTGACCCGTTATCTGCGCGAGGAACTCCTCGACCTCGATGTCGACGACGTAAGGACCGTGCCCGGCGGGGAGGTTCCGGCCGGAGCGCGGGCCGTGGACGTCACCCAGATCGGCTCCCTGCTGGTGGCCCTGGGCGGTTCGGCCACCGCCCTCAGCCAGGTGGTGACCGTCCTGAGGAGCTGGCTGGGCCGGAACCGGCAGGAACGCCCGTCGCTGCGCCTGACGCTGGACGACGACGTCCTGGAGATCTCGGAGGCGACCGACGAGCAGGTCACGGAGGCGTTCGACCTCTTCCTGCAACGGCACGCCCCGGCGGGGACCTGAACCATGGCGGACTCCCGGCATGCGCTGATCATCGCCAACGACCGCTACGACGACCAAGGGCTCAAGAAGCTCAGGGCGCCGGCGCAGGACGCCGCCGCCCTCGCCGAGGTCCTGCACGATCCCAAGATCGGCGACTTCGAGGTCGAGGTCGTGCGCAACCAGCCGGTCACCGTCATCAACCGGCGCATCCAGGCCTTCTTCAACGACCGCCGGCGCCCCGACACCCTGCTGGTGCACTTCTCCTGCCACGGACTCAAGAGCGAGTCCGGCGAACTCTACTTCGCGGCCACCGACACCGATCCCCGGCTGCTGGACGCCACCGCGATCCCCGCCCAGTTCGTGCACCGGTGCATGCGCCGCACCCGGGCGGGCAGCACCGTCCTGTTCCTCGACTGCTGCTACGGCGGCGCCTTCTCCCGGGGGTCGTCCTCCGTGCGCGCGGCCGGGGACGTGAACGTCCTCGAGTCCTTCACCGGCGACAAGCCGCCCGGCGGACGGGGCTGGGCCGTCATCACCGCCTCCAACTCCATGGAGTACGCCTTCGAGGGCCCCGAGCTGGCCGAGAACGCCGCTCCGCGGCCGTCGGTGTTCACCCACGCGGTGGTGCAGGGTCTGGAGACCGGTGAGGCCGATCTCGACGCCGACGGCGAGGTCTCCCTCGACGACCTGTACGACTACGTCTTCGACCACGTACGGGAGCAGAACCCGAACCAGACGCCGAGCCGGACCGTGGAGATGCAGGGGGACCTGTTCCTGGCGCACAGCCGGCGGGGCCGCATCAAGATCCCGGTGGTTCCCTCACCGCCCTCCCTGCTGGCCGCCGTGCACAGCGACAACGCCTTCACCCGGCAGGGGGCCGTGGTCGAGCTGCGCGCCCGGCTGCACGACGAGTCCCTCGGCATCGCCGAGGGGGCCCGCCAGGATCTGGAGGAGATCGCGCGCAACGACATCCGGCAGATCGCCGACCAGGCGTGCCGGGCCCTGCGCGAGATCCGCCTGATGCCCTCCCCGGACCGCCTGGACTTCGGCCTGGTGCCGCGGGGCTCGACCCCGCAGCCGCGGTCGGTGACCCTGGGCGGCCCGCCCCTCGCCCAGCACTGCGTGGCCCAGTCCACCCAGCCGTGGCTGCGCGTCGAACCGTCCGAGCACGGGGTGAACGTGCGCGTGGAGACACCCAGCGAGGGACACCTGTCCGGTGACATCCTGCTGAAGGGTGTCGCCGACGACGCGGTCGTCCACGTGGAGGCGGTGGTGGCTCCCGAACGCGAGCCGGAGCCGGAGCCCGGGCCCGAGATCCCCGAGCCGCCTCCACAGCCTCCGCCGCGTACCGGGCCGAGCGTCGGACCGGACACGGTGCTCGTCCACCCCAAGCCCGTCGAGCCCCCTCCGGAAGAACCCCCCGGCATCACCCAGGAGCCCGCCGAGCTCCACACCCCTCTCGGACCGACCCCGCCCTGGACGGCACCGCCCGAATGGACTCGGCCCGAATCGACCCGGCCCGGGTCCCGGCGCGCGCCCGCCCTCGCGGCCGCGGCCCTCGCCCTGGCCGTCACCGCGCTCGTCACCGTCGTGATCGCCGCCCAGCGGGCGGTGGAAGCCGTCGACAACCGGCTCGCCGAAGGGACGGGCGGCCGGCTCCGGGACCATGTCCAGGCGTCGGGGCTGCTCGTGCCCCTCACCACGTCCCTGCTCACCGCCGCGGCGGCGCTGGTGTTCGTCGCGCTCGCCCGGCTGACCGTGCGGCGGGTCCGGTGCACACCGGCGGCGGCGAGCGCCACGGAGACGATGGCCGCGGTGACGAAGGGGCTGGCGATCCCGGCCCTGGTCCTCGCCGCGCTGGCGAACATCGCCTACCTCGTGGCCGGCGAGGTCTGGTGAACCCCGGTGACCCGCGCCGGCTGCCGCTGGTCCGCCGCGGCTCGCGCTGATCCGCTCGGCTTCCGCGGGGTCTACTTCAGCAGCCGCGACATCCGCCGGTCCGCGAGCGGCTTCCCGCCCGTCTGGCAGGTCGCGCAGTACTGGAGCGAGGAGTCGCTGAAGGAGACCTCACGGATGGTGTCGCCGCAGACCGGGCACGGTTCGCCGGTACGGCCGTGGACGCGCAGGCCGGTCTTCTTCTCCGCCTTGAGCCGGCCGGCCGCCACGCCCCGGGAGCGTTCCACCGCGTCCGTGAGCGTGGTGCGCAGGGCCGCGTAGAGGGTGTGGGTCTCCTGCGGGGTGAGGGAGGCGGCGAGCTTGAAGGGGGACATCCGCGCCACGTGCAGGATCTCGTCGCTGTACGCGTTGCCGACGCCCGCGATCAGCGACTGGTCGCGCAGGGCGCCCTTGAGCCGGCGCCGTTCACCCGCGAGGAGGGCGGCGAAGCGCTCCTCGTCGAAGTCGGGGGCGAGCGGGTCGGGTCCGAGGCGGGCCACGCCGGGGACCTCCCGCGGGTCCCGTACGACGTGGACGGCGAGCCGCTTCTGGGTGCCGGCCTCGGTGAGGTCGAAGCCCTCGCCGGTCTCCAGCGCGACCCGCAGGGCGAGGGGACCCTTGCCGGGGCGGGGCGGGCCGTCGGGGAGGCGGTCCTTCCAGTGCAGCCAGCCGGCGCGGGCGAGGTGGGTGACGAGGTGGAGGCCGCCGGCCGTCTCCAGGCCGAGGAACTTGCCGTACCGGTGCACCGCGGTGACCTCCCGGCCCTCGAGGGCGGTCAGCGGCGGGTCGTAGGTCTTCAGGACGCTGATCGCGACGGGCAGCACACGGACGATCTCGTGGCCGACCAGGTGCTCGGTCAGGAAGTCCTTGAGCGCTTCGACCTCGGGGAGTTCCGGCATACGTCCAGAGTGCCATCCGGGGACGGAGTGCTCAGCTCCGCCGCGGCACCACGAACTCGCACCACACGCACTTGCCGCCGCCCCGCGCCTCCACGCCCCATACGTCGGTGAGCAGGTCGACCAGGAGCAGGCCCCGCCCGGAGACGCCCGACTCCCCGGCCTCGCGGCGGCGCGGCAGGGCGCTGGAGGAGTCCTCGACCTCGACGCGCAGTCGGCGGTCGGAGCCGTCGAGGACCCGCACGGTGACGATCGCGGCGCCCTCGGTGTGCATGAGGGCGTTGGTGATGAGTTCGTCCGCGACCAGTTCGACCTCGTCGGCGCGGTCGCGGCCGCCCCAGGCGCGGACGGCGGCGCGGATCATGTGCCGCGCCCCGGTGAGGGCCTCGGGATCGCCGGGAGCGACGTGCTGCTGGAGCCGGCCCCCGGCGCGCGGGCTCTCCAGGCGCCGGCGGCGCAGCAGGAGCAGGGCCACGTCGTCGTCGCCGCCGCGCTCCTCGGCCACGTCGATCAGGCGGTCGGCGAGTTCGCGCACGTCGTCGGGGCCGGCGGCGATGAGGTCGGTGAGGATCCGCATGCCGTCGTCGAGGTCGGCGCCGGGCTGCTCGACCAGGCCGTCGGTGCACAGCAGCAGGGTGTCGCCGGGGTCGAGTTCGAGGGTGGCGACCGGGTACTCGAGGCTGCCGAACTCGGCGGACAGGCCGAGCGGCAGCCCGCCGGGGACGGCGACGCGCCGGCAGGTGCCGTCGGTGCCGCGCACCAGCGGATCGATGTGGCCGGCCCGGACCATCTGGACCACTCCGGTGGACAGGTCGGTCTCCGCGTACAGGCAGGTGGCGAAGCGGTCGGTGTCGAGTTCGTGCAGGAAGACGGAGGCGCGGGCCATCACGGTGGCCGGGGTGTGGCCCTCGGCGGCGTACGCCTTCAGGACGATGCGCAGCTGGCCCATGACGGCGGCGGCGTGCGTGTCGTGTCCCTGGACGTCGCCGATGACGGCGCCGACGCGGCCTCCGGGCAGCGGGATCAGGTCGTACCAGTCGCCGCCGATGTCCCGGCCGAGGGAGCCGCCCATGGTGGCGGCACGGTAGCGGACGGCGACGTCGGCACCGGGGACGCTGGGGATGGTGCGGGGCAGCATGGCCTGCTGGAGGCCCTGGGCGATGTCCTTCTCCTGCTCGTAGAACATGGCCCGCTGCAGGCTCTGGGCGATGCTGCTGCCGAGGGCGACGAGGATGTTGCGTTCCTCGGGGGTGAAGCCCCGCCGGTCGCTGTAGAGCAGGCCCATGGCGCCGATCGGGCGGGCCTGGACGATGAGCGGCAGGTAGGCGGCCGAGGTGATCCTCAGGTCGGTGATGTGCGGCCACAGCACGGGATAGGCGTCGGAGAACTCGTCCGGCGACTCGATGAAGCGGGGGGTGAGGGTGCGCACGACCTCGCTCATCGGGTACGGCTCGTCGATCCTGGTGACGAGGGTGCCGGGCACGAAGCTGCCCTCGGGTCCCTCGGCGATCAGCCGGATGCGGTCGGCCTCGACCAGGCCCATGACGAGGCTGGTCGCGCCGAGGTGGGTGAGGCCGTGGGTGTCCTTGAGGACGTCGATCACGTCCCGCACGGTCCGGGCGTGGGCCAGGGCGGCGGTGGCGAGCTGGACGATGTTGGTCTGGTCGCGGCGCGCGTCGTCGACGGCGGCCTCGTCGCGGCGGTCGGCGAGGTCGCGCAGTTCCTCGGTGGCGTCCCGGACGATGCCGATGATCCGGCGGGGACGGCCGGTCTCGTCACGCCGGATGTAGCCCTGGGTGTGGGTCCAGCACAGGGTGCCGTCGCGGCGGCGGACGCGGAAGTAGGCGCCGTAGTTCTCGCTGCCGTCCTTGATGGCCTGCGCGATCAGGGCGTCCAGGCGGGTGGCCTCCGCCGGCGGGACGCGCGGGGACAGGCTCTCCGGGCGGCCGTCGTACTCCTCGGGGGGCATGTCGAAGATCTCGTGGGCGCGGGCATCCATGTGGAACAGCCCGGAGTCCAGGTCCCAGTCGAAGCTGCCCATGCGGTTGAGCGCCAGGATCGGATCCGGGTGGGCGGGCCAGTCGGCCGGGAGGGACAGCGCGCTCGCTCCCCGATCAGCCATGGAGCCACCTTGCCAGGGTTTGTCCGATTCTTCGACCCGGATCGGCGACACGATCGAGGTCCGGCCGCGTCCGCCCCTTCCGTCTGTTTCGCTCGCCCGGGTTACGCGAGCCGACGTGAGGAACACGCACGGTGACCGGCGTCAGAATGGAGTGAGGAGCGCACCGCCGTGGACTGGTTCACCGCACCCGAGTACTGGCTGAGCCGGCAGGTCTTCCAGCGGGGACTGGCCGGCCTGTACCTGGTCGCGTTCCTGACGGCGGCCCTGCAGTTCCGTGCGCTCATGGGTGAGCGGGGGATGCTGCCGGTGCCGCGTTTCACCGCCCGGGTGCCGTTCCGGCGGGCGCCGAGTCTGTTCCACTGGCACTATTCCGACCGCTTCTTCGCGGTCTGCGCGTGGACGGGCTGTGCGGTGTCGGTGGCGCTGCTGGCGGGGCTGGACGGGTATCTGCCGCTGTGGGGCGCGATGCTGCTGTGGCTGGTGCCGTGGGCGCTGTACCTGTCCATCGTCAACGTCGGCCAGACCTGGTACGGGTTCGGCTGGGAGTCCCTGCTGCTGGAGACCGGCTTCCTCGCGGTGTTCCTCGGCAACGACGAGGTGGCCCCGCCGATCGTCGTGCTGTTCCTGCTGCGCTGGATCCTGTTCCGGGTGGAGTTCGGCGCGGGCCTGATCAAGATGCGGGGCGATCCCTGCTGGCGGAAGCTGACGTGCCTGGACCACCACCACGAGACCCAGCCGATGCCGGGCCCGCTGAGCTGGTTCTTCCACCATCTGCCCAGGCCGCTGCACCGGGTGGAGGTGGCCGCCAACCACGTCACCCAGTTGGTCGTGCCGTTCCTGTTGTTCGCCCCGCAGCCCCTCGCGACGGCGGCCGCGTCCCTGATGATCCTGACGCAGCTGTGGCTGGTGCTGTCGGGCAACTTCGCCTGGCTGAACTGGATCACCATCGTGCTGGCCGTGCCCGCCCTCGAACTGCCCGCCGACCCGCCGCCCGTCCCCGACGCGCCGCTCTGGTACGTGGTGGTGGTCCTCGCCGTGGCGGCGTTCCTGCTGTTCCTCAGCCACCGCCCGGTGCTCAACATGCTCTCCCGCGGCCAGATCATGAACCGCTCCTTCGACCCCCTGCACCTGGTCAACACCTACGGCGCGTTCGGCAGCGTGAGCCGGATCCGCTACGAGGTGGTGGTCGAGGGCACCCTCGACGACGTGCCGCGCGAGGACTCCGACTGGCGGGAGTACGAGTTCAAGGGCAAGCCGGGCGACCCGCGGCACTGGCCGCGCCAGTTCGCCCCCTACCACCTGCGGCTGGACTGGATGATGTGGTTCGCCGCGCTCTCCCCCGCGTACGCCGGTGCCTGGTTCGGCGCGCTGGTGGAACGGCTCCTGGAGAACGACCGCGCCACGCTCCGTCTGCTGCGCCACTCCCCGTTCCCGCCCGACGAGCCGCCGCGCTACGTCCGCGCCCGTCTCTTCCGCTACCGGTACACGACCTGGCGGGAGCTGCGGGAGACGGGCGCGTGCTGGGAGCGGACCCAGGTGCGGGAGTATCTGCCGCCGACCCGGCTGACGACGGCGGTTCACAGGCCGTAGACGCGGGTGGCGGTGCCCTCGAAGACCTCGGCCCGCTCCGGCTCGCCGAGCCCCGCGGTCAGCTCCCTCGCGGTGGCGGCCACTTCGCCGTACGGGGCGGCGAGGGTGCACACCGGCCAGTCGGAGCCGAACATCAGGCGGTGCGGGCCGAAGGCGTCCAGGGCGGTGTCGGCGTACGGGCGCAGCTCGGCGGGCGTCCGGGTGGCGGGGTCGGTTTCGGTGACCAGGCCGGAGAGTTTGGCGACCGTGTTGGGCAGGGCGGCGAGGGCGCGCAGGTCCGACGCCCAGGGTTCGCGGGCGCCGGAGGCGACGGGGGGTTTGCCGAGGTGGTCGAGGACGAAGGTGAGGCCGGGGTGGTCGGCGGCGGCCCGGGCGCAGGCGGGCAGGTGGTGGGGCAGGACGACCAGGTCGTACACGAGACCCGCGGCGGCGACCGCGGCGAGGCCCCGGCGAACGTCCGGGCGCAGGAGCCACTGCGGGTCGGGTTCGGACTGGACCTGGTGGCGGATGCCCTTGAGGTAGCGGCCGCCGGGGAGCGCGCGAAGCCGGGCGAGTTCCTCGGCGACGTCCGGCCGGGTCAGGTCGGTCCAGCCCACGACACCCGCGACCAGCTCGTGTCCGGCCGCGAGCGCGAGGAACTCCGGGGTCTCCTCGGCCACCGTGATCGTCTGGACCAGGACGGTGCGTTCGACGCCGACGGCGCGGGCCTCGGGTGCGAGGTCGGCGAGGGTGAAGTTCCGGCGCAGCGGGCTGCCGTCGTCGATCCAGTCCTGGTCGCGGACGGAGAGGTCCCAGACGTGGTGGTGCGCGTCGACGGTCACGGCAGCTCCCACACGACGGGCGGGCCGGCGCCGGCGCCCTCGTCGGAGTAGTCGTGCGCCACGTCGAGCAGCTCGGCCATCCGGGCCTGCCGGGCCACCTCGACCGGCAGTTTCTCCAGCTCGGCGAGGAGACGGGCGTAGTCCTCGCACTCCCGGACGTGGAAGGGGCCGGCACCGCTGCGCCCGATCGTCCAGGACGTGGCGCCCGCCGCGCGGATCGCGTCGGTGAGCTCCTTCGGGACCTCGCGGTGGGCGGCCTCGTACGCGGTGATCCGGTCGGCGCGGACCCTGGTGTGCGGGGCGACCCTCATGAGCGCTCCTCGGCCGGTACGGGGGCGTCGGGCGGCAGGAGTCCGGTCTCGCGCAGCTCCTGCCAGAAGGCCGCGGGGACCGGGGACCGGAACTGCTCGGCGCAGTCGTCGACCTCGGCGGCCGAGCGGGCGCCGACGAGGACGCTCGCCACGGCCGGGTGGGCGGCGCAGAAGGCGAGGGCGGCGGCGCGCAGGGTGGTGCCGTGACGTTCGGCGACGGTCTTCAGCCGCAGGGCGCGGTCGATCAGCTTCCGGGGCGCCTGGCCGTAGTCGTACGTCGCCGTCGGCTTCGGGTCCGCCAGCAGACCGGAGTTGAAGGCGCCGCCGATCACCACCGAGACGCCCCGCTCCTCGGCGGCGGGCAGCAGTGCGGTGAGCGCGCTCTGGTCGAGCAGCGTGTAGCGGCCGGCGCACAGCACCACGTCGACGTCGGTGTCGCGGACGAAGCGGGTGAGCATCTCCGCCTGGTTCATGCCGGCGCCGATCGCGCCGACCACACCCTCGGCGCGGAGGTCCTCCAGCGCCGGGTAGCCCTCGCGGAAGGCCTGTTCGGCGTGGTCGTCGGGGTCGTGGAGGTAGACGACGTCGGCCCGGTCGAGGCCGAGGCGGTCCAGGGCGGCGTCGAGGGTGCGGCGGATGCCGTCGGCGGTGAAGTCCCAGACGCGGCGGTGGGTGGCGGGGACGGCGAAGCCGTGGGCGAGGTCGTCGCCTCCGTCCGCCGAGGGTTCCAGGCGGCGGCCCACCTTGGTCGAGACAGTGTAGTGGGCGCGGGGATGCTCGCGCAGGGCCGCGCCCAGGCGCCGTTCGGAGAGCCCGAGGCCGTAGTGGGGCGCGGTGTCGAAGTAGCGCACGCCCTGCCGCCAGGCGGCGGCCACGGCGTCGTGGGCCTGCCGCTCGTCGACCGCGGTGTACAGGTTGGCGATGCCGGCGGCGCCGAGGCCGAGGCCGGTGACCTGGACGCCGCTGCGGCCGAGCGCGTTCACCGGGCGGCCGCCGGGCGAAGACGCAGGCCCTGCATGCCTCCGTCGACGGCGAGGGAGGTGCCGGTGGTGGAGCCGGACAGCGGGCTCGCCAGATGGGCGATGGCGCCCGCGACTTCGGCGGCGTCGACCAGTCGGCCGGTGGGCTGGCGGGCCTCCAGGGCGGCGCGTTCGGCGGCCGGGTCGTCGGCGGCGTCGAGCAGTCGGCCGATCCACGGTGTGTCCGCGGTGCCCGGGTTGACGCAGTTGACGCGGATGCCCTCGCGGACGTGGTCGGCGGCCATGGCGAGGGTCAGCGCGTACACGGCGCCCTTGGTCGCGCTGTAGAGGGCGCGCTGCGGCAGGCCGGCGGTCGCGGCGACGGAGCAGGTGTTGACGATCGCCGCGTGCGCGGAACGGCGCAGGTGGGGCAGGGCGGCGCGGGCCGTACGGACCATGCCGACGACGTTGACGTCCAGGACGCGGTGCCACTCGGCGTCGTCGTTGTCCTCGACGGTGCCCTGCGCGCCGATGCCCGCGTTGTTGACGAGCACGTCCAGGCCGCCGAGGTCGGCCACCGCCGCCGCCACCGCCGCGCGGACGGAGGTGTCGTCGGTGACGTCGGCCCGGTAGCCGAGCAGCGGCTCGTCGACGCCCGAGGGGTCGAGGTCGAGGACGGCGACCGTGGCGCCGCGCCCGGCCAGCAGTTCGGCGGTGGCCCGGCCGATCCCGGAGGCCCCGCCCGTCACCAGGGCCCTGAGGCCCGCGAAGTCGCTCACGTCGCCCGCTCCTTCCGTGTCTCGAGGTCGGCGGCCCAGTAGGTGCCGCCGGGGTAGGTGTACCGCGCGATCGACTCGGGCCGCATGGCGGCCGAGAAGCCCGGCGCGGTGGGTGCCCGGTAGTGACCCTCCGTGATCACCACGGGGTCGAGGAAGTGGTCGTGCAGATGGCCGACGTACTCGATCACGCGGTCCTCGGTGGTGCCGGTCAGGGCGACGTAGTCGAACATCGACAGGTGCTGGACGAGTTCGCACAGGCCGACGCCGCCGGCGTGCGGGCACACGGGGACGCCGAACTTGGCCGCGAGCAGCAGGATCGCGAGGTTCTCGTTGACCCCGCCGACGCGGGCCGCGTCGAGCTGGAGGACGTCGAGGGCGCCGGCCTGGAGGAGCTGCTTGAAGACGACACGGTTGTGGACGTGCTCGCCGGTGGCCACCTTGACCGGGGCGACCGCCCTGCGCACGGCCGCGTGTCCCAGGATGTCGTCCGGGCTGGTGGGCTCCTCGATCCAGTAGGGGTCGAACTCGGCGAGGGCGCGGGTCCAGCGGATCGCCTCCTCGACGTCCCAGCGCTGGTTGGCGTCGACCGCGATCCGGACGTCCGGGCCGACGACGGCACGGGCGACGCGGCAGCGCCGTACGTCGTCGTCGAGGTCCGCGCCGACCTTGAGCTTGATCTGCCGGAAGCCGTCGGCGACGGCCCCGGCGGCGAGGCGGGTCAGCTTCTCGTCGTCGTAGCCGAGCCAGCCGGCGGAGGTGGTGTAGGCGGGGTAGCCCCTGGACAGCAGGTGCGCGGTGCGCTCGGCGGCGCCCTCCTTGCCGCGGCGCAGCAGGTCGAGGGCCTCGTCGGGGGTGAGGGCGTCGGTGAGGTAGCGGAAGTCGACCTGGCGGACCAGCCAGGCGGGGTCGGCGTCGGCGAGCAGCCGCCACAGGGGCTGGCCGGCGCGTTTGGCTGCGAGGTCCCAGGCGGCGTTGACGACCGCGCCGATCGCCATGTGCATCACGCCCTTCTCGGGCCCCAGCCAGCGCAGCTGGCTGTCGCCGACCAGGTCGCGGCTCAGTGTGCCCGGGTCGGCGCAGAGCGCGTCGACGGACCGGCCGACGACATGCTCGCGCAGTGCCTCGACCGCGGCGACCTGCACCTCGTTGCCCCGGCCGATGGTGAAGGTGAACCCGTGCCCCTCGTGGCCGTCGGGCGCGTCGGTGCGCAGCACGACATAGGCCGCCGAGTAGTCGGGGTCCGGGTTCATCGCGTCGGAGCCGTCGAGTTCGCGCGAGGTGGGGAAGCGGATGTCATGGGTGTCGACCGCGGTGACGCGGGCGGGGCTCGGGGGCACCATGCCGCATATTTATCAGACCACTTCCCGCCGACAACACCCTCATGCCGTGAAGAGACGCGTTTTCCGGCCGAGTGGTCCGACCACTCCGGTGGCTAGACTGCGGCGCACCGGTGACAGGAGAAGTGACGTGGACGAGGCCGACGAGACCCCGCGGACCGGGCCCGCCGCCCCCAAGGGCACGGTGACGCAGCGCGCCATCGAGCGGATCAAGGCGATGATCGGCGAGGGTCTGCTGGAGCCGGGCCAGCGGCTGCCGACCGAGCGTGATCTCGCGGCGCAGCTGGGCATCTCCCGCAGCTCGATGCGCGAGGCGATCCGGGCGCTCACCGTGCTGGGCGTCCTGGAGGCCCGGCACGGTTCCGGGATCTACGTGACGCAGCTCCAGGCCGGCGACCTGCTGGAGACGTTCGGGGTGGTGGCCGACCTCTCGCGCGGGCCGCGAGTGGTCGAGCTGCTGGAGGTGCGGCGCGTGCTGGAGTCGACGGCGGCCGCGCTGGCCGCCGCCCGCATCACTGCGGAACAACTGGACGCCGTCGAGGGCCACTTGACCGCGATGAACGCCACGGACGACCCGGAGGAGATCCTCGCCCACGACCTGGCCTTCCACCGGGAGATCGCGGCTGCCGCCGGCAACGAGACGATGGCGGCGATCCTGGAGGGCCTGTCCTCACGCACCTTCCGCGCCCGCGTCTGGCGCGGCTACCGCGAGGAGGGCGCCTTCGCCCGCACCCGCCGTGAGCACGCGGCGATCCACCGCGCCCTGGCCGCCCGGGACCCGGAGGCGGCCCGGGCGGCGGCCGCCGCGCACGTGGGCGCGGTGGAGGAGTGGCTGCGGGCGCAGGCCGGCCCCTGAGCGGGCCCGTCTCCACCACCTCTCGACGCGGAGCCGCCGGCGCGGCACAGTTCTCCCCACGTACTCGCGAGTAGCACCCGTACACGAGGAGCCCCTGTGACCGAGTGGGTCGGCCGGACCGCCGCCGAGACAGCCGCCGCCGTACGCGAGAAGCGGGTCACCGCCCGCGAGGTGGTGGCCGGGCATCTGGCGCGCATCGAACTGCTGGACGACCGGGTGGGGGCGTTCCGTACGGTGCGGGCAGGGGCCGCGCTCGCCGAGGCGGACGAGGTGGACGCCCGGGCGGACCTGGCCGATCTGCCCCTGGCCGGGGTGCCGGTGGCGGTCAAGGACAACCTCGCGGTGCGGGGCGAGTCCACGCGCGTCGGTTCGGCCGCGACGCCGGACACGCCCGCCGGGGCCGATCACGTCACGGTGGCCCGGCTCCGGGCGGCCGGCGCCGTGGTCGTGGGGCTGACCAACGTGCCGGAACTGTGCGTCTTCGGCACCACCGAGGGGGTGCACGGCACCGCCCGCAACCCGTGGGACACCTCGCGCACGGCGGGCGGCTCGTCCGGCGGCAGCGCGGCAGCGGTCGCCGCCGGGATGGTGCCGATCGCCCTGGGCAACGACGGCATGGGTTCGCTGCGCATCCCGGCGGCCAACTGCGGCCTGGTCACCATCAAGCCGGGCCGCGGGGTGGTGCCCGCGGGGATCGGCGAGGGCGACTGGTTCGGCATGTCCGAGAACGGCCCGCTGGCGACGACGGTCGAGGACGTCCGCCTGATGCTGTCGGTCCTGGCCGGCACCCCGGTCCTGCGGCCCGAGGAGCCCGGCAGCCACCGGATCGCCGTTTCCGTGCGCAGCCCCCTGGCCGGCACCACGGTGAGCGGGCCGTACGTGGGTGCGGCGCGCGCGGCGGCCGGGCTGCTGGCGCGGGCGGGGCACCGGGTGCGGCGGGCCGAGCCGCCGTATCCGCTGTCGCTGGGCGTCACCGCGCTGGCGCACTGGACGGCGGGCACGGCCGTGGACGCCCGGGCCCTGGACGCGCGGCTGCTCAACCGGCGCACCCGGGTGCACGCAGCCCTCGGCCGGCGCTTCCTGAACGGGGTCCGCGGCGGCACCGCACGCGAGGACCTGCGCCGCCGGCTGGAGCCGTTCTTCGCGGAGTACGACGTGCTGCTCACGCCGGCGCTCGCGCGGCGCTCGCCGAAGTCGGCGCCGTGGCACGAGCGGGGCTGGCTGAGCAATGTGCTGGTGAACTCGAACTACTCGCCGCTGACACCGCCGTGGAACCTGACCGGCTGGCCGGCGACGGTGGTCCCGGTCGGGACGCTGCCGTCGGGCGCGCCCACCGCCGTCCAGTTGGTGGGGCTGCCGGGGTCGGAGGGGCGACTGCTGCGGGTGGCGGAGCAGTTGGAGGAGCTGCGTCCGTGGCGGCGGACGGCGCCGCTCACCTGAGGGGGAGCGGCAGGCGTTCCGCATGGGCGTGTCGCACGCACGCCCATGCGGCAGGCGATCGCGAGGGGTCCCGCCCGGGATCAGTCCACGCTGGGCAGGATGTGGGGCTCGGCGAGGTCGTCCTCGTAGCCCGCCAGGCGGATGGGGGCCGAACGGGCCCACACGTCGAGGCTGCGGATGTCCCCGGGCCGTCGGCCCGCGCGCTCCGTGCGTTCCTTGGGGCGCTGCTCGCGATTCGTCGTCTCCGGTGTCACCGCGCACTCCTTATGTGTCGGGTCACCCTCGGGCGTGCCGGTCGGTCGGCGGTCCGGCGCCCGACGCGTCCCAGGGGTCTGTCTGAAAGCAGTTCGGACGCGGTGGCGCCGGTAACTCCGAGGAGACCAGGCCGTTGTGAACCGGCTTGTCCCATGACGGACCGTGGGTGTGGGTGGCACTCCGTCCTGCTGTCCGTCTCCTACAGATTAACCAAATGAGCGGGGGTCCGCTCGATAGGGCTGAAAATTTGGGGTAACCATGGCACGTCACGCACGTGTCGTCGCACGTGAATTGAAACCCCTCGCCCGTCCGCCCACCCGTTGAGCTTCACCCGGACGGACTACGGCGGTGCTCTCCGCCGCCGTGTCGTCGCACAGTTCAGGTGGCGTTGGCCCCGTCGCAAGGTCGCCATGATCTGCTGACGTACCGCTACGGCTGTCTCGCGGGAGGACTGACGCATGGAGCTGCGCGGCGTCGAGGAGCTGATGGATCTGCTGCGCGCGGGGCGGGGCGTGTGGGACGCCCCGGAGCACCGCGGGCACGGGGTCGACCTGCACGACCACGCGCTGCGGACCGCCGCGCTGCTGCGCCGAAGTCACCCCGCAGACAAGGAACTCCAGGTCACGGGTCTCGTCCACCCCGTCGGCCGGCTGCTGGGGCCCGTGGACGTCGCGGGCCGGGCCGAGTGCGCCGCCGACGCCGTACGGCCGCTGCTCGGTGAGCGGGTGGCGCGGCTGCTGCGGCGGTACCCCTGGCACGGTCCGGCGGCCGACGACGACCTGCTCAGCCTGCGGCAGGCGGACGAGGACGGGCGGGTCGCCGGGTTCGACGCCGGCGTGCTGGAGGACTGGCGGACGGTCCTGGAGCTGGTGGCGGCGCGCAACGCGCGGCTGGGGGCCGTCGACTGAGCGTCCGGCGGCCGGTACGCGGCCGCCGGTGCCCCGCCAACGGCCGCCTGCCGCCTACCACTTGCCGGGCGCGTAGTCCTTGAGGAAGACGCCGTACAGGTCCTCGCCGGCCTCGCCGCGCACGATCGGGTCGTAGACGCGGGCCGCGCCGTCGACCAGGTCGAGCGGGGCGTGGAAACCGGCCTCGGCGAGGCGGATCTTGTCCGGGTGCGGGCGCTCGTCGGTGATCCAGCCGGTGTCGACGGCCGTCATCAGGATGCCGTCCTTGTCGAACATCTCCTGGGCGCTGGTGCGCGTGAGCATGTTCAGGGCGGCCTTGGCCATGTTGGTGTGCGGGTGCCCCGCGCCCTTGTAACCGCGGTTGAAGACGCCTTCCATCGCGGAGACGTTGACGATGTACGTGCGCTTCGCCGGCGAGGCCGCCATCGCCGGACGCAGCCGGCTGATCAGGATGAAGGGGGCCGTCGAGTTGCAGAGCTGGACCTCCAGCAGCTCGACCGGGGTGACCTCCTCGACCGTCTGGATCCAGCTGTTGGTGTCGTGCAGGTCGGGGACGAGACCGCCCGCGTCGATCGCCGTGCCGGCCGCGATCCGCTCCAGGGACGCCGAGCCCGAGACCAGCGCCAGGTCGGTGACCTCCTGGGCGGTCAGGGCACCGCCCCCGGCGACCGGGAGCGCCGCCACCGCGCCGGAGCCGAAGGTGCCGATCACCTCGGCGGCGGGCAGCTCGCCGGCCGGCAGCGGGGCGGACTCGGCGGCGACCAGCTCGCTGTAGGCCTGCGGGGAGCGCCGTACGGTCTGGGCCGCGTTGTTGATCAGGATGTCGAGCGGTCCCTCGGCGGCGACCGAGTCCGCCAGGGCGACCACCTGCGCCGGGTCGCGCAGGTCGATGCCGACGATCTTCAGGCGGTGGATCCAGTCGGCGCTGTCGGGCTGGGCCTTGAAGCGGCGGATCGCGTCGTTGGGGAAGCGGGTGGTGATCGTGGTGTGCGCGCCGTCGCGCAGCAGGCGCAGCGCGATGTACATGCCGATCTTGGCGCGGCCGCCGGTGAGCAGGGCGCGCTTGCCGGTGAGGTCGGCGCGGGCGTCGCGCCGCATCCGGTTCTCCGCGGCGCACTCCTGGCAGAGCTGGTGGTAGAAGTAGTCGACCTCGACGTACCGGGTCTTGCAGGTGTAGCAGGAGCGGGGGCGCTGGAGTATCCCCGCGATCTTCCCCTCCTCGGTGACCGACGACGGCAGGACGCCCTCGGTCTCGTCGTCGATGCGCTGGGCGGACCCGGTCGCGGTGGCCTCGGTGACCGCCTTGTCGTGGGCGGTCTTCGCGGCCCGGCGCTCCTGGCGGCGGCGCTGCTTGACGGTGCGGTAGATGCCGGCGGTGGCCCGGCGCACCGCGATCGCGTCCGGGTGGTCGACCTCCAGCTTGTCGAGTTCCTCGAGCACACCGAGGCAGACGGCGAGCCGCTCCGGGTCGATGCCGGGCCCGTACACGACCTCGTCCATGGTCGCCGAGCCGTCCTCTGTCACCGTCATCGCGCTGCCGTTCCCTGCTCACCCGTGCGGCGCTCCGACCGCGCCCGCTTTCGAACGGGGAAGTGTACGGAGCGCCGGGCCACACCTCCAAACCCGCTCGCGTGTGAACCGCAGGGGGGCGCCGGTGGCGAGGGTGCGGGCGCGCGCAGGCCCGAAGGGCCGAGCACGGTCGTGCTCCCGCCACCGGCCGGCGCCCCCCGGAGGTGAACGAGCCGGAAAACGGTGCTCACGAGCCGCAGGCCGTGAGGAGCGTCTCCACCTCCGCGGACAGCGCCCGTGCGAACCGGTCGAGGTCGGGGACCGCCTCGGCATCGGCGACCAGGCCGAAGTGGACGCGCCCGCGGTAGGTCGAGATCGCCACCGCCAGGGACTGGCCGCGGGCGAGCGGGGCGTACGGGTAGACCTCGGTGACCGGGTTCCCGCCGAGCTTCAGCCCGAAGCTCGGCAGCGGCACGCTGGTGACCAGGATGTCGAACCAGAGCCGGGCCGCCTGGCTGACCAGCGGTCCGCCGAGGCGGTGGCCGAGGGCGGGGACGTGGTCGGCCAGCAGAGCGACGGCGCCCGCCCCCCGGCCCGGTCCGGCGTCCTTGTTGCGGTCCATGGCGGTGCGGACCGTGGCGAGCCGGCCCAGCGGGTCCGGGTCGTCGACGGGAAGCCTCATCAGGTACCCGGAGAGCCGGTTGCCCTGCGGGTGCGCGGTGCGCGGGCGGCGCTTGGAGACCGGGATGAGCGCGCGCGGCGCCACGCCGTCGCTGCCGTCGCCGCGCTCGTCGAGCCAGCGGCGCAGGGCGCCGGCCACGACCGCGATCAGCACGTCGTTGACCGTGCCGCCCACGACCTTGCGGACGCGGTGCACGTCGTCGAGGTCGAGGACCACGCCGGCGGTGCGCCGGGTTCCGGTGGGTCCGGCGGTGAGCGCGGCGGTCGACTGCCGGGCGAGGGTGTGGACGGCGACGGAGGCGCCGATGTCGAGCGCGCGGCCCACGTCGGACAGGGCGCCGCGCAGCAGCCCGGGGAGCCTGCGTACGTCGGGCAGGGAAGGACGGGCCGGGTCGGCCGGCCGGGGCCGGGGCGGGGGCAGGTCCATCGGGTCCAGGACGGCCGCGGCGAGCGTCAGCGCGCGCAGGCCGTCGGCGAGGGCGTGGTGGAACTTGAACAGGACGGCGAAGCGGCCGGCCTCCTCCCCCGGCAGGACGTGGGCCTCCCACGGCGGGCGGCCCCGCTCCAGCGGGCGCTCCATGAGCCGGCCGGCCTCGGCCTGGAAGTCGGCGGCCGGCGCGTGCAGCCGGACGTGGTTCAGCGGGTCGAAGTCCGGGTCGGGTTCGCGCACCGCGCCGCCGAAGGCGGGGGGCTGCCACACGTCCCGGATCCGCATGCGCAGTCCGGGGACGGCGGCCGCCCGGGCGGCGAGCAGGTCGGCCGCGTGGGCGCCCGCGGTGGGCGAGAGCGCCGAGAAGACGCCGAGCGCGCCGAGGTGCATCGGATGCTCGGGGGACTCGATGTTCCAGAACGCCAGGTCGAGAGGTGCCAGCAGATCATCAGCAGTCACGGGCTTGCCTCGCGTCGACGACGGGTGAGACAGCAGTCAATCTCTCCGGGCGATTACGGTCAAGTACGATCAGGCTACACACAGTTAACTGTCGATTAAGTCTGTCGAAAACACCATCGACGCCAGGAAGCCAGATCGAACACGACACCTGCCCGGGCCACGCCCCTGCTCACCCACGACGCCTGCCGGCCTACGGCACCTGCTGACCATGACGGCGGCCGACCTGCGACCCCTGCCGACCCATGACGCCGGCCGGACTACGGCACCTGCTGGTCCTTCCCGAGAGCGATCACTCCGCCCTTGGACACCGAGTACAGCTCCGCGTCCCGCTCCGGGTTCACGCCGATCGTGGCACCGGGCGGGACCTCGACGTTCTTGTCCAGGATCGCCCCGCGCACCACCGCGCCCCGCCCGATGTGGACGTTGTCGTGCAGGATCGAGCCCTGGACGACGGCCCCCGGATCGACCACGACCCCCGGTGACAGCACGGAGCGGGTGACCTGCCCGCGGATGAGGCAGCCCGCGCTGATGATCGACTCCCCCGCGATGCCGCCCGCGTTGAAGCGGGCCGGGGAGAGCTGGTAGGAGTGCGTGTAGATGGGCCAGCTGCGGTTGTAGAGGTTGAACGCGGGGCGCTCGGCGATCAGGTCCATGTGGGCGTCGTAGTACGCGTCGAGCGTGCCGACGTCCCGCCAGTACCCCTGGTCGCGGGTGGTCTCGCCGGGTACGTGGTTGTCGCTGAAGTCGTACAGCCGGGCCTCGCCGCGCTGGGTGAGCTGGGGCAGGATCGAGCCGCCCATGTCGTGCACGGAGCTCTCGTCCTCGGCGTCGCGCTGGAGTGCCTCGATGAGGGCCTTGGTGGTGAAGATGTAGTTGCCCATCGAGGCGAACACGGTCTCCGGGTCGTCCGCGAGGCCGGGCGGGTCGGCGGGCTTCTCCAGGAAGCGCTCGACGGTCTGCCCGTCCGAGCCCGGGGTGATCACGCCGAAGGACGAGGACTCGGTGCGCGGCACCCGTATGCCGGCCACCGTCACGCCCGCCCCGCTGTCGATGTGCTGGGTGAGCATCTGGCGCGGGTCCATCCGGTAGACGTGGTCGGCGCCGAACACGGCGACGTACTCGGGCCGCTCGTCGTAGATCAGGTTCAGCGACTGCAGGATGGCGTCGGCGCTGCCGAGGTACCAGCGCGGGCCGAGCCGCTGCTGGGCCGGGACCGGGGTGATGTAGTTGCCGAGCAGGCTGGACATCCGCCAGGTGGTGGTGATGTGCCGGTCCAGCGAGTGCGACTTGTACTGCGTCAGCACGCAGATGCGCAGGATGTCGGCGTTGACGAGGTTGGACAGCACGAAGTCGACGAGACGGTAGGTGCCGCCGAAGGTGACCGCGGGTTTGGCGCGGTCCGCTGTGAGGGGCATCAGACGTTTGCCCTCGCCGCCCGCCAGCACGATCCCGAGGACCGAAGGCCCACCACGACGCATGGCCGCTCCCCTCATCCTGGTTGAACCATGATTGCCCCCGCGCGGGGCTCCCTACGCCTGTTTGACGATCTCCTCGTACAGCCGGACCGTGCGCCGCGCCACCGCGTCCCACCCGAACTCGCCCACCGCGCGGGCCCGTCCGGCCTCTCCCATCCGGCGGGCGGCCTCCGGGTCGCCGAGGACGGAGTCCAGCGCCCGCGCGAGGCCCGCCTCGAACTCCTCGCCCCCGTCGCCCCCTTCGCCCTCCCGCCCCACGGGAACCAGCAGGCCGGTCACCCCGTCCTCGACGACCTCGGGGATGCCGCCGACCCGGGAGGCCACGACGGGCGTGCCGCAGGCCATCGCCTCCAGGTTGACGATGCCGAGGGGCTCGTACACCGACGGGCAGACGAACACGGCGGCGTGGGTGAGGAGTTGGATGACCTCCGGACGCGGCAGCATCCGCGGGATCCAGTGCACCCCGTCCCGCGCGCGGCTCAGCTCCTCGAACAGCTCGCGGAACTCCCGGTCGATCTCGGGGGTGTCGGGGGCGCCCGCGCACAGCACGACCTGGGCCGCCGGGTCGATGTCCCGGACGGCGCGCAGCAGATGCGGGACCCCCTTCTGACGGGTGATGCGGCCCACGAACAGCACGTACGGGCGGGACGGGTCGAGGCCGGTCCGGGCGAGGGCGTCGGTGCCGTGGTCCGGCCGGTACAGGGCGGTGTCGATGCCGTTGTGCACGACGTGGACCCGGTTCGCGTCCAGCGCCGGGTAGCAGGCGAGGATGTCGTCGCGCATCGCGCCGGAGACCGCGATCACCCCGTCGGCGGCCTCGACGGCCGTCCGCTCGGCCCAGCCGGACAGGGCGTATCCGCCGCCGAGCTGTTCGGCCTTCCAGGGGCGCAGGGGCTCCAGCGAGTGGGCGGTCAGCACGTGCGGGACGCCGTACAGCTCCTTGGCGAGATGGCCGGCGAGGTTGGCGTACCAGGTGTGGGAGTGGACCAGTTCGCGGCCCTCGAGGGCGGCTGCCATGGCGAGGTCGACGGAGAAGGTGCGCAGGGCGTCGTTGGCCCCGTCGAGGGCGGACCAGGGGCGGTGGCGCAGGACGCCGGCCGCCCTGTCCGCCGAGGAGACCTCGCCCCAGCAGTGCACCTCGAGGTCGACCAGCGCGCGCAACTCGCGGGCGAGGAACTCGACATGGACGCCCGCGCCGCCGTACACGTCCGGGGGATACTCCCGGGTCAGCAGTCCCACTCGCACCCGGAACCCCCAATTCTCCGTGACCGGTCACCTCATGGTCACCCAGACGGGGCGCGCGGGGAAGAGCGCGGGGGTCGTACGAAGCAGCAGTCGCCGCACACCCCCGCCCCCGGCAGCCGGTAGTACAGACAGCAGCTGCGGCGTCGGAAGGCGGTACCGGTGAGGGTGCCGGTGGCGGCGAGCAGGGGGTGGGCGAGGAGCTCCGCGGTGAGGGCGCGGGAGCGCGCGCGGACGTCCGTACGGCCGTGGACGCGCGCCCACTGGTCCAGCTGCCGGGCCGCGCCGGCCAGCGCCGAGGCGGCGTTGCCACGCAGGAGACCCGGGGCGAGCCGGTGGCGGGTGCGCAGGGCCTCGGCCAGCGGTTCGAGGTGGGCATGGAGCACGGAGTCGGCCAGGGTGGCCGCGTCCGCGGGCCGGGCGCGGACCTCCGTCAGCCACAGGTCGTCCGGGGCGCTGCCGTCCGGGTCCCAGAGCAGCAGCCGCGGGTCCAGGTCGGGCAGCTCGCCGTACAGGGCGGCGCAGCCGAGCGCCACCGACCACAGGCGGGCGGCGAGGCCCTGCTGGGCCACGGAGGCGGCGATCCGCGTCTCGGGCGCGCGCAGGGCGCGGGCGACCTTCCGGACGCGGAAGGTGAGGGGATGTCCGTCACCGTCCGGCGACGCGGCTGCGTAGGCCTCCGCGAGCGTCGGCAGGGGCCGGGGCGCCTGACGGGCCGTGGGCGCGGCGGTGCGCAGGGCGAAGAAGCCACCGAGCGGGCGGAGGGCGGCGAGTTGGGGGTCGAGGTCCACGAAGGGCAGTAGTACCAAGGCCGGCCGCAGGAGCGACCGGCGGGATGCGGCGTGCCCATCACCCACCTTGGGGAGGACTGCGGGCCGGTCGTACTCCATCGGCAGTATGACCCAATGCGTGCTCAGGGACGACGACGGGAACAGATCGACAAGGCATCGTGTTGCTCATGAGAGCAGACCGTTCGCCGCGCCGGGCCCCGGGCCCCAGCCTCACGCAGAGGAGCAGCTCATGAGCGCCCTCGCGTTGTCCGTGGTCCTGTCGCTCGTCTCGGCCGTCGCCTACGCGGCCGGGGCGATCGTGCAGGAGCAGGTCGCGGTGTCCTCGCCCGGCGAACAGTACGCGCCGCTGCGTCGGCCGGGCTGGTGGGCGGCGGTCGCGCTGAACGGACTCGGCGGGCTGCTGCACGTCGTGGCGCTGGCCTACGGTCCGCTGAGCCTGGTGCAGCCGCTGGGCGCGCTGACCATCGTGGTCGCGCTGCCGATGGCGGCCCTGTTCGTGGGCCGCAGGGCCGGGGCCACGGCCTGGCGGGGCGCCATCATGGCGACGGTCGGTCTGGCCGGTCTGCTGTCCCTGGTCGGCGCCTCGGAGGCGCAGTCGCTGAGCACGCCGCAGCGGGTGGCCGCGGCCGTCGTCACCTGCGGCGCGGTCGTGGCCCTGATGATCGCCGGGCGGGCCGCGCACCGGCACCCGGCGGTGCGCAGCATGCTGTTGGCGACCGGGTCCGGCATAGCCTTCGGCATGTCGTCCGTGTTCACCAAGACCGTCGCGGTCGACTGGACCGGCGGCGTCTCGACGGCCGACCTGCCCTCCCTCGCCGTGATCGGCCTGCTGGCCACGGCCGGCATGCTGCTGTCGCAGGCCTCCTACCGGAGCGGCGGCCTCACGGCCCCGCTGGCCACGCTGACCGTGGTGAACCCGGTGGTGGCGGCCGCCGTCGGCATCACGATGTTCGGCGAGACCTTCCGCTACGGCAGCACGGGCACCGCGCTCGCCCTGAGCTGCGGTGTGGTGGCGGCCGGCGGCCTGATCCTGCTGACGACCGAGCGGCTCGCGGGCGAGCAGCCGCGGCGGGCGCCCGCCGCGCAGACGGCCGGCCCGGCGAGCGCGGCCGGACTGCCCGGCGGGTTCCCGCGGCAGCCGGTCGAGCCGGTCGCCAGGCGTCGGGAAGAAGCCCGTGGACGTGGAGAGGCCTTGGAAGAGGCGCTCGAAGAGGCCCTGGAAAAGGCCCTGGACGTCCGGGCAGGCGCCCGGGAGGGCCTTCGGGAGAACGTGCGGGCGGACGTGCTCGTACCGGCACAGGCCCGGGAGGAGCCGGTGCCGGTGGCGAACGTGCGGGCGGACGTGCTCGTACCGGCCCAGACCCGGGAGGAGCCGGTGCCGGTGGCGGAGCCGTCCGCCCCGCCCGGACCGCTGCCCCTGTACGGGCCGTTCTACGGCGGCCCGTACGTCCCGATGCCGGTCCTCGACCGGCGCCGCGTGCGGATCAGATCCTGACGCCGCCGGCCCGCAGATAGGCCACCGGATCGATGTCCGTCCCGAACCCGGGTCCCGTCCGCACCTCGAAGTGCAGATGCGGGCCCGTGCTGTTGCCCGTGGAGCCGGAGCGGCCGATGCGCCGGCCGGCGGCGACCGACTGCCCGTCCCGTACCGAGATGGCCGAGAGGTGCGCGTACTGCGAGTAGCGGCCGTCGGTGTGCCGGATGACCACCTGGTAGCCGAAGGAACCGCCCCAGCCCGCGGTCACCACCGTGCCCGCCGCGACGGCCTTCACCGACGTGCCGGTGGGAACCGGGAAGTCGACGCCCGTGTGGTAGCCCTTCGACCAGGAGGAGCCCCTCGCGTGGTACGCGGTGCCCGTGCCGGCGGCGACGGGAGCGACGAGCGAGCGGGCGGTCGACGTCTTCCCGGTGGCCTTCTCCTTGTCGGCCTTCCCCGTGTCGGCCTTCTGCTTGCCGGCTTTCTGCTTGCCGGCCTTCTCCTTGGTGGTCTCCTTGGTGCCTGGGGAGGCCTTGCCCGTCCCGGAGCCGGAGGTGCCGCCCGGGGTCGTGGCCGTCGCGCCGGCCTGGCCGCGCAGCTTCAGCCGCTGACCCGGCACGATCAGGTCGGGATCCGCTCCGATGGCCGCCCGGTTGGCGGCGTACAGCCGCTGCCAGCCACCGCGCACCGCCTGCTCGTCGGCGATGCCGGAGAGGGTGTCGCCGCGCACGACCGTGTACATCTCGGCGGTGCCCGCCCGCGACTGGGGCGTGGTCTGCGGCTGTACGTCCTTCAGCGAGCTCTTGGCCGGCTTCGCGGAGGTGCCGCCCGGGTGGATGTCGGGGGTGTCGCCACCCCGGGCGAGTCCGGCGCGGACCGAGCAGGCCGGCCAGGCGCCGGGTCCCTGGCCCTCCAGCACCTTCTCCGCGACGGCGATCTGCTGGTCCCTGGTGGCGAGATCGGCGCGCGGCGCGTACCGGGTGCCGCCGTACGCCTCCCAGGTGGACTGGGTGAACTGCAGGCCGCCGTAGTAGCCGTTGCCGGTGTTGATGTCCCAGTCGTTGCTCGACTCGCAGGCGGCGACCTTGTCCCAGGTGTCCACGTCGGCGGCCTGCGCGACGCCGGTACCGATGAGCGGGAGGGCCATGCCGGCGCCGCCCGCCGTGACGGTGAGCGAGGCCCGGTTGATCCTGTTCGGCTGATACCGGCGGTGCCGGCCGCGTACGGCCATGAAGGTCCCCCTCGACATGCGTCAGGAGCGGCAAAAGTAAGGGCCCTCAACCGGCCAGGACAAGACGACAATCGGCCGCCCTGTCTCAACTCGACCGGGAATCGCCCCCTGTTGCGCGGCCTTGTAGCACAGAGGGCCGCCGCTGCGCACCCGCTCCGGGACGGCGCGCGGTCAGGACGTGCGGCCGGCGCACCGGCGCGTCAGGATGGCCGGCGGGGCGCGACGGGCGGGACGATCGGCACCACCGGAACAGGACGAGCACAGGACGAGCACAGGACCCTGAGGAGCCAACCGTATGAGCACTACAGCCCAGATCGGCGTCACGGGACTCGCGGTCATGGGCCGCAACCTCGCCCGTAACTTCGCGCGCAACGGCTACACGGTCGCGGTGCACAACCGGACGGCGGCGCGCACGCACGCCCTGGTGAAGGAGTTCGGGCACGAGGGCGACTTCGTCGCGGCCGAGACCGCCAAGGAGTTCGTGACGGCGCTGGAGCGACCCCGCCGTCTGGTGATCATGGTGAAGGCCGGGGAACCGACCGACGCCGTGATCCAGGAGTTCGCCCCGCTCCTGGAGCCCGGCGACATGATCATCGACGGGGGCAACGCGCACTTCGCCGACACCCGGCGCCGGGAGCGCGAACTGCGCGAGCGCGGCATCCACTTCGTCGGCACGGGCATCTCCGGGGGCGAGGAGGGCGCCCTGCACGGGCCGAGCATCATGCCGGGCGGCTCGAAGGAGTCGTACGAGTCGCTGGGGCCGATGCTGGAGAGGATCTCCGCGAAGGCGGCGGACGGGGCGCCCTGCGTGACGCACGTCGGTCCCGACGGCGCCGGGCACTTCGTGAAGATGGTCCACAACGGCATCGAGTACGCGGACATGCAGCTGATCGGCGAGGCGTACCAGCTGCTGCGGGACGTGGCCGGTTACTCCCCCGCCGAGATCGCGGACGTCTTCCGCACCTGGAACACCGGACGCCTCGACTCGTACCTGATCGAGATCACGGCCGAGGTGCTGTCGCACGTGGACGCGGCGACGGGCGAGCCGTTCGTGGACGTGGTGGTGGACCGGGCGGAGCAGAAGGGAACCGGCCGCTGGACCGTGCAGATCGCGCTGGACCTCGGCGTGCCGGTGTCGGGCATCGCGGAGGCCGTCTTCGCGCGCTCGCTGTCGGGGCACGGGACGCTGCGGGAGGCCTCGCGGGGGCTGGCCGGCCCGAAGCCTGCCGCGCTGGACAGGGCGGAGGCTCAGGCCTTCGCGGACCGGGTGGAGCAGGCGCTGTACGCCTCGAAGATCGTGTCGTACACCCAGGGCTTCCACGAGATCGCCGCGGGCAGCGAGGAGTACGGCTGGGACATCGACCTCGGCGCCGTCTCCGCGATCTGGCGCGGCGGCTGCATCATCCGGGCGGCCTTCCTCGACCGGATCCGCGCCGCGTACGACGCCCGCGCGGACCTGCCGAGCCTGCTGTCGGACGAGACGTTCGCCTCCGAGATCGCTGCCGCGCAGGACCCGTGGCGCGAGGTGCTGGTGTCCGCGACGCTCCAGGGGGTGCCCACGCCGGGGTTCGCGGCGGCGCTCGCCTATTACGACGCGTTGCGTGCCGAGCGGTTGCCCGCGGCGCTCACCCAGGGGCAGCGGGACTTCTTCGGGGCGCACACGTACCGGAGGGTGGACCGGGAGGGGGCGTTCCACACCCTGTGGGGCGGGGACCGGTCGGAGGTCGGTGCGTAGCGCCCAGGGGTGTGGTGCGGTGGGCGGCGGTGTCGCGCCGCCCACCGCCTGTTCCTGTTCCTGTTCCTGCTTCTGTTCCTGTTCCTGCTTCTGTTCCTGCTCGTGCTTCTGTTCTGTTTCTGTCTCTGTTCCTGTCGGCTCTCGGCTGTTCCTGTCGGCTCTCAGCTGAGTGGAGGGCCCGGCTCCGGGTTGGGGACCGGTTCCGGTCCCGGGGGGATCGGGGAGGGGGAGGGCTCCGGCGGAGGCGGGCCCGGGTGCGGTGGGGCCGGGGGTGGGGTGGGGTCCGGGCCCGGGGGTGGTTCGGGCGGTGGCACCGGGCTGGGGTACGGCTCCGGGCCCGGCGTCGGCGGGGGCTGGACGGGGTCGGGGTACGGGTTGGTCATCGTGTCCTCCGGCCATTGGTGAAGCTTGGCTCTGGACTACTCCCCCGCGTACCCGCGGGCGGCGCCGACAGTCACCCTGCGGTGGCAGCGCGTGCGCCCGCCCGGGCCTCTCCGGTCGCGGGCTCAGCCGCGCTGCGCTGCCCGGGCGCCCGCCGCCAGGCCGGGGCGGGGGCTGCTCAGGACCGGTACCGGGGTACGCGTCAGTTGCCGGGCGGGGGCCATGGAGGCCTGGGCGAGGACGATCGCGTCGGCGTCGCGGACCGCGTCGGCCGCGTCGGCCACGAGACGGGCACAGCCCTCCGTGTCGCCGGCCGCGAAACGGGCCCAGGCGCCGTCGACCAGGATCCGGCGGACGGTGACGGGCCGGGCCGCGCGGCGCGCCTCCTCGGCGATCAGCTCGGCGGTCGGGGCGACGGTGCTCTCCACGGTCGCCAGGACGACGACGCGCGGCCCGGCGGCCACCGCGGCGGCGGCCATCGGACGGTCCACGCGCACCACCGGGACCCGCGCGCCGGCCGTCTCCGCCACCGCGCCGAGGGTCGAGCAGGTGCACAGCACCGCCCGGGCCCCCTCGGCGACGGCGCGCGCCAGCACGGCCCGTACGTCGTCCGCGACCGCTTCGGGGCTCCGTGCGCGGGCCCGGGCCAGCAGGTCCTCGTCGACGAAGTGCCGTAGTTCCAGGCCGGGGTGGTCCTCGTCGCGCAGGGCGTCGAAGACCGGGACGTGGACGGGTGAGGTGTGCAGGAGGGCCAGCATCCGTCAGAACCTGCCGGGGTGGGCGCGCAGCCAGTCCTTGGCCGCCGCGAGCAGGCCGGGATCGGCCGCCGGGGCCTCCTCGGGGTGACGCCCGGCCCACTTCACGACGTACGGGCACAGCGGAGCGACGGGGGTTTCCTCGCGTGCGGCGATGGTGTACAGCTCACGGGCCAGGGAGCCGGCGATGCCCTGGCCCTCGTGGGCCGGTTCGACGATCGTGTGCACGGGGACCAGGGCGCGCCCGGGCGACTGAAGTACGAAGTACTCGATGCGGCCCACGACCTCGCCGTCCTCGCCGAGGGCTTCGAGGCGGCCGGCCGCCCGGTCGTCGCGGATCCGGATGTCGCTCATGGGCACGCTCCTGGTGCGATGGGTGCGGTGGACGACGCGGTGGTCGCGGTGGCAGGGACGGTCAGACGGACACGGCCTGCGGGTTGCGCTCCTGGTCGGAGCCCGGCACCGGCTCGGCGGGGTCGGCGCCCAGGGCCACGATCCGGTTGTCGCGGTCCACGTGCACGACCCGCGGCTTCAGGGTCCGGGCCTCCGCGTCGGTCACCTGAGCGTAACTGATGATGATCACCAGGTCTCCGGGATGCACGAGATGGGCGGCGGCTCCGTTGATCCCCACGACACCCGAGCCGCGCTCGCCCTCGATGACGTACGTCTCGAGCCGGGCCCCGTTGGTGATGTCGACGATGTGCACGAGCTCGCCGGGCAGCAGGTCGGCGGCGTCGAGGAGATCGGCGTCGATGGTCACCGATCCCACGTAGTGCAGGTCGGCCTGGGTGACGGTGGCGCGGTGGATCTTGGACTTGAACAGAGTACGCAGCACTTTGGACTCCTGTAAGACGGCTCCCTGCCTACTTTGTGCAGGTCAAGGGCGGTCTTCACTGTACACCGGCACGCGTCGGAGTCGATGATTGTGAGGAACATCGCTTCACTCTGGCGAGCAGGCTCCCTACCTGGGCTTCCGCGCGAACCAGGTGGTTGTGACATCGCCGACCATGCACCTACTCGGACACTCTTCGCGGAATGCGCCAGGACTGATACTGACGAAACACTGACTTAACTGACGTAACGTCAGGGCCGGGAAGACATAGGCGGGTCACTTCCCAGGAGCAACCGACGTCCAGGCGGCCGAAGCAGTCGTGCGCCCGCTGGACGGCCGCGGTGACGGCGGCCTTGTCGGTGACGTCCAGGGTCGGGGGAAGGATCGCCTCGCCGTGCGTCAGGGCCGTTCCGGCCGGCCGGCCACCGGCAGAAGTCCGCGCTCTTGCAGGGCCGCCGTGTACACATCCGCGGTCGCCGCCGCGGCCGTGGCCCAGCCGAAGGACCGGGCGTGCTGCACCGCGGCCTCGCTCATGCGGGCGAGGCGGGCCGGGTCGGCGGCGAAGCCGTACAACGCCCGTGCGTAGTCCGCCGGGTCGTGCCCGGGTACGAGGACGCCGCTCACCCCGTCCCGTACGGCCACCGGCAGGCCTCCGACCTCGGCGGCGATCACCGGGGTGCCGCAGGCCTGCGCCTCGACGGCCACCAGGCCGAAGGACTCGCTGTGGGACGGCATGACGAGCACGGACGCCGCCCGGTACCAGTCGGCGAGCTGGTCCTGGCCGACCGGCGGCCGGAACAGCACCACGTCCGAGATGCCGAGGCAGGCCGCCAGTTTCTGCACCCCTTCCGGCCTGGCCAGGCCGCTGCCACTGGGCCCGCCCACGACCGGCACCACGATCCGCTCACGCAGCCACGGCCGCTCCTCCAACAGTCCGGCCACCGCGCGCAGCAGGACGTCCGGCGCCTTCAACGGCTGTATGCGGCCCACGAACAGGGGGATCAGCGCGTTCTGCGGGAGGCCGAGGCGGGACCGCGCCGCAGCCCGGCCGGCCTCGACACCACGGGCGTCGGGCCGGAAGCGTTCCAGGTCCACACCGGGGTGGACGACGGCGACCCGGCCGGTGTCGGCGCCGTAGTGGCGGAGGAGTTCCCCCGCCTCCTTCTCGGTGTTCGCTATCAACCGGTCGGCAGCCCGTACGACTTGGCTCTCGCCGACCACGCGGGCCGCGGGCTCGGGGGCGTCACCCTCGGCGAGGGAGGCGTTCTTTACCTTGGCCATGGTGTGCATTGCGTGGACGAGCGGAACACCCCAGCGCTCGGCGACGAGACGGCCGACGTGGCCGGAGAGCCAGTAGTGGGAGTGGACCAGGTCGTAGTGGCCGGGCTGCCGGCCGGCCCAGGCCCGCGTCACGCCGTGCCCGAAGGCGCACAGCTGGGCGGGCAGATCCTCCTTGGCCAGGCCCTCGTAGGGGCCCGCGTCGACGTTCCGGACCAGGACGCCGGGCGCGAGTTCGACCCTCGGCGGGAGTGCGGCGGAGGTGGCCCGAGTGAAGATCTCCACCTCGATGCCGATCGCGGCAAGGCGCTTGGCGAGCTCCACGATGTAGACGTTCATCCCGCCGGCGTCTCCGGTGCCGGGCTGATGCAACGGTGAGGTGTGCACGCTGAGCATCGCGACGCGGCGGGGGCGGTGCGGGGCGCCGAACGGCCGCAACCGGGACGGACCGACGGGGCTGCTGCCGTGGGTGCGGCTGTAGAGGCCCTCGAGCCGGGTCACGTACCGGCTCCCGCCGTCGCCCTGGCTCGCAGGTCGAGGCGCCGCTCACCGGCGTACACATTCATGGAGCCGCCGCGCAGGAAGCCGACGAGCGTCAGCCCGGTCTCCGCGGCCAGGTCCACGGCGAGGGAGGACGGTGCCGAGACCGCCGCCAGGACCGGGATGCCCGCCATGACCGCCTTCTGCACCAGCTCGAAGGAGGCCCGCCCGGAGACCAGCAGAATGCTGCGGGACAGCGGCAGTCGGCCGGACTGGAACGCGCGGCCGATCAGCTTGTCGACGGCGTTGTGCCGGCCGACGTCCTCCCGCAGGTCCAGCAGTTCGCCCTCGGGCGAGAACAGTCCGGCGGCATGCAGTCCACCGGTCCGCTCGAACACCCTCTGGGCGACCCTCAGTTGGTCGGGCAGGGCAGCCAGCAGATCAGGGGTGACCCGGACCGGGGGCGTGTCGGCGATCGGCCACCGCGCCGTGGTCCGTACGGCGTGCAGACTCGCCTTCCCGCACAGTCCGCACGACGACGTGGTGTACACGTTCCGCTCGAGCGTGATGTCGGGCACCGGAACGCCGGTGGCGAGCTGCACGTCGACCACGTTGTAGGTGTTCGAACCGTCCTCCGTCGCGCCCGCGCAGTACACGATGGTCGCCACCTCCTCGGCCCGGCCCACGACGCCCTCGCTCACCAGGAACCCGGCGGCGAGCGCGAAGTCGTCCCCGGGCGTGCGCATGGTGATCGCCAGCGGCTTGCCGCAGAGCCGGATCTCCAGTGGCTCCTCCGCCACCAGCGTGTCCGGGCGCGTGCTCACGGCACCGTTCCGCACCCGGACGACGCGCCGTCGCTCAGTGACCCGTCCCATCGCCTCACTCCAGCTTTTGTCTGTGGACGTCGTTGCGCTCTACCCCCGGGGCGTCAGCCCCCGATGGCCGACATCGGCCGGTCGGGCTGGAGGAAGGGTCGTCGTTCAGTCCGGGCATCAGGACGGCCTTCACCGGGGTGAGCCCGGCCGCGCGAGCCGAGGCCAGGCCCTGAAGCACGTCGTGGTGGCGGTCCCGCCGGGTCAGAGCCTTGAAGGCGGCGGGGCGCAGTGGGTCCAGCGAGACGTTGACCCGGTCCAGGCCGGCGCGTTCGAGGGCTTCGGCGGTCCGCCCCAGGCCGATGCCGTTGGTGGTCAGCGACAGCCTGGGGCGCGGTGCGAGAGCGGCGCACCGCTGGACGATCCCGACGAGACCGGGGCGCAGCAGCGGCTCGCCGCCGGTGAAGCGGACCTCCTCGACGCCGAGGTGAGTGACCGCGATCCGGACCAGCCGCACGACCTCGTCGTCCGTGAGCAGACCGGGCCTGGGCAGCCACGGCAGACCCGCTTCCGGCATGCAGTACGTGCGGCGCAGGTTGCACCGATCGGTAAGCGAGACCCGCGGGTCGGTGGCGACGCGACCGTAGGTGTCGATGAGCATGGCTGCGGCCCTTTCTCCTGCTTCGCCCCTGTCCCGCCCGTCCGGCGCCTCAGCACTCGATGACGTTGACGGCCAGGCCGCCGCGGGCGGTCTCCTTGTACTTGACCTTCATGTCGGCGCCGGTCTCCTTCATGGTCTTGATGACCTTGTCGAGGGAGACGTGGTGGCGGCCGTCGCCGCGCAGCGCCATCCGGGCGGCCGTCACCGCCTTGACCGCGGCCATGCCGTTGCGTTCGATGCACGGGATCTGCACCAGGCCGCCGACCGGGTCGCAGGTCAGGCCGAGGTTGTGTTCCATGCCGATCTCGGCGGCGTTCTCGACCTGTTCGGGGCTGCCGCCGAGGACCTCGGCGAGCCCTCCGGCGGCCATGGAGCAGGCGGAGCCGACCTCGCCCTGGCAGCCGACCTCGGCGCCGGAGATGGAGGCGTTCTCCTTGAAGAGCATGCCGATCGCCCCGGCGGCGAGCAGGAAGCGGACGATTCCGTCCTCGTCGGCGCCGGGCACGAAGTCGAGGTAGTAGTGCAGGACGGCGGGGATGATGCCCGCGGCGCCGTTCGTCGGAGCGGTGACGACACGGCCGCCCGCCGCGTTCTCCTCGTTCACCGCCATCGCGTAGAGGGTCACCCACTCCATCGCGCGGCCCGCCCGGTCCCCCTCGCTGCGCAGGGCCCGAGCCGCCGCCGCGGCCCGACGACGGACCTTCAGGCCACCGGGGAGGATGCCCTCGCGGCCCAGACCCCGGGAGACGCAGGCCTGCATGACCCGCCAGATCTCCAGCAGTCCCGCGCGGATCTCCTCCTCGGTGCGCCAGGCCTTCTCGTTCTCCAGCATCAGCGCGGAGATCGACAGGCCGGTCTCCTTCGTCAGGCGCAGCAGCTCGTCGCCCGTGCGGAACGGATGGGTCAGCACCGTGTCGTCGGGCTTGATGCAGTCCGCGCCGACCGCGTCCTCGTCCACGACGAAGCCGCCGCCCACCGAGTAGTACGCCTTCTCCAGCAGCGGCACACCGTCGGCGTCGTAGGCGAAGAGGATCATGCCGTTGGCGTGGTACGGCAGCGAGCGCCGGCGGTGCAGGACCAGCTGCGTCGAGACGTCGAAGTCGATCTCGTGGGCCGGGCCGATCTCGGCACCGAGGAGGCGGATGCGTCCGGTGCCGCGGATCCGCTCGACGTCCAGGTCTGCCTGCGCGACGTCGACCGTGTGCGGCTCGTTGCCCTCCAGGCCGAGCAGCACCGCCTTGGGGGTGCCGTGGCCGTGGCCGGTGGCACCGAGGGAGCCGAACAGCTCCGCCCGTACCGCGGCGGTCTGGGCGAGCACGCCGTCCTGCTTCAGCCTGGCCACGAACATCCCGGCGGCGCGCATCGGGCCGACGGTGTGCGAGCTGGACGGGCCGATGCCGATGGAGAACAGGTCGAAGACGCTGATTGCCACGCCACACTCCGGTGGGATTGGCGGGGCGTGACGAACGGTCACGGCACGCCCCTGCGGGAAGTTGTCGGTTACAGGCCGGGGTACAGCGGGTGCTTGTCGGCCAGGGCCTTGACCCGGGCCTTGAGCGCTTCGGCGTCGTAGGACGGCTTGAGCGCCTCGGCGATGACGTCGGCGACCTCGGCGAAGTCCTCGGCCTGGAAGCCGCGGGTGGCCAGCGCCGGGGTGCCGATGCGCAGGCCTGACGTCACCATCGGCGGGCGCGGGTCGTTCGGGACGGCGTTGCGGTTGACGGTGATGCTGACCTCGTGGAGGCGGTCCTCGGCCTGCTGCCCGTCCAGCTCCGACTGGCGCAGGTCGACCAGGATCAGGTGCACGTCGGTGCCGCCGGACAGCACGTTCACCCCGGCTTCACGAGCATCCGACGCGGTCAGCCGTTCGGCGAGGAGCTGCGCGCCCTCGACCGTGCGGCGCTGGCGCTCCTTGAACTCCTCCGACGCGGCGACCTTGAAGGAGACCGCCTTGGCCGCGATCACATGCTCCAGCGGGCCGCCCTGGAAGCCCGGGAAGACCGACGAGTTCAGCTTCTTCGCGAAGTCCGTGCTGCGAGCGAGGATGATCCCGCCGCGCGGCCCGCCGAGGGTCTTGTGCGTGGTGGAGGTGACCACGTCCGCGTACGGCACCGGGTTCGAGTGCAGGCCGGCCGCGACCAGACCGGCGAAGTGCGCCATGTCCACCCACAGGTACGCGCCGACCTCGTCGGCGATCCGCCGGAACTCGGCGAAGTCCAACTGCCGCGGGTACGCCGACCACCCGGCGATGATCACCTTCGGCCGGTGCTCCTTCGCGAGCCCCTCCAGCTCCGCCATGTCGACCAGACCGGTCTCCGCGTCCACGTGGTACGGAACGACGTTGAACTGCTTGCCCGAGAAATTGATCTTCATGCCGTGGGTCAGGTGGCCGCCATGGGCCAGGTCCAGCCCCAGGATCGTGTCGCCGGGCTGGGCCAGCGCGAACAGAGCCGCCTGGTTGGCCGAAGCGCCGGAGTGGGGCTGCACGTTGGCGTACTCGGCGCCGAACAGCTCCTTGACCCGGTCGATGGCGATCTGCTCGGCGACGTCGACGTGCTCACAGCCACCGTAGTAACGACGGCCCGGGTAGCCCTCGGCGTACTTGTTGGTCAGCACCGAACCCTGCGCCTCCAGCACGGCGACGGGCGCGAAGTTCTCCGAGGCGATCATCTCCAGGGTCGACTGCTGACGCTCCAGCTCGGCGTCGACCGCGGCGGCCACCTCCGGGTCGAGCTCGTGCAGGGGCTGGTTGAACAGGGTCATCGGCGGTCTCCTTGGGTGTGGGCGCAGTGGGCGGCGTAGGCATCTGGGGTCAGCCACGCGTGGTCCCAGGTGTAGCGGAGGTGCCGCGGAACGCTCATGGCGGTCTCCCCCACCGACTCCCTGTGGGCGGTCTTCCCCGCGGGCTCCAGGGGGAGTTGGGGCGCGGAGCTCATGACACGACGGCCGCGGCGGCGGGGACGAGGGTGCGGCGGAGCCGGTTGAAGAACTTCGGCTGGTTGAGGGAGAGCACGGCGACGGGGGTGCCCTCGCGCCGGTAGACGGCCGTGAAGGTGCGGCTGTCGATGTCGCCCTGGACGACCTCGGGCTCGGCGCCCGGGGCGACGTGTCCGGCGACCTGGATGCGCACCTGGTACTGGTCGGACCAGAAGTACGGCGGGATGAGAGGGGCCTCGGCCGGCACACCGGTCAGCAGCGTGCGAGCGGCGGTCTTCGCCTGCTCGGTGGCGTTGCTCCAGTGCTCGATGCGGGCGTGCCGTCCGGTGAACGGGTTGGGACAGCGGGCGACGTCACCGACGGCGACCACGCCCGGTACGCCGGTCGCACAGCCGGCGTCGCACACCACGCCGTCGTCCACCTGCACACCGGAGCCGACGAGCCAGTCGGTGTTGGGCCACACGCCCACGCCGGCCACGACGATGTCGGCGGGCAGCACCCGCCCGTCCGCCAGCCGTACGCCCGTGACCCGGCCCTCGCCGATCAGTTCCGCCACGCCGGATCCGCACAGCAGCCGGACCCCGTGATCGCTGTGGAGCGAGGAGACCACCAGGCCCATCTCACGCCCGAGCTGACGCTCCAGGGGAACAGGGAGCGCCTCGACGACGGTGACGTGGAGTCCGAGCCGGTGCGCGGTGGAGGCCACCTCGGCGCCGATGAACCCGGCGCCGATGACGACGACGCGGGGCAGGCCGTCGAGCAGTTCGGCGCGCAGGGCCTGGGCGTCCTCCAGGGTGCGCAGGGTGTGGACGCCCGCCAGCCCGTCCGTGCCGGGGAGGGTGCGGGGGGTGGCGCCGGTCGCGATGACGATGCCGTCGGTGCGCACGTGCCGTCCTCCGGCCAGGGTGACGCTGCGGGCGACGGGATCGAGCCGTACAGCGCGCTCGCCGAGCAGCCACTGCGCGTCCAGGACCTCGTACTCGTCCGCGTCGCCGAGCGCGAGTCCCTCGGCGCCGATGTCGCCCTTGAGGAAGTCCTTGGACAGCGGCGGGCGGTCGTAGGGAGCGTGGCGCTCCTCCCCCACCACGACGATCTCGCCGTCGTAGCCCTCTGCGCGCAGCGCGCGAACCGTGCTCAGGCCTGCCAGCGACGCTCCGACGACGGTGATGCTCCTCATGCCGGCTCCAGACGGGAGTTGTCTCAGATAGCACAACGACAATCGCTATACGCAACATGCTTTCCGCGCGGTGCGGGCATTGTCAAGGGAGGCGTCGCCTATCAATTTCTGATGATGCTCGACGTTGCGCGATTCGCAACGTCGGCGGGACGGATAGCGGGTTCGTCCATGACAGCCCACTGGCCCGCCCACCTGCCGGAGGGGCCGCAACAGCAGGTGGACGGGCGGCACCGGGGGTGGGGCGGGTCAGTGTGCGGGGCCCAGCCCGAGCTTGTTCTGCAGCCAGGTGTGGAACTCGCCGATGTGATGCTCGCTGGGCACCAGCACGCCGCCCTTGGCGTACGCCTTCGAGCTCATCGCCGGCTGGGTGCGCTCACAGGCGTCGAAGTCCTGCTGGTTGACCCGGTGGAACAGTTCCACCGAACGCTCCACGTCCTTGCCGCTCTCCACGACGTGCGGCAGGTACAGCCAGTCGCACTCGACGACCGTGCGGTCGGGTGCCATCGGGTACATCCGGTGGAAGATCACATGGTCGGGTACGAGGTTGATGAAGACCTGCGGCCTGACGGTGATCGCGTAGTAGCGGCGGTCCTGGTCCTCGGCGACCCCCGGGATGCGGTCCAGGCCCTCGGAGCCGTCGACGGTGAAGCCCTGGATCTCCTGACCGAACTCGGCACCGTGGCCGACGTAGTACTGGGCCGCATAGCCGTCCGCGAACTCCGGCAGCACTTCGGTGAGTTCGGGGTGGATGGTGGCGCAGTGGTAGCACTCCATGAAGTTCTCGATGATGAGCTTCCAGTTCGCCTTCACGTCGTACGTGATACGGCGGCCCACCTGGAGGTTCTCGATTCCGTAGCGCTCGATCGACTCGACGTCGCCGAGCCGCTCGACGACCGCGCCCAGCACGTCCGCCTCGAAGGACGGCGGCTCGTCGGCGAGGCACACCCACAGATAGCCGAGCCACTCCCGCACGTGGACGTTGATCAGGCCGTACTCGGTCCGGTCGATGTCCGGCATCGAGGTCAGGTTGGGCGCGGCGACCAGCTTGCCGTCCAGGCCGTAGGTCCAGGCGTGGTACGGACACTGGAAGGCACGCTTGACCTCGCCGGACTCCTCGGTGCAGAGCTTGGCGCCGCGGTGCCGGCAGATGTTGAGGAACGCCTTGATCGAGCCGTCCCTCGAGCGGGAGATCAGCACGCTCTCGCGGCCCACCTGGTAGGTGCGGAAAGCCCCGGGCTTGTCCAGCTCGGCGGCGCGGGCCACGCAGAACCACATGGCCTCGAAGACCCGCTCCTGCTCCTGAGCGAAGACCTCGGGGTCGGTGTAGTACTCGCCGGACAGCGTGGGGATCAGGCTGGGCGGCAGGTTCGTGATGGTCATCGTGTCACCTTCGGAAGATGTCAGACGCGCACGCGGCGGGGATCGAACAGGGCAATGGGGTGGTCGGTGGTGCCTTCGATGGCAAGGTCGGCGAGGATCTCGCCGATGACGGGGACGAACTTGAACCCGTGGCCGGAGAAGCCGCAGGCCACGATCACCTGCGCATGTTCAGGGTGCCGGGCGAGGACGAAGTGCTCGTCCGGGGTGTTGGCGTACATGCAGGCCGCGCCCTTGAGGAAGCGGCCGGGCAGGGTCGGGATGCGCGGGCGCAGATAGTCGGCCATGGCCACGATCTCGTCCGGGTGGATCCGGCGGTCGAGATGGTCGGGGTCGCAGGCGCCGCCCTTGCGGAAGAAGGCGACCTTGGCGCCGCCGTCCGGGCCGTCGAGTGAGGGGAAGCCGTAGATCTGGGTGCCGTCGGGGTCCTCCCAGATGTAGACGGGGTGCCGTTCGGCGCTGAACGGGCGGACTCCGCCCTCGGGTTGGAACCAGTACATGACCTGGCGCTCCACCGTGACGCGCACGCCGAGGCCGGAGAGCAGCTTCGGCGCCCACGCCCCGGGGGCGATGACCAGCCGGTCGGCCGTGTAGGCGCCACGGTCGGTGACCACCCAGGCCTTGCCGCCCGGGCCGTCGGCCTCCCAGTCGAGGACGAGTTCCGCGAAGTGCAGGTCGGCGCCGTGGGCCCGGGCCAGGTCCAGATGGGCGGCGACGGTCGCCTCGGGCCGGGCGATGCCGGCCCTGCGCTCGTAGAAGGCGACGTCCTCGGCCGCCGGGTTGAAGGTGGGGAAACGGCGCCGGATGTCGGCGGCGCCCAGGACCTCGTGGTCCAGGCCCCACTCATGGGCGCTGCGCAGGGTGCCGGCGAAGGCCTCGCTGTCCTCGCGGCCGATCATGAGACCGCCGGTCTCGGTGAAGACCTCCCGCCCGGAGTCGACGGCGAGCTTCTCCCACAGTTCGCGGGCGCGCAGCAGCAGCGGTACGTAGGCCGGGTCCTCGAAGTAGGCCTGCCGGTAGATACGGGAACCGCCGTGGCTGGAGCCGAGGTTGTGGGCCGGGCCGAAGCGCTCGATGCCGAGCACGCGCCGGCCGCGGGCGGCGAGGTGACAGGCGGCCGCGCTGCCCATCCCGCCCAGACCGACGACGATCACGTCATACGAAGTGGCCATGTGTCCATCTCCTGGGAATCTTGCCGATGAGGGTGTGGTGCTGCCGGTGGCCCGGGGCCCGTTCAGCGGCGTATGCGTGACATCTCGGGGTCGAAGAGGGGCTCGGCGGCGGTGACGGCCGGACCCTGGCGCCGAAGCACTCGATCCCCACCGGGGTTCCGGGTGCGGCGTGTTCGGCGGGCAGCCAGGCGTACGCGATGGGCGCGCCGATCGTGTAGCCATAGGCGGCGCTGGTCACACAGCCGACCGGGCGGCCGTCCACGTACACCGGTTCGTGCCCCATCACCACGGACTGCTCGTCCTGGACGACCAGCGGGGTGAGCCGGCGGGTGACTGGGGCTTGCGAGGTGGAGCCGCCCGTGGCGAAGAGGGGGCCCTGCTCCAGAACGGTGACGTCCGTCCAGCCGCGTGCGGTCAGTTCGTCGCTGAGTGCGCATCCGACGATGCCGGCGCCGATGATGACCACCTTCGGCTGTGCCGCCATGGTCCTCCTCCAGGTTCGCAGTGCGGTGACGGGCCTTCGTAGTGCGGTGTGGGTCCTTGGGCGGGCGGTGCGGCGACGGTCGGTCAGTGGCCGCGGGCGATCCACTCGTCGAGGCGGGGCGCCTCGGCCCCGATCGTGGTGCCGAAGTCAGAGAAGGAGCGGCCGGTGGCTCCGGGGCCGCTCTGGAAGAGGGTGTCGCCGGAGAACACGGCGCCCGGTTCCGGCGCGTACAGGCAGACGGAGCCGGGCGAGTGCCCGGGGGTGTGCAGCACCTGGAGCTCCGTGCCGGCCACGGTCAGGTCCTCGCCGTCGATCAGCTCCCAGAAGCCGGGCACCCGCATGCCGTGCACCGTCTTCCAGAGCACGGCGTCGGCCGGGCGGAGCAGGATCGGCGCACCGTGGCGGGCGGCCAGGTCCGGAGCGGCGCCCTCGTGGTCGCTGTGGGCATGGCTGCACACGACGGCGATCAGGTCGGGGGCGTGGGCGGCGTCGATGACGAGGACCTCGTCGTCGACGCCGACGAGCCAGACGTTGTTGTCGACCTCCGAGCTGACGCCGTCCAGTTCGAAGGTGCCGGAGGTGACGAGGCGTTCGATGCGCGCGGTCACAGGACCACCACCGAGCGCAGGACGTCACCGTGGTGCATCTTGGCGAACGCGGCCTCCACGTCGTCCAGGGTGACTGTCTCGGTGACGAACTCACCCAGATCGAAGCGGCCCTGGAGGTAGAGGTCGATCAGGGCGGGGAAGTCCCGGGAGGGCAGGCAGTCGCCGTACCAGGAGGACTTCAGCGCCCCGCCGCGGCCGAAGACGTCCAGCAGCGGCAGGTCGAGGGTCAGTTCCGGAGTGGGGACGCCGACCAGGACGGCGGTGCCGGCCAGGTCGCGGGCGTGGAAGGCCTGCTCGAAGGTCTCGGGGCGACCGACCGCGTCCACGACGACGTCGGCGCCGAAGCCGCCGGTCAGCTCACGGATCGCCGCGACGGCGTCGGTCCGGGAGGAGTCGACGGTGTCGGTGGCGCCGAACCGCTCGGCCCACTTCAGCTTCCGCTCGTCAACGTCGACAGCGATGATCCGGGAGGCGCCGGCCACCTTGGCGCCCGCGATCGCGGCCATGCCCACGCCGCCGCAGCCGATCACCGCGATCGAGTCGCCGCGCCCCACGCCGCCGGTGTTGACCGCGGCACCGAACCCGGCCATCACTCCGCAGCCGAGCAGGCCGGCCGCGGCGGGCGAGGCCGTCGAGTCGACCTTGGTGCACTGGCCGGCGGCGACCAGGGTCTTCTCGGCGAAGGCGCCGATGCCGAGGGCGGGGGACAGCGGCGTGCCGTCGGCGAGGGTCATCGGCTGCGTGGCGTTGTGGGTGGCGAAGCAGTACCACGGCCTGCCCTTGCTGCAGGACCGGCAAGTGCCGCAGACGGCACGCCAGTTGAGGATGACGAAGTCGCCGGGCGCGACGTCGGTGACGCCCTCGCCGACCGCCTCGACGACACCCGCCGCCTCGTGGCCGAGCAGGAAGGGAAACTCGTCGTTGATCCCGCCCTCGCGGTAGTGCAGGTCGGTGTGGCAGACGCCGCAGGCCTGCACCCGCACCAGCGCCTCACCGGGGCCGGGGTTCGGCACCAGGATGGTCTCCGCCGAGACCGGTGCACCCTTCTTCCGGGCGACGACGGCGCGTACCTCGTGTGTCACGGTGGATCTCCTCGTCGAGGGGACGGCCGAATGCGATCTTCGGGGTCTTCGGCCTGATGTTCTGGATGGCGGGAGGACGCCGATCGCCGACCGGAGCGGTCGGCGGGACAGGGGTGGGATGCATGCGTACGTAGTTGCTTATTAAGCAACTCTCTTCGCTATAGGCAACGACCGCCCAAACTGTCTCCCCGCGGACACTCACTGTCAAGAGGTTGGCCGCGCGAACTTGCCATGCCGCCGGAACGGACTTCGCAGGCCCGCCGACATGCAGCGACATGCAGCCGGCCGGCTGCATGTCGCCCGGTTCGGTGCCCTGTCCGGCCAGGACCGACCCAGCCCGCTTTCGCGCAGGCTGTCGCGTCGCTCCCCACTGCCCGACCCGGGCTGCGTGGAGCCGGGTACGACCACACGATGACGAGGCGGCGCTCCACCCGGTCCACCAGGCGCAGCGCGGGGATACAGCCCAGTACGAACACGACGCTGATCAGCGCCGAGCCGGGATTGCTCTCGTTGCCCGCCCCCAGCCCGGAGGAGCCAGGATGGACGGGCCGAAGGTGAACACGGCGAACATCGGCGCGATCCGACACATGCAGACCCGCAGAACAGGGTCCGCCTCAGACAAGCGCCCTGGAACAGGTCACGGAACCGGTTCTGCTGCACCGGCTGTTCGGCCACCGAGGCCGCCAGCAGTTCCTCGACCGGGACGGTGCGGTCGAGGGCTTTCCTGATCGCTTTCTGGGCGTCGGCCGTACGGCCCTTGTTGACCAGCCGGAGCGGCGACTCCGGCGTACCGATACGCGTCAGCAGGATCAGCGCGCTCAGTACGGCACCCGAGGCGAGCATCCACCGCCAGGAGCCGTTGCCCGCGATCTCGGACATCACACAGCCCACCGCATTGGCGGCCGCCGCACCGACGTACCAGGCCAGGATGAGGATGCCCAGCAGCCGGCCCCGGTGTTTGTCGGGCACCCATTCGGCCGGCAGCGATGTCGCGATCGGGTAGTCGGACCGACGATGCCGAGCAGGTAACCGTCCAGGAACGGGCCGCCGGCGCAGGCCCAGGTGAGTTTTCGGTGGAACTTGTTCAGGGGTGCCTCGCCGACGGCTTATACGCAACCGAGCATCGACGGCGTTTCGCCGTCAAGACAGGGCGCCGACCCTCTTACCGGCCCTTGACGATGCCTCACCCCGTCCGCATGATGTTGCACATAGCTCACAGTGTTGCGTAATACGCATCTAATGACGGAGGAAGGCAATGTCTCCTCGACCGCAGCCCGGCCGTGAGTTCGTTCTCACGCTCTCCTGCCCCGACCAGGCCGGTCTCGTCCACACCGTGACCACCTTTCTCGTCAGCCACTCCGGCAACATCCTGGAGAGCCAGCAGTTCGACGACCGGCTGCAGGACCGCTTCTTCATGCGGGTCCACTTCGACGTCCCGGATCCCGGCATCTCCCTGGAGGGCCTGCGCACCGGCTTCGGTCCGGTCGGCCAGGCATACGGGATCACCTGGCAGCTGCACGACGCCTCAACCCCGACGCGCACGCTGATCATGGTGTCGAAGTTCGGCCACTGCCTGAACGACCTGCTCTTCCGCAAGTCCACGGGCGCGCTCAACATCGAGATTCCCGCGATCGTCTCCAACCACCGTGACTTCGAGCCCCTGGCGCAGAGCTACGGCATCCCCTTCCACCACGTCCCGGTGACCCAGGAGACCAAGGACCAGGCCGAGGCACGGCTGCTGGAGCTCGTGCGCGAGCTGGACATCGACCTGGTGGTGCTGGCCCGCTACATGCAGATCCTCTCCGACGACCTGTGCAAGCAGCTCGACGGCAAGGCCATCAACATCCACCACTCGTTCCTGCCGAGCTTCAAGGGGGCCCGGCCCTACGTCCAGGCGCACCAGCGCGGCGTGAAGCTCGTCGGGGCCACGGCCCACTACGTCACGCCCGACCTCGACGAAGGCCCGATCATCGAGCAGGACGTCGTCCGCGTGGACCACTCGCGCGACCCCGACGAGCTGGTCACCATCGGCCGCGACGTCGAGGCGCAGGTGCTCGCCCGCGCCGTCGAGTGGCACAGCGAGAGCCGTGTACTGGTGAACGGGAACTGCACGGTCGTCTTCCGCTGAGGAACGGACACCCCTAGAGTGCGCGGAGGCTGTCGGCGTCAAGTACCCAACCGGCCTCCTCTCGGGTCGCCGCGGCCCCCAGCAACACACCGAGGAATGTACATAGGTGCGCTATGAGCAACTACGCCGCAGATAGCGAAACAACAGGTGCCTCGGCGAACGGCGTGCAGTCCGTCGACCGCGCCGTCAGCGTCCTGGAGATCCTCGCCCAGCGCGGCGAGGCGGGCGTCAGCGAGGTGGCCGCCGAGATCGACGTGCACAAGTCGACCGCGTTCCGGCTGCTCGGGGCCCTTGAGGCGCGCGGCCTGGTCGAGCAGACCGCCGAGCGGGGCAAGTACCGGCTGGGCTTCGGGATCGTGCGCCTGGCCGGCGCGGTCACGGGGCGCCTGGACATCACCCAGCAGGGCCGGCCGGTGTGCGAGCGGCTCAGCGAGGAGATCGGCGAGACGGTCAACATCGCGGTCCTGCAAGAGCAATTCGCCGTCAACCTCTACCAGGTGCGTGGTCCGGGCGCGGTCGGCACGCACAACTGGGTCGGGCAACTGACCCCGGTGCACGCCACGTCCAGCGGCAAGATCCTCCTGGCCCACCTCTCGGAGAAGGAGCGGGCCGACGTGCTCGCGGCTTCGGGCACGCAGAAGCTGACACCGCACACCCTGACCTCCCAGGCAAGGCTGGAGAAGAATCTCGCCGAGGCGCGGGAGCGGGGGTACGCGGTGGCGCTGGAGGAACTGGAGATCGGGCTGCACGCCGTGGCCGCCCCGATCCGCTCCCACGACGGCGAGGTGATCGCCGCCCTCAGCGCCTCGGGCCCCACGTACCGCTTCACCGAGGAACGCATGCACGAGCTCGCACCCGGGCTGATCAAGGGCGCACAGGAGATCAGCCGACGGATGGGCTATCTGGGCTGAGGCTCCACAGGGACGCTCAGCCCAGCGGCGACCGGGTCGAGGCGGCCGCTCCGACTGCACACCATCTCACTGCCCCAGCGGGCCGTCACGCGTACCGCGTCGGCCGTGGAGGCGACATCGTGCACGCGCAGGCACCAGACGCCCTGCGCGGCGGCGAGCACGGACACGGCGGTGGTGGCGGCGTCGCGCAGCCGCGCGGGGCGGGGTTGTCCCGTCTCCCGGTCCGCCAGCAGACTGCCCAGGAACGCCTTGCGTGACGCGCCCACCAGGACGGGGTGGCCCAGGGCCATGACGTCCCCGAGGCGCCCCAGGAGCCCCCAGTTGTGGTCGGGCGTCTTGGCGAAGCCCAGTCCCGGGTCGACGACCAGACAGCCCGGCGGTATCCCCGCCTCCAGCGCCGCGTCGATCCTGAGGCGCAGTTCGTCGAGCACATCGGTCACGACGTCGTCGTAGACGGCGTTCGCCTGCATGCCGGCAGAGTGTCCACGCCAGTGCATGACGACGTATGGCGTCCCCGCCCGGGCCATCAGCGGCAGCATCGCGGGGTCGGCGAGGCCCCCTGAGACGTCGTTGACCAGCCGCGCGCCCGCGTCCAGCGCACGTGCGGCGACCTCGGCGCGCATGGTGTCGACGCTCACGGTCGCGCCCGCCGCGGCGAGTTCACGGACGACGGGTAGGACGCGTCGCAGTTCCTCTTCGACCGGCGGGCGGGTCGCGCCGGGGCGGGTCGACTCGCCGCCCACGTCCACGATGTCCGCGCCCTGTTCGAGCAGCGCGAGCCCGTGCGTGAGGGCCGCGTCCGCGGCGAACGACAGCCCGCCGTCGGAGAACGAGTCCGGTGTCACGTTCACGACACCCATGACCAGCGACCGGCCGGGGCGTGGCAGCCCGTGCGGGTGCAGTTCGGGCCTTCCGGGGTGCGGTGGGGTGGTGGTGTCAGCCGTGACGGTCACAGGGTCCAGCCTTCGATCGGTGGTGCGAAACTCGGTGCGCAAAGCCCTGTGGGAGCCCCTCGACGGAGCTCCCACAGGCGGAACGGGACAGTCCCGGCCCTGCTGCTCAGACGTATTCCGTCGCCGCGTCGAGCAACCAGTCCGCCAGATAGCCGGCGAACGTCGAGCGCACCAGGACCCAGAATCCGGCCCTCGGATCGTCCCGGGCGACCAGGACGACCTGCGTGCGGCCCAGGGTCGTCTGGGCGCAGCGTCCGGCGCCGAAGACCCGCGGATGCAGATCCAGCCGACAGCCGTGGGCCAGCAGGTCATGGACGCGAGGTCCCGAGACGAGGAGCGTCGTGCGCTGCGCGGAGACGTCGGTGACCGAGACGGGCTCGTCGCCCGCGGCCTCCCGGATCCGGTTCTCCAGATCCCGCTCGCCGCCCGGCGGTCCGACCAGCAGCCACTCGTCCGGGCCGAGCCACAGCGCGGTCAGCTCCCCCGCGCGGACGACGGTGTTCGGCTGGAGCGGCAGTTGCAGGTCCAGGGCGAGCCCGACGGCTTCCGCCGCGGCTCCCTTGGCGTCCAGGCGAACGTTGAGCTGGGCCAGGAAGGGAAGTTCGGCCAGCCGGATCGCACCCCCGGACGCGTGGGTCGCGGCGGCCAGCCGGTCGGCGACGCGCGACAGCGGGCTGCGGAGCGGGGCGGTAAGGGCGGTCTCAGCCATCGCGGCGTGCTCCCTCGGGGTCGTAGAGGACAGGGCCGGCCACGGTCACCGGCACCAGTTGGTCACCGACGGGGGCGTACAGCCGCTCGCCGATACGGTCCCGGCCGCCCTTGATCAGGGCGAGCGCGAACGTCCGGCCCAGGGCGGCGCTGCGGTAGCTGGACGTGACATGGCCGAGCATGGGGACGGGCGGGGTCGGCAGCACACCGTCGGCGACCAGGTGGGTGCCTTCCGGGAGGAAGGTCCCCGGGTCCTCGGGGAGCAGGCCGACCAGGTGCTTGCGGTCGTGGCGGGACGTGTCGGCGCGGGCGTGGGACCGCTTGCCGATGAAGTCCGGCTTCTTCTTCGACACCACCCAGCTCATGCCGAGGTCCTGGGGGGTGACGGTACCGTCGGTGTCCTGGCCGATGATGGGGTAGCCCTTCTCGGCACGCAGGACGTGCATGGTCTCCGTGCCGTACGGGGTGATGCCGTACGGGGCGCCGGCCTCGTACACCGCCTCCCACAGGGCGAGGGCCTGCCAAGGTGACACGTTGATCTCGAAGGCGAGTTCACCGGAGAAGCTGATCCGGCAGACCCGGGCCTCGATGCCCGCGACGGTCGTCTCCCGCCAGGCCATGAAGGGGAAGTCGTCGTTGGCCACGGCGAGTTGGGGCGCGAGCGAACCGAGGACCTCGCGGGACTTCGGGCCGACCAGGGCGATCGTGGCCCACTGCTCGGTCACGGAGGTGCAGTGGACCTTCAGCTCGGGCCACTCGGTCTGGAGCCACTCCTCCATCCAGTCGAGTACCGCGGCGGCGTTGCCCGTCGTCGTGGTGACCAGGAAGCGCTCCGGGGCGACGCGGATGACCGTACCGTCGTCGAAGACCATGCCGTCCGGGCGGCACATGACGCCGTAGCGGATCATGCCGACCTTCAGGGTGCTCATCATGTTGGTGTAGAGCCGGTCCAGGAAGACGCCGGCGTCCGGGCCCTGTACGTCGATCTTGCCGAGGGTGGAGGCGTCCATGAAACCGACGCTCTCGCGGGTGGCGGCGCATTCGCGCAGCACAGCCGCTTCCATGTCCTCGCCGTCCTGCGGGTAGTACCAGGGGCGCTTCCACTGGCCGACGTTCTCGAAGAGCGCGCCGTGCGCGACGTGCCACTCGTGGATGGCGGTCGTGCGAACCGGGTCGCTCAGCGCGCCTCGGTCGCGGCCCGCGAGGGCGGCGAAGGAGACCGGGGTGTACGGCGGGCGGAACGTCGTGGTGCCGAGCGCCGAGATGTCCACGCCGAGCAGTTCGGCGACGACACCGCTGGCCAGGACGCCGGAGGTCTTGCCCTGGTCGTTGGCCGTGCCGGCCGTGGTGTAGCGCTTGGTGTGCTCCACCGAGTGCAGGCCGGCGCCGGTCGCACGGGCCAGGTCGTCGACGGTGACGTCGCGCTGGAGGTCGACGAAACGGGGGCCTTCCGCGTCGCCCGGGACGACGTACACGTGCATCGGCGGTGTCTGCCGCGGCTGCGCGGGTACCTCCGGGAGGCGCGGCGCCTCGGGCGTGTAGCCCTCGGCCTCGACGGCGCGGGCGCCTGCGGCCGCGCCCTGTGCCAGGACGGTGGCCGGGTCGAGGGCACCGCTCGCGCTGCCGACGACCTCGACCGCCTGGCGGGTGGTGTCGGGGACGAATGAGCCCAGCGTGTCGTCGTGGCGCAGCTTGCCGCCCGACTGGCTGAACAGGTGCGCCACCGGGTTCCAGCCGCCGGAGACCAGCAGCAGGTCGGCGGCGAACCGGCGCTGCCCGGCGGACTGTCCGTACGGGGCGACGGTCACGGCGGTGAGGCGTGCCTCGCCCTCCGTGCCGATGACGGCGTGCCCGGCCAGCACCTCGATGCCGGCCGCCCTCGCGCGCTCGCCCCATCCGCCCGGTTCGGGGCGGGTGTCGACGATCGCCGCGATGCCCAGGCCGGCCGAGGCCAGGTCCAGCGCCGCCGCGTACGCGCTGTCGTTGGTCGTGAAGACGACCGCGTGGCGGCCGGGCAGGACGCCGTGACGGTTGACGTGGGTGCGGGCCGAGGAGGCCAGCATCACGCCGGGGCGGTCGTTGTCCGCGAAGGCCAGCGAGCGCTCGTGGGCGCCGGTGGCGAGGACGACTCGGCGGGCGCGGATGCGCCAGACGCGTTCGCGGGAGACGTTCTCGGGGGCGTCGGCGCCGAGGTGGTTGGTGCGGCGTTCGACGGCGAGGAGGTGGTTGTCGTCGTAGTAGCCGAAGACGGTGGTGCGGGGCAGGACGCGGACCTCGGGGGCGGCGTCGAGCTGCTCCGTCACTTCCCGCACCCAGCCGAGGTGTTCGGCCGTGCCCAGGAGGCTGCCGCCGGGTTCTGGCTGGTCGTCGGCGAGGATGACGCGGGCGCCGCTGTTCGCTGCCGCTGCCGCTGCCGCGAGGCCGGCGGGGCCGGCGCCCACGATAAGCAGGTCGCAGTGGGCGTGTACGGCGTCGTAGCGGGCCGGGTCGGGTTCCGTGGCGAGGCGGCCCTGGCCGGGGAGGCTGGTGGCCACGAGGCCGTCGTAGAGCTCGACGGTCGTGGCGGGGAGCATGGGCTCCGGGAAGGGCTCCTCGATCTGGATGACCGCGTTGGGCTCTTCGACGCCGGCGGAGAAGATGCCTCGTGGGCGGCCGAGCTTGACGCTGGTGCCTGCCTGGATGACGCCGTTGGCGAGGAGGGCGGAGGCGAGGGTGTCGCCTCGGAAGCCGAGGTATTCGGTGCCGTCGAAGGTGAACGTGAGGGGGGTGTCGCGGTCGATTCGGCCGCGGGTCGCGTGGCGGAACGGCTGAGTTGTCTCGCCCCCGCCGCCCCTAACCGTCCCGTCCTGAAGGGGCTCCGCCCCTTCGACCCCGCCGGCGGCGGCGCCCCCGGACCCCGCTTCGGCCTGAACGGCCTCCTCCTCGAACTCCCCCGGAGGGGGGACCCCCGGACGGGCTGAGAATGCCGGCCTTGGCTCGACAGGTGCCGGGCGTTCCTCGCCCGCCTTGTACACCGCCTGGATCTCGTTCGTCGACGTGTCCCGTACCGCGTTGAACCAGCGGCGGCAGCCCGCCGTGTGGCTCCAGCGCTCGGCGAAGGGGCCCTTCGGGTTGTCGCGGAAGAACAGGTAGCGGGCCCACTCCTCGTCGGAGAGGGACGCCGGGTCCGCCGGGTACGGCACGTGGGCCTGGCCGCCGTAATGGAACTCGGCCTCGTCGCGGGGCCCGCACCACGGGCAGGGGATGAGCAGCATTGGTTCGGCTCCCTAGTGGGCCACCGCGGCCGCGCCGTGCTCGTCGACGAGCGCGCCGGTGGTGAAACGGTCGAGCGAGAAGGGGGCGTTGAGGGCGTGCGGGGTGTCGTGGGCGATGGTGTGGGCGTAGACCCAGCCGACGCCGGGGGTGGCCTTGAAGCCGCCCGTGCCCCAGCCGCAGTTGAGGTAGAGGTTGTCGACGGGGCTGAGCCCGATGATCGGTGAGGCGTCGGGGCTGACGTCGACGATGCCGCCCCAGGTGCGCAGCACGTGGGCGCGGGCGAAGACCGGGAACAGCTCCAGGGCCGCCGACATCTGCTCTTCGATGATGTGGAAGGCACCGCGCTGGGTGTACGAGTTGTACGCGTCGATGCCCGCGCCCATGACCAGCTCACCCTTGTGCGCCTGGCTGACGTACACGTGGACGGCGTTGGACATGACGACCGTGGGGTGCACCGGCTCCAGGAGCTCCGAGACCAGGGCCTGCAACGGGTGGCTCTGGACGGGGAGTTCGATGCCCGCCATGGCCGCCAGGACGGAGGTGTGGCCCGCCGAGCAGAGCGCCACCTTGCCCGCTGCTATGGGGCCGAGGTTGGTCTGGACGCCGACCACGCGGTTGCCGACCACGTCCAGGCCGGTGACCTCGCAGTTCTGGATGATGTCGATGCCGGCGGCGTCCGCCGAGCGGGCCAGGCCCCAGGCGACGTAGTCGTGCTTGGCGATGCCCGCGCGCGGCTGGTACGTGGCGCCCAGGACCGGGTAGCGCACGTCCGGCGAGATGTTGACGATCGGGCAGACCTCCTTGACGCCGTCCGCGTCGAGCCACTCCGCGTCCACGCCGTTGAGGCGGTTCGCCTCGACGCGGCGCACGCTGTCGCGGACGTCCTGGAGGCTGTGGGCCAGGTTCAGCACGCCGCGCTGCGAGAAGAGGATCGGGTAGTCGAGCTCCTCCGCCAGGCCCTCCCAGAGCTTTAGGGCGTGCTCGTAGATGCCGGCGCTCTCGTCCCACAGGTAGTTGGAGCGGATGATCGTGGTGTTGCGGGCCATGTTGCCGCCCGCGAGCCAGCCCTTCTCCAGCACCGCGACATTGGTGATGCCGTGGTTCCTGGCGAGGTAGTGCGCGGTGGCGAGGCCGTGGCCGCCGCCGCCGACGATCACCACGTCGTACGACTTCTTGGGCTCGGGATTACGCCACAGGAAGTCGGGGTGGTCGGGCAGGTCGGCGCCGGGGGTGCGGGGGCTCATCGGACGTCTCCGTCTTCTGGCAGGGCGTCTGCGAGGTGCGGATGCTGCGGGTACTCGGGGGCGTGCGCGTTCATACGGCGGTGGCGTTCCTCTCGGCGGCCTCGACGACGTTGGCCAGCAACATCGCTCGGGTCATGGGGCCTACGCCGCCGGGCATGGGCGCGAGCCATCCGGCGACCTGGGCGGCCTCCGGGTGGATGTCACCGACCAGGCCCTGGTCGGTGCGGGTGATGCCGACATCCAGGACCGCGGCGCCGGGGCGCAGCATGTCCTTGGTGATCAGTCCGGGCGAGCCGGCGGCGGCGATGACGATGTCCGCCTCGCGTACGTGCCAGGCGAGTCCCTTGGTGCCGGTGTGGCAGAGGGTGACGGTGGCGTTCTCGGAGCGGCGGGTGAGGAGGAGGCCGATCGGGCGTCCGACGGTGATGCCGCGGCCGATCACGCAGACGCGTGCTCCGGCGAGCGGTACGTCATGGCGGCGGAGCAGCTCCACGATGCCGCGCGGGGTGCACGGCAGTGGGGCCTCGACGCCCAGGGTGAGCCGGCCGAGGTTGACGGGGTGCAGGCCGTCGGCGTCCTTGGCGGGGTCCATGCGTTCCAGTACGGCGCCGGCGTCCAGGTGGCGCGGCAGCGGAAGCTGGACGATGTAGCCGGTGCACGCCGGGTCGGCGTTGAGCTCGTCGATCGTCTCCTCGACCTGCTGCTGGGAGGCGTCGGCGGGCAGATCCCGGCGGATGGAGGCGATGCCGACCTGGGCGCAGTCGCGGTGCTTGCCGGCGACGTAGGCATGGCTGCCGGGGTCGTCGCCGACCAGAACGGTGCCCAGGCCGGGCGGGCGGCCGTTCGTGGCCGTCAACTTGCCCGCGCGTTCCGCGAGTTCGCGACGGATCGCGGCGGCGGTCGCCTTGCCGTCGAGCAGCTGTGCGTTCACCGGCGGTGTTCCTTCCCTCGGAGTCGACGCGGGGTGTCAGCCACGGAGACGTGACATCGTGGGGTCGAACAGGGGCTCCTCGGCGACGACCGCCTCGACGCGCTGGTCGAAGTAGCCGATGTGCAGGATGGTGCCGGGGGTGGTGAGTTCCGCGGGGAGCCAGGCGTAGGCGATGCCCTTGTCGATGGTGTAGCCGTAGGCGGCGCTGGTGACGTAGCCGACCGCGCGGTCGCCGTCGTAGACCGGCTCCTTGCCCAGGACGACCGACCGCGGGTCGTCGATGGTGAGGCAGGTCAGCTTCCTGCGTACGCCGGTCCTGCGGCGCTCCAGGGCGGCCTTGCCGATGAAGTCGTCCTTGTCGGGCTTGACGGCGAAGCCGACGCCGGCCTCGTAGGGGTCGTGCTCGTAGGTCATGTCGGTGCCGAAGGAGCGGTAGCCCTTCTCCAGGCGAAGGCTGTTGAAGGCGCCGCGGCCCGCGACGATGCCGCCGAGCGGCTTGGCCGCCTGCCACAGCGTGTCCCACAGCTTCAGGCCCTGGTCGGCGGTGGTGTACAGCTCCCAGCCGAGTTCGCCGACGTACGACAGGCGCATCGCGGTGACGGGGACGGAGCCGATGTGTGCGCGCTTGGCCCGGAAGTACTTCAGGCCGTCGCCTGAGAAGTCCTCGTCGGTGAGGGGTTGCAGGACCTTGCGGGCCAGTGGGCCCCACAGGCCGATGCAGCAGGTGCCGGGGGTGATGTCGCGGACCTGGACCGTGCCGTCGGCGGGGAGGTGGCGGGTGAACCAGTCGAGGTCCAGGTTGCCGTTGGCACCGACCTGGAAGAGGTCGCGCCCCAGCCGGGCGACCGTGATGTCGCTGCGGATGCCGCCGTCGTGGTCCAGGAGGAGCGTGTACGTGACCGAGCCGACCGACTTGGCGACCTTGCCGGTGCACAGGCGCTCCAGGAACTCGGCGGAGCCGGGGCCGGTGACCTCCAGGCGCTTGAGGGCCGTCATGTCGTACATCGCGACGGTCTCGCGGGTGACCTGGGCCTCGGCGCCGACGACGGGCGACCAGAACTGGGCGGCCCAGTCGTTCGGGGTCGGGATGGAGCGGCCTTCGACCAGGCCCGCGTTGGCCTCGTACCACTGCGGCCGCTCCCAGCCGTTCGCCTCCAGGAAGAAGGCGCCCAGCTCCTGCTGGCGGGTGTGGAAGGGGCTGGTGCGGATCGGGCGCGGCTCACCCGAGGGCTGGAGGGGGTGGAGGATGTCGTAGACCTCGACGAAGTTCTGGCAGTCGCGGGCCAGGACGTACTCCGGGGCCAGCTGGTGCGGCTCGAAGCGGTTGACGTCGCACTCGTGCAGGTCGAAGGACGAGCAGTGTCCGTCGACCAGCCACTCGGCCATCGCCCGTCCCACGCCCGCGGAGTGGGTCACCCAGACGGCCTCGGCGATCCAGAAGCCCTTGACGTCCGGGGACTCGCCGAGGAGCGGGAAGTTGTCGGTGGTGAAGGAGAACAGGCCGTTGATGCCCTCCTCGACCTTGGCCTCCTGCGTGGCGGGGAGGAGGGACCGGGTCTCGGTCCAGGCGGGCTCGAAGTCCTCCTCGGTGAACTTCAGGATCGACGGCATCTCGTCGGCCTCGTCCACGGAGAGGATGTCGTCGGCGGTGATGGGCATCGGGCGGTGGCCGTAGTAGCCGATGCCGATGCCGTCGAAGCGGTCGCGGTAGTAGAGGTCGGCGTCCTGGTGGCGCAGGATCGGGCGGACCGCTTCCTCCGTCTGCCCGGCGAGGGCCGGGACGGGGCCGGTCCAGGCGAGCTGGTGGGCCAGCGGGGTCAGCGGCAGGTTCATGCTGACCATGCGGGCGATCTTCGGGCCCCAGATGCCGGCGCAGCACACGACGATGTCGGCTTCCAGATCGCCCTGGTCGGTGCGGACTCCCGTCACCTCGCCGTCGGCCGTCAGGACGTCGAGGACCTCGTGGCGGTCCAGGAAGCGGACGCCGCGCTCGGTGGCCCGACGGATCTGGGCCTCGACGGCGAGGACCGCCTTGGCGAGGCCGTCGGTCGGGACGAGGAGCCCGCCGAGGACCTTGTCCCGGTTGACCAGCGGGTGCCGCTCGACGCACTCGTCGGCGGTGAGGATCCGCGACTCGATGCCCCAGGCGGTGATCCAGCCGTGCCGGCGGTGCAGTTCCCTGAGGCGCTCCGGCGTGGTCGCCACCTCCAGCCCGCCGACCTGGAGGAAGCAGGGCTTGCCGTCGACGTCGAGGGAGCAGAACTTCTCGACGGTGTAGCGGGCCAGTTCCGTCATGGTCTTCGAGGAGTTCGTCTGGAAGACCAGGCCGGGGGCGTGCGAGGTCGAGCCACCGGTGGCGGGGAGCGGCCCCTGGTCGACCACGGTCACCTCGGTCCAGCCCCGCGCCGAGATCTCGTCCGCGAGCGCCGCCCCCACGACGCCCGCTCCGATGATGACCACACGCGGTCCCGCCATCGCCGCACCTCCGGTTGAGTTGCTTTGTGCGCAACATGATTCAAGTTGCGCAACTCAATGTGCCCGCCGTGCAGGTGGGTGTCAAGAGGTCCGGTGACGTGGGACGGCTCGGAGAAAAACAGCAATGCCCGGTGGGCGGTGCGCGTCCGTGCGCACCGCCCGCCGGGCATCCGTGAAGGCCCTACTTGATCCAGGCGTCCACCTTGTCGCGGTTGGCCTCGACCCACTTCTTGGCCGCCGCCTCGGGCTTCATCTTGTCCACCGCGATGTACTTGGCCACGGTGTTCTGGTCGTCGTTCGTCCAGTTGAAGTTCTTCACCAAGTCAAAGGCCGGGCTGCCCGACTTTGCGAACTTCGCACTGACGATCTTGTCGAGTTCGTAGACGGGGTAGTCGCAGGCGACCTTCTCCGCATCGGCGTCACATCCCGCCTTGTACGGGGGCAGGCCGACCTTGACCAGGGGCACCTCGGACAGGAACCACTGCGGCTCGTAGAAGTAACCGATCACCCATTCCTTGTTCTTCTCGGCCTTCCGGAACGCCTGGATGAGCGCGGTCTCGCTGCCCGCGTACACCACCTTGAAGTCCAGCTTCAGGTTCTTCACCAGCGCCTCGTCGTTGGTGACGTACGACGGGTCACCGTCCAGGAGCTGGCCCTTGCCGCCCGACTCGGAGGTCTTGAACTTGGCCGCGTACTTGTTGAGGTTCTTGTAGTCGGTGATGTCCGGGTGGGCCTTCGCCAGCCACGGCGGTACGTACCAGCCGATGACGCCCTTGTTGCCGGTCGAGCCGGCCGAGACGGCGGTCTTCTGGTCGGTGATGTACTTCTTCTTCAGGTCGTCGTGACCCCAGTTCTCCAGGACGGCGTCCACCTCGCCCGTCCCGAAGCCCTGCCAGGCGATCTCCTCCTTCAGGTCCTTCTGGTTGACCTTGCAGCCGAGGTCGTGTTCCGCGACGTACGCGACGACCGCCGCGTCCGCCTCGTAGCCCACCCACGGGTTGACCGCGAGGTTGAAGGTGCCGCATTTGCCGTCGCTGCCGGCACCCGCGGAGCTGTCACCGACCTTCGCACCGCCGCAGGCGGTGAGGGTGAGGCCGAGGACCGCTATGCCGGCCGCGCCGACTCTCCACTGTGTTGCTTGCCTTGCCATGGTCAGTGAACTCCTTACGCGCTGGTACGCCGCGCCGCTGCCTGAGTGATCCGGTCGAACATGACTCCGAGAAGGACGATGGCGAGCCCGGCGGCGAGCCCCTTCCCGAACAACTGACCCTGCGAGAATCCGGCCACGACGTCGTAGCCGAGGGCGCCCGCGCCTACCAGGCCGCCCACCACAACCATCGACAGCACGTAGATGAGGCCCTGGTTGGTCGCGAGGGTCAGGGCGCTGCGTGACATCGGCAGTTGGACCTTGGTGATGATCTGCCAGGTGTTGCACCCGGCGGAGGTGGCCGCCTCCACGGTGGTCTCGGGCACGGCCCGGACCCCGTCCGCGATGATCTTCATCGCGACGGGCGCTCCGTAGACGATCGCGGCGACGATGGCCGTGAAGCGCGTGGGACCGAACAGCGCGAGGAACGGCACGAGATAGACGAACGGCGGCATGACCTGGGCCGCGTCCAGACTGGGCCGGATCACCCGGTCCACGAGCGGACTGCGCCCCATCCACACGCCGAAGACGATGCCGAGCACCATCACGAGCACCGTCGCGACGAGTGTCGACGCGAGCGTCGTCATGGCGTCCGACCACACGCCGGTGCCGACCAGCAGGCCCACGCACACGGCCGTGGTGACCCCGGACCTCCAGCCGCCGAGCACCACGCCGAGCGCGACCAGCACCGCGCCGACGAGCCACCACGGCGAGTCGGTGACCAGCGTCTGGAACGGGTTGAGCAGGCCGTTGGTGATGACGTCGCGGATCGCGTTGGTGAGGCCGGACAGGTTGTCCTGCGCCCAGGCGGTCGCGCTGTCCGCGGCGCTCGCGATGTGGCTGCCGATGGTGCCGTCGCCGGGGAACTCGGCCGCCCACAGGTAGGTGTGCGAGAGGTAGACCAGAACCGCGGTGACCGCCGCGCCGGCTCCCAGCAGGGGCCGCCGCCACGTCACGAAGCGGTTCTTGGAACGCCGTGCGTTCTCTTCCCGTGCGGCGGCCGCGGTCGTGACCCGGTCCAGGACGATCGCCATGACGACGATGGCGAGACCCGCGTTGAAGGCCGTGCCGACGTCGAGCGACTGAAGTGCCTGGACGACGACCGCGCCGAGGCCGGGCGCGTTGATCAGGGCCGCGATGGTCACCATGGCCAGGGCGGCCATGATGGTCTGGTTGACGCCCATCACCACGGTCCGCTTGGACATCGGCAGCAGGACCTTCAGCAGCGACTGCCGGCGTGTGGCGCCCAGTGAGTCGGCCGCCTCGACCGTCGTGGCGGGCACGTTCCGGATGGCGTGCGCGGTGATCCGGATCGCCGGAGGAGCCGCGTAGATGACGGTGGCGATGGTGGCGGAGGCGCCGCCGATGAGGAAGAACAGGGTCAGCGGGGCCAGGTAGACGAAGGTCGGCATCGTCTGCATGAAGTCCAGGAACGGCGTCATGATCCGGTTGAACCGGTCGGACAGCCCCGCCCACACACCCAGCGGAAGCGCGAACAGCAGCGCCACGAACACCGCGCACAGGATGAGCGCCAGGGTGTCCATGCTCTCCTGCCACAGGCCCTGCAGCCCCATGAAGGTGCACCCGGCCACAGCCAGCAGCGCGGCCCGCCAGTTGCCCACGGCCCAGGAGAGGTAACCGGCGATGCCGACGACACCCAGCCAGCCGATCTGCGGGACCGGGCGGGCGCCGGACGGCTGGGAGATCAGCTCCTGGATGAAGATCACCAGGTTGTCGATGACGAGCCGGATCTCGTTGAAGAAGTACAGGAAGAGCGGGTTGGAGTTGCGGTTGGCCCCGATGGAGTCGTTGACGTCGTTGATCCACCGGTGCAGATCGGTGAGGTCGGCCGCCGCCAGGGCGAGGGTCTGCTTGCCGCGCAGTACGGCGAACAGCACCAGCCAGACGACCAGGATCGCGCCGACCACCATGGATCGGCTGACCTTGCGTGTCTCCTTGACGGGAGCGGCCGGCCCGGGTGTCCGCGTCCTCTCGGGTTTCTCGACGGCGACGGTCATCACGCGCCGCCTTCCTGCCCGGCGACCACCGCGAGGATCTCCTCGTCGCCGACGATGCCGAGCAGCTTGCCGTTCTCGACGACCTTGACCGGCTTGTCGGCCGCGAGGACCGCCCGGGTGGCCTCCTTCACCACGACGTCAGGGCCCAGCTCGGGACCGTCCAGAGGGTCACCGTCGGCCGGCGGGCGCATGATCCACCGCAGGGTGAGCACGTCACCGCGCGGCACGTCCTTGACGAACTCGCGGACGTAGTCGTCGGCGGGGGCGCCGACCAGCTCGTCGCCGGTGCCGCACTGGACCATCTTGCCGTCCCGCATGATGAGGATGCGGTCGCCCAGCTTGAGTGCCTCGGAGAGGTCGTGGGTGATGAACACCATCGTCTTGCCGACCTCGTGGTGCAGGCGGATGACCTCGTTCTGCATGTCACGGCGGATCAGCGGGTCGAGTGCCGAGAAGGGCTCGTCGAAGAAGAGCACGTCCGGATCACCGGCCAGTGCCCGGGCGAGGCCGACGCGCTGCTGCATACCGCCGGAGAGCTGGTCGGGGTAGGAGTTCTCGTACCCGGCGAGGCCGACCAGCTCGACGACCTCCTGGGCCCGCTCGGTGCGCTCGGCCTTGCCCATGCCGCGGATCTCCAGCCCGAAGGCCACGTTGTCGACGACACGGCGGTGGGGCAGCAGCCCGAAGTGCTGGAAGACCATGGAGAACTTGCGGCGCCGCAGGTCGCGCAGGCGCTTGTCGTCCGCCTGCCGGATGTCCTCGCCCTCGAAGACGATCTCTCCGGCGGTGGGTTCGATCAGCCTGGTCAGACATCGCACCAGCGTGGACTTGCCGGAGCCGGACAGGCCCATGACGACGAAGACCTCGCCGGGCGAGACGTCGAAGTGGACGTCGCGTACGGCGGCGGTGCATCCGGTACGGTCCATGAGCTCACGGCGGGTGAGGCCGCACAGCTCCTCGGAGTCCGGCACCCGGTCGGCCTTCGGCCCGAACACCTTCCACAGCCTGCGCACGGATATGACCGGGGTGGGGCCCGAGTCCTGAGGCGTGCCGCGCCGCTGCGGCACCTCGGTCTGTGTGGTCACGTTCGACCTTCTTTCGGCGTTCAGCCGCGGAACCAGTGCTGCGGCCGGGGTTGGATGTTCTGCCAGATGTGTTTGGGCTCTCGGTACTCGTCCAGGCCGGTCGGTCCCAGCTCCCGGCCGACGCCCGAGTGTCCGAAGCCACCCCATTCCGCTTGCGGCACGTAGGGGTGGTAGTCGTTGATCCAGACCGTGCCGTGGCGCAGCCGCCGGGCGACCCGCTGGGCCTTGCCGGCGTCCTGTGTCCAGACGGCTCCGGCGAGTCCGTACTCGGTGTCGTTGGCGATGCGCACGGCGTCGTCCTCGTCGGTGAAGCGCTCCACGGTGAGGACGGGCCCGAAGGACTCCTCGTGCACGACGCGCATGTCCTGCCGGCATTCGTCGAGGACGGTCGGCGGGTAGTAGTAGCCGTTGGCGAGGGCCGGGTCTGCGGGCCGTTCGCCGCCGCAGCGCAGTACGGCGCCTTCGGCGAGGCCGGCCGCGACGTACGCCTCGACCTTCTCCCGGTGCAGGGCGGAGATCAGTGCTCCGGTCTCGGCCTCGGGGTCGAAGGGTCCGCCGAGGCGGATCCGCCGGGCACGGCGGACGACCTCGTCGACGAAGGCGTCATGCAGGGAGTCCTCGACGATCAGGCGGGCCCCGGCGGAACAGACCTGTCCCGAGTGCAGGAAGACGGCCGTGAGAGCGAAGTCCACGGCCGTCTCGAAGTCGGCGTCGGCGAAGACGACGTTGGGGTTCTTTCCGCCGAGCTCCAGCGCGACCTTCTTCACGGTCGCGGCGGCGGTGGCCATGATGCGCTTGCCGGTCTCGAGACCTCCGGTGAAGGAGACCATGTCGACGGCCGGGTCCTCGGACAGGGGGGCGCCCACCTCGGCCCCCGTGCCCAGGACGAGATTGGCCGCACCGGCCGGGAGCCCGGCCTCCTCCAGTGCCCTCATCAGCAGGATCGAGGTGGAGGGGGTGAGCTCGCTGGGCTTGAGGACGATCGTGTTGCCCGCGAGGAGCGCCGGGGCGACCTTCCAACTGGCCTGCAGCAGCGGGTAGTTCCAAGGAGTGATCAGTCCGCACACCCCGACCGGCTCGTACTCGACACGACTGACGGCGTCGTCCCGGCCCGTGTCGATCACCCGGCCGGCGCCCGTGCCGCCGAGCCCGCCGTAGTACCGGAAGCAGGAGACGACGTCGGCGATGTCGTACTCGCTCTCCACCAGCCGCTTGCCGGTGTCCAGGGACTCGGCGCGGGCGAATTCCTTGGCGCCGCGCTCGATCAGGTCGGCGGTGCGCAGCAGCAGCGCGCCGCGCTCCCGCTCGGAGGTGTGCGGCCAGGGCCCCTCGTCGAAGGCCCGGCGGGCTGCGGCGATCGCCGCCTCGGTGTCGGGACGCGTCCCTTCCGATACGGTCGCCGCGAGCGTGCCGTCAGCGGGACATCGGATCTCCCGGTGCCCGCCGACCACCGGATCCCGCCATTCGCCATCCACGTACAGGTCTGCCACGCGCCGAGCCTTTCAACCGAAATTCGTTGCGCATCGTGCACCCGATTGCTTGTGGTGGAACACCCTGGCGAATGTCCAGACAGACGTCAAGAGGTTGACCGATGGCGATTTGACCATGCGATCACTTGCCCGGCCACCCTTGACCGCAAGCGTCGACCCGCCGACCATGTTGCGTATCGCCCACCATGTTGTGTATTACGCACCGACGGAGGCCGTTCATGTCCCCTCGACCGCAACCTGGCCGTGAGTACGTCCTCACCCTCTCCTGTCCCGACAGCGCCGGACTGGTCCACGCAGTGAGCGGCTTTCTCGTCAGGAACTCCGGCAACATCCTGGAGAGCCAGCAGTTCGACGATCGGCTCCAGGGCCGCTTCTTCATGAGGGTCCACTTCGACGTTTCCGATCCGAACGCCGGTCTGGAACAACTGCGTTACCGGTTCGGCCCGGTGGCCCAGGCCTACGGCATCTCCTGGACCCTGAGGGAGGCCGCCACACCGACCCGGACACTGATCATGGTGTCCAAGTTCGGCCACTGCCTGAACGACCTGCTCTTCCGCCGCCGCACCGGCGCCCTCAACATCGAGATTCCGGCGATCGTCTCCAACCACCGGGACTTCGAGGGACTCGCGGAGACGTACGGCATCCCCTTCCACCACGTCCCGGTGACCAAGGAGACCAAGCCCGAGGCCGAGGCCCGGCTGCTGGAACTCGTGCACGAGCTGGACGTCGACCTGGTGGTGCTGGCCCGCTACATGCAGATCCTCTCCGACGACCTCTGCAAGCAGCTCGAGGGCCGCGCCATCAACATCCACCACTCCTTCCTCCCCAGCTTCAAGGGCGCACGCCCCTACGAGCAGGCCTACCGGCGCGGAGTGAAGCTCGTCGGCGCGACGGCGCACTATGTGACACCGGACCTGGACGAGGGCCAGATCATCGAGCAGGACGTGGTCCGGGTGGACCATTCCCTCGACCCCGGCGACCTGGTCACGGTCGGACGGGACGTCGAGGCACAGGTGCTCGCGCACGCGGTGAAGTGGCACAGCGAGAGCCGCGTGATGGTGGACGGCAACCGCACGGTGGTCTTCCGCTGAGCCGCACGCACACAGGGGCGGGACCGGATTGCGGTCCCGCCCCCGTCGTATGTCCCGCCCTCACCGTATACGGCCCCGGGCGTACCGCCGGGCGGTCACCGCGGCTGCTGGAGGAAGGCGACGAGGGCCGCCGTGAGCTCCGCGGGGGCGTCCTCCTGGACGAGGTGACCCGCGCCGGCGATCGGTTCGAAGCGCGCGCCGGGGACAAGAACGGCGAGCTCGCGCCCCTTCGCCACCGGGATCCAGGTGTCGTCCTCGCCCCAGCAGACGAGCGTGGGGTCGCCGATCCCGCCGTACCGGCTCTGGATCTCGTCGGTGCACCGCTGGTCGGCCTGGGAGATCTGCCGGTAGAAGGCCGCCTGGCCGGGGCCGTCCAGCCAGGGGGCGACGAGCCGGTCGAGCACCGCGGGATGCAGGCCCGGACTGCCGGCGGAACCGACGTACTCACGCACCAGGGCACGGAGGAGTGCGGGCGGTAACCGCTCGAAGACGTGAGGCATGTCCCAGGCGAACACCTGATGGTCGCGGGCGAGCGAACGGGCGACGGCACGACAGACGTACGACGAGAAGGGCGTCCCGCGGTAGGGGACGACCGGTGGTCGGCCGGGCGGGCCCAGCCGGTCCCAGCGGATGTCACCGGACGTGCCGGTGAAGGTTCGGGTCAGCTTCCAGTCCGTGTCCCGTGCCATCCTTCTCCAGGTTCAGCCGCCCAGCCGGTCCAGCAGCGCGCGACGCCACCGCTCCGTCTCGGCGATCTGGTTGAACGTGAACAGGTGCAGGCCGGCCACCCCCGCCGAGGGTGCGGTGAGCGCCTCCTGCGTGCGGGTCAGCAGCCTCTCGGGGGCATACCCACCGGGTGCCGCGAAGCGCACGAACCAGGAGGCGTGCTTGGCCAGGAAGCGCGTCGACTCCCCCACCCCGATCTTCGTGGCCATCGCCAGCAGCTTGGCCCGCTGCACGGGACCGGCGACACCCACGTACAGGGGCAGGGTGACGTCCCGCCGCCGGATGCGCACGATCCACTCCCCCAGCACCCGTGGGTCGAAGCAGAGGTTGCTCACGAGGTACGTGGCGTGCTCGCGCTTGTCCCACATCGCCTGGATGGTGACGTCGTCGTGGATGAGGGGATGGCTCTCGGGGTAGCCGGTGACGCCGACGTGCGCGAAGGGCCTGCCCAGTTCGCTGAGCCTGCGCAGCACCGGCAGCGCCCCGTCGTAGACCCCGGCGGGCGGGTCGGCGTCGCCCGCCGGGACGAAGACGTCGTCCACGCCCGCCTCGCGCAGCCGGCCCGCGACCTCCTTGAGGTGCAGGTCGTCCCGCAGCAGCCGCGCCGGCACGTGCGGGACGACCCGGTAACCGTGCGCGGCGAGCCGGCCGGTCAGGTCGAGGGTCGGTTCCAGGCCCTTGACCGGCGACGCCGTCACGGTGACGACGACGTCGCGCGGGACGTGGGCGAGGACCTTGTCCTCGGTCGCCTTCGCGGGCAGCACCTCGTAGCGGACGCTGTCCAGCAGCGCCCGGAGCCCTGCGGTGCCCAACGCCTACCCCGTCTGCTTCTGGGCGTCGCGGTGGCGGTAGTACGCGGCCTTCGACGGCTCAAGCGGCTGCTTGCCGAGGATCAGGTCGGCCGCCTTCTCGGCGATCATCATGACGGGAGCGTAGATGTTGCCGTTGGTGACGTAGGGCATGACGGACGCGTCCACCACGCGCAGGCCCTCCGTGCCGTGCACCCGCATGCTGGTCGGGTCGACGACGGACATCTCGTCGGTGCCCATCTTGCAGGTGCAGGACGGATGCAGGGCGGTCTCACCCTCCTTGGCGACCCAGGCGAGGATCTCCTCGTCCGTCTCCACCGACGGTCCCGGTGAGACCTCCCCGCCGTTGTACGGGGCGAGTGCGGGCTGGTTGAGGAGCTTGCGGGCCACCCGGATCGCCTCGACCCATTCGCGGCGATCCTGCTCGGTGGAGAGGTAGTTGAAGCGCAGCGCCGGGTGCTGGCGCGGGTCCTTGCTCTTGATCTTCACCGAGCCGATGGCGTCCGAGTACATGGGCCCGACGTGGACCTGGTAGCCGTGGTCGCCGGCGGGTGATGAGCCGTCGTAGCGGACCGCGACGGGCAGGAAGTGGAACATCAGGTTGGGGTAGTCGACGTCCTCGTTGCTGCGGGCGAAGCCGCCGGCCTCGAAGTGGTTGGTCGCCGCCGGACCCTTCCTGAACAGCCACTGCAGGCCGATGAAGGGGGCGCGCCACTTCGCCATGTACGGCTGCATGGAGACGGGCTGCTTGCAGGCGTACTGGACGTAGACCTCCAAGTGGTCCTGCATGTTCTCGCCGACGCCCGGGAGGTCGTGGACGACGTCGATGCCGAGGGCACGCAGTTCCTGGGCGTTGCCGACGCCGGAGAGCTGCAGCAGCTGCGGGGAGTTGATGGCGCCGCCGCAGAGGATGACTTCCCGGGCACGGACCTGCTGGAGGGCGCCCCGGCCGCGCTGGAACTCGACACCCACGGCGCGCTTGCCCTCGAAGAGGACGCGCGTGACGAGGGCGCGCGTCCTGACGGTGAGGTTCGGCCGCTTCATCGCGGGCTTGAGGTACGCCTTCGAGGCCGACAGCCGACGTCCGCGATGGACATTCCGGTCGAACTTGGCGAAGCCCTCCTGCCGGTAGCCGTTGATGTCGTCCGTGGGGGCATAACCCGCCTCCTGCGTGGCCTTGAGGAAGGCGCTGAAGAGGGGATTGGTGGCCGGACCGCGTTCGAGCACGAGCGGGCCGTCGTGACCGCGGAACTCGTCGTCCGGGTCGGCCGCCAGACAGTTCTCCATCCGGCGGAAATACGGCAGACAGTGGGAGTAGTCCCAGGTCTCCATGCCCGGGTCGGCCGCCCAGCGCTCGTAGTCCATCGGATTGCCGCGCTGGAAGATCATGCCGTTGATGCTGCTGGAGCCGCCCAGCACCTTGCCCCGGGCGTGATAGATGCGCCGGCCGCCCATGTGGGGCTCGGGCTCGGACTCGTACTTCCAGTCGTAGAACCGGCTGCCGATCGGGTAGGTCAGCGCCGCGGGCATGTGGATGAACACATCCCACGGGTAGTCCGACCGGCCGGCCTCCAGGACCAGCACTCGGTTGGCCGGGTCGGCGGAGAGTCTGTTCGCCAGTGCACTGCCGGCCGAACCACCACCGACGATGACGAAGTCGTACTGCACAGGAGCCATGGTGCCTCGTCTCGCTCGCGCCGTAGATGTGCGAGGCATGCTAGACCCGGTCGCGTTATACGCACCAGGTTGCGAAGCACGCAACTTCCAACATCTTGGTTTCGGTGCTGTTACTTGCAGGTGCGTTGTTTACTACGCGTATAGTTTTACTGTGAGCAACTACAGCCCTGATACAGAAGCGTCGAATTCGCAGGCCGGCGGCGTGCAGTCGGTGGACCGCGCCATCAGCGTCCTGGAGATCCTCGCCCAGCGTGGCGAGGCGGGCGTCAGCGAGGTGGCGGGCGAGATCGACGTCCACAAGTCCACCGCCTTCCGCCTGCTCGGTGCCCTGGAGGCGCGCGGCCTGGTGGAGCAGGCCGGCGAGCGCGGCAAGTACCGGCTGGGCTTCGGCATCGTCCGCCTGGCCGGCGCGGTCACCGGCCGCATCGACATCACCCAGCAGGGCCGCCCGGTCTGCGAGCGCCTCGCCGAGGAGATCGGCGAGACGGTCAACATCGCCGTCATGCAGGAGCACTACGCGATCAACCTGTACCAGGTGCGCGGCCCGGGCGCGGTCACCGCGCACAACTGGGTCGGCCAGCTGACCCCGCTGCACGCCACATCGAGCGGGAAGATCCTGCTGGCCCATCTGCCCGCGAAGGAGCGCGCCGCGCTGCTGGCCACCGCCGGCATGAAGAAGGTCACCCCGCACACCATCACCGCGAAGACGAAGCTCGAGAAGAACCTCGCCGAGGCGCGGGAGCGGGGCTACGCCTTCACCCTGGAGGAGCTGGAGCTCGGTCTGCACGCCATGGCCGCGCCGGTCCGCAACCAGGACGGCGAGGTCATCGCGGCACTCAGCGCGTCCGGGCCCTCCTACCGGTTCACCGAGGAGCGTCTGCACGAGCTCGCCCCGGTGCTGCGCAAGGGCGGCGAGGAGATCAGCCACCGGATGGGCTACCTGGGCTGAGTCACCCCTGGACGGTGCCCAGGCGCTCGCTGACCCAGTCGTGGAAAGCGCCGATGTGGTGCTCGCTGGGCACCAGCACGCCGCCCTTGGCGTACATCCGGGAGCTCATGCCGGGCTGCGTGCGCTCGCAGGCATCGAAGTCCTGCTGGTTGACGCGGTGGAAGAGTTCCACGGACCGGCTGACGTCCTTGCCGCTCTCGACGACATGCGGCAGATACAGCCAGTCGCACTCGACGATCGTGCGGTCCACGGACACCGGGTACATCCGGTGGAAGATCACATGGTCGGGCACGAGATTGATGAACACCTGGGGCCTGACGGTGATCGCGTAGTAACGGCGGTCCTGGTTCTCGGCGACGCCAGGGATGCGGTCGAGGCCCTCGGAGCCGTCCACGGTGAAGCCCTGGACGTCCTCACCGAACTCCGCGCCGTGGCCCACGTAGTACTGGGCGGCGTAACCGTCCGCGAACTCCGGGAGTACGTCGGTGAGTTCGGGGTGGATCGTGGCGCAGTGGTAGCACTCCATGAAGTTCTCGATGATGAGCTTCCAGTTGGACTTCACGTCGTACGTGATGCGCTTGCCGACGGAGAGGTTCTCGATGGCGTAGCGCTCGATCGACTCGACGTCGCCGAGGCGGGCGACGACCTCGCCGATGACGTCCTCCTCGAAGGAGGGCGGGTTCTCGGCGAGACAGACCCAGACATAGCCGAGCCATTCGCGTACGGCCACGCTCACCAGGCCGTACTCGGTACGGCCGACGTCGGGCATCTTCGTGAGGTTGGGCGCCGCGACGAGCTTGCCGTTCAGGTCGTACGTCCAGGCGTGGTAAGGGCACTGGAAGGCCCGCTTGACCTCACCGGTCTCCTCGGTGCAGAGCTTGGCCCCGCGGTGCCGGCACACGTTGAAGTACGCACGGATGGAGTTGTCCCGCGCCCGCGTGACGAGGATGCTCTCGCGGCCCACGTCGACGGTGCGGAAGGCACCGGGCTTCGCCAACTCGCAGGCGCGCGCCACGCACAACCACATGGTCTCGAATATGCGCTCCTGCTCCTGGGCGAAGATCCCCGGGTCCGTGTAGGCGGAGCCGGGGAGGGTGGCGATCAGGCTGTCCGGCAGGCTGGTCGAGGTCACGGTGCACTCCTCGGGAGAACGTCGTGGAGGGGTCATTCACGCGCCGGTAAGAGCGACTCCCGGACGGCGTTGTGTATGGAGCAACGCTGCGTACCATGTGCAACCGCAGCATGGGATGCCGCTGGGGCGGTGTCAAGATGCGGGCGGTGACGCGGTGGCGGCGAGTTGCTTGCGCCAGCGCGTGAACAGCCGGGGCTGGTTCATCCCGAGCACGGCGACCGGGTCCCCGGCCCGCCGGTAGACGGCCAGGACGTCGCGGTCGTCCGCGGCGCCCGCCTCGATGGACACGCTGTCCGCGCCGCCCGCGTGACCGGCGAACTGGATCTTCACGCCGTACTGGTCGGACCAGAAGTACGGCGGCCGGGGCACCCCCGGCTCCACCGCGCCGGCCGCCAGCAGCGTGGCGATCGCGGCGTCGGGGCGCTCGCGCGCGCCGGTCCAGTGTTCGACGCGGCGATGGAAACCCGCGCGCGGGTCGTACCAGTTGGCGCAGTCGCCGACCGCGACCACGCCGGCCAGGCTGGTGCGGCCGTCGGCGCCGCACTTGACGCCGTTGTCGAGTGCGATGCCGGAGCCTTCCAGCCACTCGACGTTCGGACGTGCGCCCACCCCGACCACGACGATGTCGGCGGGGATGCTGCGGCCGTCCTCCAGCAGGACGGCGTCGACGCGTGTCTCCCCGCTCAGCCCCTTGACGCCCACGCCGCACTCCAGCCGTACGCCATGGTCGGCGTGGAGGGCGCACACGACAGCACCCATGGCCTCGCCGAGCGGTCCGGCGAGCGGTGTCGGGGCCGCCTCCACGACGGTCACATCGAGTCCGAGGGCGTACGCGGTCGAGGCGACCTCGGCGCCGATGAATCCGCCGCCGATCACCACCAGGCGTCCGCCGCGGACCAGTTCGTCCCGCAAGGCGCGGGCGTCGTCCAGAGTGCGCAGCGTGTGCACTCCGGCCAGCCCCTCGGAGCCGGGCAGGGTGCGCGCTGCGGCGCCGGTCGCGATGACGACCCCGTCGGCCTGCACCTGCCGTCCGTCGCCGAGCCGGACGGCACGCCGCGCGTGGTCGAGTCCGGTGGCACGGACGCCGAGCAGCCACTCCGCCCCGAGGTCCTCGCCATCGGTCTCGAGGGCGAGTTCGGCCTCGCCGAGGGTGCCGGCCAGGAACGCCTTGGATAGCGGGGGCCGGTCGTACGGGCGGTGGAGTTCGTCCCCGATGAGGAAGAGCCGCCCGTCGTAGCCCTGCTTGCGCAGTGAGCGCGCCGCCGACAGGCCGGCCAGTGAGGCGCCGACCACGGCGACGGTCCTCACGCGGGACCCCCGGCGAGCCGGGCCGAGATGCAGGGCGGCAGGTTGGGCGCCTCGGTGGACACCCGGACGTAGATCACGCCGTCCTCGACGACGACCTCGTGCGTCCGGACCGGGAGCTTGGCCGGCGGAGCGTCGACCGCGCCGGTCCTCAGGTCGAACTTGGAAGCATGCAGCGGGCATTCCACCTCGCAGCCCTCCAGCCAGCCGTCGGCGAGCGACGCGTCCTGGTGGGTGCAGGTGTCGTCGATGGCGAAGAGTTCGCCGTCGTCGGTGTGGAACACCGAAACCGGCGGATCGATGTCGAGCCGGTGGGCCTCGCCTCGCGGGAGGTCCTCGAGACGGCACGCGGGAATCATCATGACACCTCGGTGCGTATAGCGAAACGGATTGCGGTAAGCGCAACATCAGTCTGGGGTCGCCCAGAACCCTTGTCAAGGCATTCAGAGGGCACTCCGAGCGGTGGATTTCGTTGCGCCACGGGAAACCTGATTCACATAGAACAACAGCAGCCCGCCGTATCGGCTCGCGATGGCCGCGAGCCGATACGGCGGGCGCTCAAGGGTCTCCGACGGCGTCAGAAGCCGCGGTCGATCCACTCCTGGAGGTGCGGGGCCTCAGCGGCGACGGTCGTCGTATCACCGTGTCCGGTGTGCACGACGGTGTCCCCAGGCAGCGTCAGCAGCCGGTCCCGGATGGAGTCGATGATGGTCGGAAAATGGCTGTACGACCGCCCTGTCGCCCCCGGCCCGCCGGCGAACAGGGTGTCGCCGCTGAAGAGCGCCTCCAGGGCCGGTGCGTAGAGGCAGACCGCCCCGGGAGCGTGACCGGGTGTGTGCAGCACGGTCAGTTCGACACCGGCCACCGTGAGGCCCTGGCCGTCGGTCAGTTCGGCGTCCGGTGCCCGGTCGGGGTGGGTCTGCTTCCACAGTGGCAGGTCGTCCGGGTGGAGGAGGACCGGGGCCCCGGTGCGGTCGGCCAGGGCGGGGGCGGCGTCGATGTGGTCGTTGTGCGCGTGGGTGCACACGATCGCGGTGAGACGCCGGCCGCCGACGGCCTGGGCAATGGTCTCGGCGTCATGTGCGGCGTCGATGACGATCGCCTCGGTGTCGTCGCCGACGATCCAGACGTTGTTGTCGACGTCCCAGGTGCCGCCGTCCAGCGAGAAGGCCCCGGAGGTGACGAGGTGTTCGATGCGGGCGGCCATCAGAGGACCACCACCGAGCGCAGCACGTCGCCGTGGTGCATCCGCTCGAAGGCCTTCTCGACCTCGTCCAGCGCGATGGTCTCCGTGACGAAGGCGTCCAGGTCCAGCCGGCCCTGGAGATAAAGGTCGATGAGCATCGGGAAGTCCCTGCTCGGCAGGCAGTCGCCGTACCAGGAGGACTTCAGGGAGCCGCCCCGGCCGAAGACGTCCAGCAGCGGCAGTTCCAGCTTCATCTCCGGGGTGGGCACACCGACCAGGACGACCGTGCCGGCGAGGTCGCGGGCGTAGAACGCCTGCTTGTACGTCTCCGGACGGCCGACCGCCTCGATGACGACGTCGGCGCCGAATCCGCCCGTCAGCTCGCGGATCGCCTCGACCGCGTCGGCGTCCTTGGAGTTGACGGTGTGGGTCGCGCCCAGCTTCCCGGCCGTGTCCAGTTTGCGGTCGTCGATGTCCACCGCGATGACCTTCGCCGCGCCCGCCAGGTTCGCCCCGGCGATCGCCGCGGCCCCGACACCGCCGCAGCCGATGACGGCGACCGAGTCACCCCGGCCCACGTTCCCGGTGTTGATGGCCGCGCCGATGCCCGCCATCACGCCGCACCCCAGCAGACCGGCGGCGGCCGCCGACGCGGTCGGGTCGACCTTGGTGCACTGCCCGGCCGCGACCAGCGTCTTCTCCGCGAACGCGCCGATGCCCAGGGCAGGAGACAGCTCGGTGCCGTCCAACAAGGTCATCTTCTGCTTCGCGTTGTGGGTGTTGAAGCAGTACCAGGGCCGCCCGCGCAGACAGGCCCGGCACTGGCCGCACACCGCACGCCAGTTGAGGACGACGAAGTCTCCGGGCGCGACGTCGGTGACCCCCTCCCCCACCGACTCCACGATCCCCGCGGCCTCGTGCCCCAGCAGGAACGGGAAATCGTCGTTGATGCCGCCCTCGCGATAGTGCAGATCGGTGTGGCAGACCCCGCAGGCCTCGATCTTCACCAGCGCCTCACCCGGTCCCGGGTCGGGCACGATGATCGTTTCCAGGCTGACGGGGGCGCCCTTGCCCCGCGCGACGACAGCACGGACCTGGTGCGTCATGGCCACTCCTCGGCTGATCGAGACGTGAATCAGATGTCCACTCGAATGTTGCTCATTACGGCACACATCTCATGTGTCGCAACACAGCATCGTGGAGTGTCGACCGGGGGTCAAGCAGCTCGACGGCGTTCTCTCAGCCGCCTCGAGAGCGGTGAAACAGCACGAACGCCCGGCGGGGCCGTGACCGCACATGCCGGTTCACGACCCCGCCGGGCGTGGGTGCCGCCCAGCTCAGCGAGTGGAGGAGGAGGTGGCTTCCGTGGCCTCCGTGGGGGGCGCAGGCTGCTCGGACTGCGCGCCCTCGGTGCCGTCGGTGGAGGTGCAGGGACCGATGCGGAGTTCGAAGTCTCCGTCGTACTTCTCGTGGCCCGCGATGACGGCCGTTTCGATGGCTTCCTTGCCCTTGCGCCCGCGGATGATGAGCGGGTCCTGGCGCAGGTCGCGGGTGAGCGCGATACACAACCCGATCATCACCAGAGTGAAGGGCGCCGCCGCGAGAATCGTGAGGTTCTGCAGCCCGGTGAGCGCGTTGCCCTTGCCGCCACCGATGAGCAGCATGATCGCGGCGACCGCCCCGGTCAGCACACCCCAGAACACCACGACGCCTCGGGACGGCTCCAGGGATCCCCGCTGCGACAGCGTCCCCATCACGATCGAGGCGGCGTCGGCGCCGGAGACGAAGAAGATACCGACGAGGATCATCACAACGATGCTCGTCACCGTGGCGATCGGGTACTGCTGGAGCACGTCGAAGAGCTGCCCCTGGGCTGTCGAGGCGTCGCTGAGGCGCTTTTCGTCCTGCAGGTGCATCGCCGAGCCGCCGAAGATCGCGAACCACAGCAGGCTGACGGTGCTGGGGACGAGGATGACCCCGCCCACGAACTGCCGGATGGTCCGGCCACGGCTGATGCGTGCGATGAACATGCCGACGAACGGCGTCCAGGAGATCCACCAGGCCCAGTAGAAGACCGTCCAGCCGGCCAGCCAGTCGGCGACTCCCTCACCGCTCGACGCCTCGGTACGCCCTGCCATCTGGGTCAGGTCGCCGAGGAAGGCGCCGATGGAGGTGGGCAACAGGTCGAGGATGAAGATGGTCGGCCCGACGAGGAAGACGAAGGCCGCCAGGGTCACCGCCAGCACCATGTTGATGTTGGACAGCCACTGGATGCCCTTGGCGATCCCGGACACCGCCGAGGCGACGAACGCCACGGTCAGCACCGCGATCACGGCGACCAGCAGGCCGGTGCCGACGGATCCCAGCCAGCCCAGTCCGGTGAAGCCGCTGCCGATCTGCAGGGCGCCGAGCCCCAGGGAGGCCGCGGAGCCGAAGAGGGTGGCGAAGATGGCGAGGATGTCGATGACCCTGCCACCCCAGCCGTTCGCCCGCCTCTCACCGATCAGTGGGGTGAACACGGCGCTGATCAGCTGCCGACGGCCGCGCCGGAAGGTGCTGTAGGCGATGGCCAGGCCCACGACCGCGTACATCGCCCACGGGTGCAGCGTCCAGTGGAAGAGGGTGGTGGCCATGGCGGTCTCCATGGCCTCGTTGACATCGGCCGGGTCGGTGCCCGGCGGTGGCGTGATGAAGTGCGACAGCGGTTCGCTGACGCCGTAGAACATCAGGCCGATGCCCATGCCCGCGCTGAACATCATCGCGATCCAGGAGACCGTGCGGAACTCGGGCTGTTCACCCTCCTTGCCCAGCGTGATCCGCCCGTACTTGCTCACCGCCAGCCAGAGGGCGAAGACGACGAAGCCCGAAGCGGCCAGGACGAAGGCCCAGCCGCCGTTTCGAATGGTCCCGTCCAGCAGCTTCCCGGACACACTCTCCAGCGTGTCGGTCGCCACGGCCCCCCACACGACGAAGGCGAGGGTGAGGGCCGCGGCGACACCGAAGACGACCGGGTCGGTGCGGGGGCGGGCGGATACCGCCGGGCTTCCCGGCAGATCCGCCTCGACGGGATGGCTTTGACTCCCGTTCCTTTCGCGGGTTTCGTTCATCAACTCGTCCTTTCCGCAGACGGCAGTGGACTCTCTGTCGCGGACGACGGATGCGCGACCGAGCAGGAGGGGAAATCGTCAGCTGTTCCGTCGTGACAAAATGGACACACCGGACCAGGTGGAGATCGGCGAGGGACGGGAGACGGAGCGACAGCGACCCGAAGAACGTTGCGAATTATGCATTGACATTCACTATGGGCAACAACAATCTGACGCCTCAGAGGGACTGTCAAGGGGCCCGTCGAGAAGAGTTGCCCAATAGCCATCAACTGATCAGCCAGTACGCAGCCGACGCCACCCCGAGCAGTCGGCGCGCCTTCAGCTGCGTCTCCGCCCATTCACGCTCGGGGTCGGAGTCCCACGTGATCCCGGCTCCCGTACCGAAGCGGAGGAACGGGCCGCCAGGAGCGGCGCGGTCGATCCAGAAGGTGCGGATACCCACCGCGAGCGCACCCGTTCCGCGGTCGGCGTCGACCCGGCCGACGCCCCCGCAGTGCGGGCCGCGGGGCGCGGTCTCCAGCGCTGCGATGATGCACAGTGCGCTGGACTTGGGGGCGCCCGTGACGGACCCGGGCGGGAAGGTGCCGGTGAGCAGTTCGGGCCATCCGGCGCCTTCGGCGAGTTCGCCGCGCACGGTGGAGACCAGGTGCACCAGACCGGGGTGTGCCTCGACGGCGCACAGCTCGGGGACGGTCACGGAGCGACCGTACGGCCGTCCCGGCGCAGAAAGAGCTCGGGCGAGGCCGTGGAGATCTCCACACCGTACGCGGGCAGGCGCACGGTGCCGGCGTACGGAGCGGGGTTGCCCCGTGCCAGTAAGGCGGTGAGGGCGTCGACGTCCGCGCGCTCCGGGTCGGGCAGCGGCGCCGACAGCACCCGGCACAGGTTGGCCTGGTAGACCTCTCCGGCCGCGATGTGCTGACGGACGCGCCGGACCCCGGTGAGGTAGGCGGCCCGGTCGAGTGAGGACGTCCAGGCGTCCGGGTCCGGGCCGCGCCACACCCCGGGCGCGGCGGCGGGCACGGGCGCACGGCGTACGTCACCGAAGCGCACGCAGACCAGGCGCCCCTCGAAGCCGGCGACCACGGCCCAGAAGCCGGTGGAGTCCAGGGCCGCGGGATCACTGGTCACGTCCCGCAGGTCGGTGGCGACGACACCGCCGAAGCGGGCCAGCGGGGCGAGGTCGTACGGGCTTCCACTCATCGGTCACCACCTTGCTGGCAGGCAACGGACGACCGGCGGACGGTCCACCCCCGCCGCCGCCACCGGATCACACGTCGCCGGAGACCCGTTCCAGCCGGACGACGATGGACTTCGACGTGGGCGTGTTGCTGATGGCCGCCGTGGAGTCCAGGGGAACGAGGACGTTGGTCTCGGGGAAGTAGGCGGCGCAGCAGCCTCGGGGAGTCGGGTACGACACGGTCCGGAAGGCCGGTGCCCTGCGCTCCACGCCGTCGCCGTACTCGCTGACGATGTCGACCGTGTCCCCGTCGGCGAGGCCTCGCTCGGTGAGGTCGTCGGGGTGCAGGAAGAGGACCCGGCGGCCCTGGTGGATGCCGCGGTAGCGGTCATCCAGGCCGTAGATGGTGGTGTTGTACTGGTCGTGGGAGCGCAGCGTCTGGAGCAGCAGCCGGCCCGGCGGGACCTTGGGGCTCTCCAGCAGGTTGACGGTGAAGTTGGCCAGCCCGGTGGCGGTCGTGAACCGACGCTCGTCGCGGGGCGGGTGGGGCAGGGCGAACCCGCCCGGCCGCCGCACGCGGGCGTTGAAGTCCTCGAAGCCGGGGATCACGCGTTCGATGCGGTCACGGATGCGGTCGTAGTGCCCCTCGAAGTCCTCCCACGGAGCCTGCGGGCCTGCGTCCCCGAGGGCGGCGCGTGCCATCCGGCAGATGATCGCGACCTCGCTCAGCAGGTGCTCGGACGCGGGCGCGAGCCGTCCTCGCGAGAGGTGCACCATGCCCATGGAGTCCTCCACCGTGACCAGCTGTGGTCCGCTCGGCCGCAGGTCGGCCTCGGTCCGGCCGAGGCACGGCAGGATGAGGGCCTGCTCCCCGGCGATGACATGCGAGCGGTTCAGCTTGGTGGAGATCTGGACGGTGAGCCGGCACCTGCGCAGCGCCTGCTCGGTCAGGTCGGTGTCGGGGGCCGCGGCGACGAAGTTGCCGCCCAGGGCGACGAAGACCTTCACGTCCCCGTCGCGCATCGCGCGGATGCTGTTGACCGCGTCATGGCCGTGGCGTCGGGGCGGCGTGAAGACGAACTCGGCGCCGAGCCGGTCCAGGAACGCGTCGTCCGGCTTCTCGTAGATGCCCATCGTGCGGTCGCCCTGCACGTTGGAGTGGCCGCGCACCGGGCAGAGGCCGGCGCCCGGGCGGCCGATGTTGCCGCGCAGCAGAAGGAAGTTGACGACGTCCCGGATGGTCGGCACGGAGTGCTTGTGCTGGGTGAGCCCCATCGCCCAGCAGACGACGATCTTCTCGGCGGCAAGCACCTGGCCGAACGCTTCCCAGATCTCCTCCTCGGGCAGGCCGGTGGCCTCAAGGATCTCGTCCCACGACGCCTTGCGGGCGTGCTCGGCGAACTCTTCGAAGCCGTGCGTGTACCGCTCGATGAAGGAGGTGTCCAGGATGCCGGGTGCCTCGTCCTCCGCCTCCAGCAGCATGCGGTTGAAGGCCTGGAAGAGCGCCTGGTCGCCGCCCAGCCTGATCTGGAGGAACTGGTCCGCCAACTTGGTCCCGCCGCCGATGACGCCGGAGGGCTTCTGGGGGTTCTTGAACCGGAGCAGGCCCGCCTCGGGCAGCGGGTTGACCGCGATGACGCGGGCACCTTGCTGCTTGGCCTTCTCCAGGGCGGAGAGCATCCGGGGGTGGTTGGTGCCCGGGTTCTGGCCGACCACGAGGATGAGATCGGCCTCGTGGAGATCCTCCAGGCTGACGCTGCCCTTGCCGATGCCGATGGTCTCCACCAGGGCCGAGCCGCTGGACTCGTGGCACATGTTGGAGCAGTCCGGCAGGTTGTTGGTGCCGAAGCCGCGGACGAAGAGCTGGTAGAGGAACGCGGCCTCGTTGCTCGCCCGCCCGGAGGTGTAGAAGGCGGCCTGGTCCGGGTGGTCGAGCGCGGCGAGTTCGCGGGCGATCAGCGCGAACGCGTCGTCCCAGGAGATCGGCTCGTAGCGGTCGGCGCCGGCCGGGCGGTACATCGGGTGGGTGAGGCGTCCCTGCTGCCCGAGCCAGTAGTCGCTGCGCGGGAGGAGATCCTCCAGAGTGTTCTCGGCGAAGAACTCCGGGGTGACCCGCCGTACCGTGGCCTCCTCGGCCACGGCCTTGGCGCCGTTCTCGCAGAACTCCGCCTTGTGCCGGTGGTCCGGTTCGGGCCAGGCGCAGCCGGGACAGTCGAAGCCCTCCTTCTGATTGACCCGGAGCAGAGTGAGCAGGCTGCGGCGGACCCCCATCTGCTCACCGGCGTGCCGCAGCGAGGAGGTGACCGCGGGGATGCCGGCGGCGTACTCCTTCGGCGGGCCGACCAGCAGACGGGCGTCGCCGGGGTCCTCAGCAGGTGGCTTGCGAGTCATCTGTAGCGCTACTCCGCGGTGTAGGGAAACCGGAGCCATACCATGACCCCAGGTTGCACATCGCACAACAGTAGCGTGATACGCAACATAAGAAGGGAAGCTTCAGAGTGGCCTCGTGTCAAGACCGAGCCGCCGCCGACAAACCGCTCCATGAAACGTCCTGGACGACGCGCATCTATAACCGAACGAAGATCGCCTCGATCACGACAACGACTGTTCCCCCTGTCGACAGGACGACCTGGGGTGGTGTCACCGGGCCCGAGAGGCGCCGTCGGAGACGCTGATAAGAGGTCTGACTACCGCCTGGCCTGGCGCAATGCCTGGCATCTCGCGGGCGGCAGGTCTGCATGACGTGGATGCACGCATACCGCGTTCAGCCATCGTCGAGAGGGAGCCGCTCTCGCGGTCATCAGCGCCCTGACGCGAGGCGGCCCTCGGCCGTCCGGCGCACCTCGAAGGTCGTGACGACCGGCGGGAGCGGCGACCGCGGCCACGTGCGATACGGCCTGGAAGCCTGGAACAACGCGGTGGAAACGCTGATCCGAGCCGACCGCAGGACGCCGCAGGAGCAGGCACATTGCGTCCGGCGCCGATCTGTCTGCGCCCCTACGACTCAGGTTCGACCCAGCTCAGTCCGTCCTCCGACGCCACCAGTCCGCCGGGCCGCAGAGGTGCCTCCTCCTCCAGCGGTCCGCCGAACAGCCCGCGTTCCTGAAGGACGGTCCCCTCCTGGAACACCTGTCGGAAGCTCTCGGACTCGTAGAGCGGATTGCGCAGGTCGTCGGCGTCGGGGAGGCGGCGTACGGCACGCTCGAAGTCGTCGGCGACTGCTGTCAGCCGTGCGCCCGCCGGCCCGCCCCCGGTGAGCGAGGCGTCGCCGGAGGCCAGACCACCCACCAGCTCGACGAACGCCTCGAGTTCCGTCGTGCCGACGTTGGTGACCTTGCGCGCCTTCCAGAAGTACGACCGTTCGTCCTGGTGCATGTCGTAGAAGGAGACCAGGAACTCGTGGAACAGGCCGTACTCGTGCCGGTAGCGGGCCTCGAACTCGGCGAACAGCCGGTCCTCGTCCAGGGTCCGGGCGAGACGGCCGTTGATGGACCGGGCGGCGAGCAGCGCGCCGTAGGTCGCGAGGTGGACTCCGCTGGACAGCACCGGATCGACGAAGCACGCCGCATCTCCGACGAGCACCATGCCGGGCCGCCACAGCCGTGACTTCCCGTACGACCAGTCCTTGCGGACGCGGACCTGGTCGTACGGGACTTCCGTGGCCTGCGGGACGCCGTCGAGGAAGCCGCGTACCTCCGGGCAGGCGTCGATGAGGCGGCGCCAGGCGGTCGCCGGGTCCCGCTGGATCGCCTCGGCGTTCTCGCGGGCGACCACTGCTCCGACGCTGGTCAGGTCGTCCCGGAGCGGGATGTACCAGATCCAGCCCTCGTCGAAGGCGGCGCAGAAGATGTTGCCGTCGTTCGGTGCCGGGAGCCGCGCGCCGCCGGCGAAGTAACCGAACACCGCGATGTTGCGGAAGAAGTCGGAGTAGGTCCGCTTCCCGCCGACGTGCGTGTGGATCCTGCTGCCGTTGCCGGAGGCGTCCACGACGTACCGGGCGCCGGCCTCGCGGCTCTCGCCGTCGGGTCCGGTCCAGCGCACTCCGCGGACCCGCTCCTCGTCGGCGATCACGCCGGTCACACGGCAGCCCTCCCGTACGTCCACGCCGACCCGGCGGGCGTTGTCGAGGAGGATCGCGTCGAACCGGGACCGCTCGACCTGGTAGGCGAACGAGGTCGGGTCGGCCAGCCGGGGCGACAGCGCGAAGGAGAACTGCCAGGCGTCCCGGTTCCGGCCCCAGCGGAAGGTGCCGCCGCGCTTCGGCTTGAAGCCCGCGTCGGCCATCTCGCCCTCGACGCCGAGGATCCGGCACACACCGTGCACGGTGGAGGGGAGCAGGGACTCGCCGATCTGGTACCGGGGGAAGGTCTCCTTCTCCAGGAGGAGGACCCGATGGCCGCGCAGGGCGACGGCCGCCGAGACGGTGGCCCCCGCCGGGCCGCCGCCGACCACGATGACGTCGAAGTGCTGCGCGGGCTTGTCGGACCTCACGGAACTCACTTGTCTCCCTTCGTCGTTCGTGCGTCGATCCAGCTGCGGATCGCCGACACGGTTGTCTCCGCGTGTTCCTGCATCATCGTCAGATGGTCGCCGGGGACGTCCATGACGTCGTGCGCCGACGGCCAGGACGTCCGCCAGTCGTCCGCCTCGGCGGAGGCCGCCATGGCGGGCGTGGGCCGCAGCGCTCGCACCAGAAGCGTGGGCGTGGCGACCGGTTCGGGATCCCAGCCGAGGAAGATCCGGTTGTAGGCCCCCATCGCGGCCAGGGCGGTGTCGTCGTCCCCGGTGATGGCGACCGGCTGTCCGGCGTCCTGCGGCGGCGGTGCGGCCAGGGACAGCAGCCAGTCCTTGTCGCTGTTGTCCGCCGTGATGTGGTATGTGTCCAGCAGCACCAGGCCGTTGGGTGCCCGGCCGGATTTTGCCAGCTGGTGGGCCACCAGATGCGCCACATTGCCGCCCGCCGACCGTCCTACGACCACGAAGGGCCCGTCCCCGACGTGCCGCAGCACGCTCTCGGCCTGCGTGTGCGCCAGCGCGGCGCGGTCCTCCGGGACGGCGGCACCGGCGCCGATACCGGGGTGCGGGAATTCCAGGACCTCCAGGTCCTTGTGGAAAGCGCGGTGGAAGCGGGGGAAGTCTCCGCCGTCCGACGCGAGCGAGGGATGGTAGGCCGGGAAGTAGACGATCGTCGGCCTTCCGGAGCCGGGGCGGCCGTGGGAGCGGCGGATCGGGGGCAGAGCGTGCTCGCGGGCCTTGGCGACCGTGAAGGAGGGCAGTGCCCAGGACGCGGTGACCAGCAGGTGCATCGCCGCCACCGGTTGTCCGCAGGCGCTGACCGTCCGGAACAGCGAGGAGAGGGTGTACGCGGGCCGCTCGGCCTCAATGGCCTCGGGCGCCTCAGGGGCGCCAGGGGCCTCAGGGGCGGCGGCGGCCGGTTCGCCGTCCAGCAGGCCGAGCAAGTGGCGTGCCAGTTCCTCGGCAGTGCGGTGCTCGAACACCACTGCCGCCGACAGCCGGAGCCCCAGCGCCATGCTCAGCCGGTTGCGGATCTGCACGGCGGTGAGAGAGTCGAACCCCAGGTCAGCGAGGGTCCGGCCGGCCGGCAGCGCGTCGGCGTGCGGATATCCGAGCACCGCGGCCACATCGGCCCGCAGCAGCTCCGCGAGCGCCGCCTCCCGCTCGACCGGCGACATGGGGGCCAGCCGTTTCCGCCAGACTCCCGGCTCCAGCATCTGCCCAGGAGAGCCGGCGGAGCCGGGGGCCGTCGCAGCGGCGGTCGGCCGGTTCTGACGGACGAGTCCGCGCAACAGTGGCGGCGGGTGCCCCGCACCGGACCGAAGCGCTGCCCGGTCCAGCAGGATCGGCGCCAGGACCGGCTCCGCCGAGCGCAGCGCGGCGTCGAACAGGGCCAGGCCATGCTGTGTGGACATCGGCACCAGCACGTCGCGTGGGTGTGGGCGCTGTGCGCGCTGTTGGGGCTGCTCCGCCGCCATGCCGCCGGCGTGCTCCCACGGCCCCCACGCCAGCGACAGCGTCGGCAGCCCTTCCGCGGCGCGGCGGTGGGCGAGGGCGTCGAGGAAGGAGTTCGCGGCCGCGTAGTTGCCCTGGCCCGCCCGGCCCAGCAGGCCGGAGACGGAGGAGAACACGACGAACGCCGAGAGACCCATGTCCCGGGTCAGTTCGTGCAGATTCCAGGCCGCGTCGGCCTTCGGGCGCAGCACGGCCGCCATCCGCTCGGGGGTCAGCGAGTCCAGCACGCCGTCGTCGAGGACCCCGGCGGCGTGCACCGCGGCGGTCAGCGGCGGCTCACAGTGCTCGACCACCTCGGCCAGCGCGGCACGGTCGGCCGCATCACAGGCGACGATGCCGACCTGGGCTCCCATCTCCTCCAGGTCGCCGCGCAGTTCCCGGGCTCCTGGCGCCTGCGGACCACGGCGTCCGGTCAGCAGCAGATGCCGTACGCCGTGTTCGGCGACCAGGTGACGCGCCAGCTCCGCGCCCAGCGCACCGGTGCCTCCGGTGATCAGCACCGTACCGCCCGCGCCGAAGGCAGCCCCCGCGGCTGAGGCGTCCCCGGCCGGAACAAGACGCGGAACCGTCACCTGTCCGTCCCGTACACGGAGTTGATCCTCACCGGTGGCGACAGCCGACGGCAGCGTCCGCAACGACTCGGGCCGCCCGTCCACATCCACCAGAACGACACGACCGGGCAGCTCCGACTGCGCGGCACGCACCAGTCCCCAGACCGCCGCACCCGCCAGGTCCGGCACCGGCCCGGTGGCGTCCCGCGTCACCACGACCAGCCGTGAGCCCGCCGTACCGGGATCGTCCTGCCAGTCCTGAAGCGTTTTGAGCACCCTGCCGGTCAACTCGTGCACGGCGGACAGCGAATCGGAACCGGTCGCCCGCGCGACAGCCGTGACGGCGACGAACCCGGCGTTCACGGCGCCGGGCAGAAACCCGGCGAGGTTCAGCTCGTCCGGCCCGCGCACCGTCCATGCGCGCTCATCGGCGTGGCCGGGGACTTCGAGGGCGGCCCATTCAGGGCGCAGCAGAGCCCTCCGTACGATGTCGTCCGTCATGCCGGCCGTCATGTCAGCTGCGTCGGCCGGTAGTTCCCTGGTGGCCAGTGAGTCCACGCGCGCCACAAGTCGGCCGGACGGGTCGGCCAGCGTCAGCGAGACCGTGTCCGGGCTCAGTGATGTCACCTTGACCCGCAGCTCCGTGGCTCCCGAGGCGTGCAGGCTCACGCCGCTCCAGGCGAACGGCACCCGCACCGTGCTCGTGTCGGGGGGCGCGGCCAGCAGGGGCGCGTGCGACGCGGCGTCGAACAGGGCGGGGTGGAGTCCGAAGCGGCCCACTTCCGAGGTGTGCGAGGCGGGCAGCCGGACCTCCGCGAAGACGTCGTCGCCGCGCCGCCAGAGTGCGCCGACCCCCTGGAAGGCGGGCCCGTAGACGAGCCCGGCATCGGCGAGGGCGGCGTACGCGTCGGTGAGATCCAGCGTCTCGGCGCCCTGGGGCGGCCACGCGGTCAGTTCGCCCTCCGCAGCACGTCCGTGGCCCAGCTGACCGGAGACGTTCCGGGTCCACGGGGCGTCCTCGGCGGACTCCTCCGGCCGGGAATAGATGTCGACCGGCCGTCGGCCCGAGTCGTCCGGCGCACCCACCACGACCTGCACCCGCATCCCCGCGGAACCGGGCAGGGCGAGCGGCGACAGCATCACGAGGTCGTCGACCGCGCCGCAGCCCACCTCGTCACCCGCACGCACGGCCATCTCCACGAACAACGTCGCCGGCACGATCACCCTCCCGGCGACGACATGGTCCGCGAGCCACGGGTGGCTCGCCAGGGACAACAGCCCTGTCAGCACCGTCCGTTCGGTGTCCGGCACCGGGAACGCCGGGCTCAGCAGCGCCCCGGCACCGGCCGCCGCCGGGGGCGGTGCGTCCAACCAGTACCGCTGCCTCTGGAAGGCGTACGTCGGCAGGTTCACGCGCCGCGCGCCGGAATCCGCGTACACCGCCGTCCAGTCGACAGCGGCGCCGGCCACGTGCAGCCGCGCCACGGCCGACAGAAGCGTTTCCGGTTCGTAGGCACCGCCCCGTGTGGCCACGGCGAGAACGGAGCCGGTCGGGGACGCGTCGGTCAGGCAGTCGGTGGCCGCCGCGGTGAGTGCGGGCCCGGGACCGAGCTCCAGGTAGGCCGAGACCCCGTCGTCCGCGAGCCGGCGCACGGCGTCGGCGAAGCGCACGGGCAGCCGGGCGTGCCGCGCCCAGTACTCGGGCGAGCACAGGTCCGCAGGCTCGGCGGGCCGGCCCGTCACGGTGGAGATGATCGGGATACGCGGCGGCCGGAAGGTCAACTCGCGGGCGATCCCCAGAAATTCGTCGAGCATCGGCTCCATCAGGGGCGAGTGGAAGGCGTGACTCACCCGCAGCCGTACGGCCCTGCGACCTCGCGCCTCGAAGTCGGCCGCGACCGCGAGCACCGCGTCCCGCGCGCCCGAGATCACCACTGAACGAGGCCCGTTGACGGATGCGATCGCCACCTGCGCCCCGAACTCCGCGAGCGTCGTGACGGCTTCCTCCTCGGTCGCGTCCAGCGCCACCATCGCGCCGCCGTCGGGCAGCTCCCGCATCAGCCGGCCGCGAGCGGCGACGAGCGTCGCCGCGTCGGGCAGATCGAATACGCCGGCGACATGCGCGGCCGTCAGCTCGCCGACGGAGTGGCCCACAAGCCGGTCGGCTCGAACGCCCCACGACTGAAGCAGCCGGAACAGCGCCACCTCGAAGGCGAACAGTCCGGCCTGCGTGAAGTCCGTACGGTCCACAAGTGCCGCCTGCGGTGAGCCCGGCTCGGCGGACAGCACCGCGCTCAGCGGCTGTGGGAGCCGGTCGTCCAGGTGCCGGCAGGTCTCGTTGAAGGCTTCGGCGAAGACGGGGAAGGCGGCACCCAGTTCGGCACCCATCCGGGGGCGCTGGGCGCCTTGTCCGGTGAACAGGAAGGCGGTACGGATCTCCGGGTCCACCAGTCCTCGTACGACTCCCGGTGCGTCCCGGCCCCGCGCGAACGCGCTCAGCGCGTCCAGTATCCGTGTCCGGTCACCGGCCGGCACGATCGCCCGATGGGCGAGTGCGGAGCGCGACACCGCCAGCGAGTAGCCGACGTCGGCGGGCGACAGGTCCGGCCGGTTCGCCACTTCGGCCGCGAGCCGTCGGGCCTGGGCGCGCAGGGCGGTTTCGTCGGCGGCGGAGAGCAGCCACGGCACCGGCGGCGGCGCGGCTGTCTCCGGGGAGAGGGCCGTCTCCCTCCCCGGCGCCTCTTCCAGAATCACATGCGCGTTGGTCCCGCCGATCCCGAAGGCCGAGACCCCCGCACGCCGCGGCCGCTCCGAGGCCGGCCAGGGGCGGGGCGCGGTGAGCAGTTCCACCCGGCCCGAGGACCAGTCCACGTGCGGTGTCGGCGAGTCGGCGTGCAGGGTCCGGGGCAGTTCACCGTGGTGCATGGCCTGCACCATCTTGATGACGCCGGCCACTCCGGCCGCGGCCTGCGTGTGCCCGAGGTTGGACTTGACCGAGCCGAGCCACAGCGGCTCCTCGCGGCCCTGCCCGTACGTGGCCAGGAGGGCCTGCGCCTCGACGGGGTCGCCCAGCCGGGTGCCCGTACCATGGGCCTCCACCACGTCCACGTCACCGGCGCGCAGCCCCGCGTCCGCCAGCGCCTGCGTGATCAGCCGCCGCTGGGCCGGCCCGTGGGGCGCGGTGAGCCCGTTGGAGGCGCCGTCGGAGTTGACGGCGGAGCCGCGGAGCACGGCCAGGATTGGATGGCCGCGCCGCCGCGCGTCGGACAACCGCTCCAGCAGGACGAGTCCCACGCCCTCGCCCCAGGCCGTGCCGTCGGCTGCCGCCGAGAAGGACTTGCAACGCCCGTCCGGCGACAGCCCGCGCTGCCGGCTGAAGGCCAGGAACGGCTTGGGCGTCGCCATCACCGTGACCCCACCGGCCAGCGCCAGCGAGCACTCGCCCGAGCGCAGCGCCCGCGCCGCCCAGTGCAGCGCGACGAGGGAGGACGAGCACGCGGTGTCGACCGTGATCGCGGGACCGCGCAGGCCGTACGCATAGGAGATCCGCCCGGAGGCCACGCTGCCCGCCGAGCCCAGGCCCAGGTGCGCCTCCAAGTCGTGGGAACGGGTGAAGCGGGCGGAGTAGTCGCCGTGCATCACGCCAACGAACACGGCGGTGTCGCTCTCGCGCAGCGACGCCGGGTCGATCCCGGCCCGCTCCCACACCTCCCAGGACGTCTCCAGGAGCAGCCGCTGCTGCGGATCCATCGCCAGCGCCTCGCGCGGCGAGATCCCGAACAGTCCGGCGTCGAACTCCGCGGCCCGGTGCAGGAATCCTCCGTGGCGCGCGTACGACGTGCCGATCCGGTCGGGATCGGGGTCGTACAGGGCGTCCAGGTCCCAGCCTCGGTCGGTCGGGAACTCCGAGACGGCGTCCCGGCCCTGCGCCACCAACTCCCACAGATCCTCGGGTGAGTCGACGTCACCGGGATACCGGCAGCCCATGGCGACGATCACGATCGGATCGTCCTGGGGAGCCCGGTCCTGTCCGCCGTACGACCGCGGGCGTCCCTCAGGCTCGCCCTCGCTGAGCGCGACGCGCAGGTACCGAGCCACCCCGGCCGGTGTCGGATGGTCGAACACCAGCGTCGCCGGCAGGCTCAGACCGGTCAGCGCACCAAGCCGGTCCACCAGCTCGACCACGCCGACGGACGTCATGCCGAGATCGGCGAAGGAGCTGACCGCGTCGGGCAGATCGCCCGGCACATGCCGGCACACCTCGGCCGTCTCGCAGAGCACCACCTCCCGTAGCGCACGCTCCTGGTCGTCGGGCGAGAGGGACAGCAGCCGCTCACGCAGGGCGGTCGGGGCGGTGTCGCCCGCGACCGCGGCGGCCGGAGCAGGGGCGACCAGCTCGTGCCGGGCGATCTTGCCGGACGCGGTGCGCGGGACGGCGGCGATCTCGCGGACCTCGGCCGGAACCTTGTAGTCGGCCAGCCGGATACGGCACTCGGCAAGCACCCGCCGTGCGTCGACCCCGCCCGGGCCCGGTACGACGAAGGCCACCGGCACCTCGCCCAGCACGTCGTGCGGCACGCCCACGACCACGGCCTCGGACACACCGGGACACTGCGACAGCGCCTGCTCGATCTCCGTCGGATGGATGTTCTCGCCCCCGCGGATGATCAGCTCGCTGACCCGGCCGGTGAGCTCGAGATGGCCGTGTTCGACGCGGCGGCCGAGGTCGCCGGTGCGGTACCAGCCGTCCCGCAGCGCGGCGGCCGTCGCCTCGGGCTGCTCGTGATAGCCGGTCATCAGGCTCGGCCCACGCACCCAGACCTCGCCCTCGGCGCCGTCCGGGACGTCCTCGCCGCTCCGGGGGTCGACGACACGTACGTCCATGCCGGGGACCGGGGGCCCGCAGGAACCGTCGACCCTGGGGCCCTGCGGACGGTTCACCGCGATCATGCCGCAGGTCTCGGTGCTGCCGTACGCGTCGAGCAGCGGCGCCCCGAGGTTCTCCTCCACGGCCGCCCGCAGTGCGGGGCCGCTCGGGGCGCCGGCCACGACGCACAGCCGCAGCGCCGGCGGGGCGTCCCCGGCCGAGTCGACCAGCCGGTGATACGTCGCAGGAACGCCGGCCAGCATGGTGAACGGCCCGCCGAGCCCCTGGTACGCCGTGAGCAGCTCCTGCCGCAGACCGCCCGGCGCCAACAGATCGCCGGCGATCCTGGCGCTCGCGCCCACGGCCGTCACGCCCAGGATCGCCAGCGAGTGGCCGAAGCTGTGGAACAGCGGAAGCGGCCAGAGCAGCCGGTCGTCGGGCGACAGACGAAAGATCGGGGCGTAGCAGGCGGCCACGGACCACAGCGCGGCCCGCTGCGTGGACAGCACGCCCTTGGGCCGGTGGGTGGTGCCGGAGGTGTACAGCATCCAGGCCGGATCGTCGAGCCCCAGCAGGTCGATCTCCGCGGGCCCTTCGCTCTCGGCCGCGCTCCGGAACAGCCGGGCGCCGTCCGGGATGGTGCCGGTGCCGGTGACCAGGACGTCCAAGGCGTCGTACGGCGGTGCCAGGCGCCGCAGTTGTGCGAGGTGCGCGGCGTCGGTGATGACGAAGGCGGCGCCGCTGTCCTGGAGGAAGTGGGCCAGCTCGGCGTCGGAGGACCGCGGATTGAGCGGGACGCCGACCATCCCGGCCCGCAGCACGGCGAGGCAACTCTCCACCATCTCCACACAGTTGCCGAGGCAGATCGCGACGCGGTCGCCACGGCGAAGTTCCGTGCGGGTGAGATACCCGGCCAGCGCGCGGGTGCGACCCTCCAGCTCGGCGTAGGTGACGCTGCGCGAGGAGTCGGAGTAGGCGACCCGCTGCGCCGCCGACTCGGCGTGCTCCTTCAACAGCTCCGGCAGCGGCCGGATCAGCTCCTCACGCCACATGGTCCCGCCTTTCAAGTCCCTCGCAGTGCAACGCTGTTGAGCCTACGTGGACAGGCGGCCGTGATGGTCCGGACGACGCCGGGTGCCACAGGCACGCGCCCGAACAGCGCGTGTCGATGACGGCCGGCCTGCTCGTCCTCGGCGTCGATGACGGCGGCTGCGTCTCGTCCGCGCAGGTCGTGCCCGAGGCCGGCACCTTCAGGTCAACCAGGTAGCCGACAACCGCGTCCGTCGCGCAGGCGCTGCGGCCGAACGCCGTGTGCCCCTCCGCCTCGGACGTCAGCAGTGAGGCGTTGTCGAGCCGTCGCGACAGCGCCACCGCGTCCTGGTACGGGGTGTCCGGGTCGCCGGTGGTGCCGATGACGAGGATCGGCGCGGAACCCTTCGCCCGGTAGGAGCCGTCGTAACGGCTGACCCGCTCGGCCGGCCACTGCGCCCAGGCCGTCGCGTGCTGGTGGTCGTACGTCGGCGGTCCGTACGCCATCGCCGGGCCCGAGCAGCGGCGCCGCCTTCGCGTTGGACGCGACGTTCCGCTTCAGCAGCCAGATGTCACGCGGGTAGTCCCGGTCGGCGCCCTCCACGACCACGTTCGGGCCGAGGAAGTCGAAGCTCGCCGGGGACGGCGGCCGCAGCAGGAACGACGTGTTGTCGCGCAGCTGGGCCTTGCGCAGGGCCGCGCCGAGCGAGGGCCGGATGACCTTGCCCTCGTTGATGTTGAAGTGCAGGTCGGCGACCAGCTGGTCCGTGCCGGGGAGGCCGTCGCCATCTGGAACTCCTCGGTCAACCGGGACGAGACGGTGTTCTCCGACCCGGACCGGTTCGATCTCGGCCGCACCCCCAACCGGCATCTCACCTTCGGCATCGGCCCCCACTTCTGCCTGGGCGCGCCGCTGGCCAAGGTCGAGCTGAAGGTGCTGCTGGAGGTGCTGGCCGAGAAGGTGACCCGCATGGAACTCGCCGGGCCGGTCGAGCGGTTGCGGTCCAACTTCATGTGGGGCATCGAGCGCCTGCCGGTCACCCTGCGCTGACCACCGCACCGCCCGTACGGGGCCTCGGGAACGCACCCGCGAGGCCCCGGCCACGGCCCTCGCTCAGGGCGTGTACACGGTGGGGCGCGGTGCGGTGGGCAGGCCGGAGCCGATGAAGGAACTCGGTTCGGCGGCTGGTTGGAGGTGTGCCGGGCCGGCGCGGTGCGCTGCGGGGTGTCGTTGAGCAGGGTCGTGATCCCGGTGCCCGTCTGGTGCCGGGTCGATCAGCTGCGCGGGGCGCGGTTGTCGCCGGTGCGCCAGGTGCGGCGGGCCCTGGACGGTCAGTGGCCGGAACTGTTCCGCGACCGTCCTCTGACCGATTCCTCAGCGGGTCTCGCCGCTGTCCTCGGGGTGACCGGTGACGGGCCTGTGTGACCCTTCCGGTAGCGGCCGGTCTCATGCCAGGGCGTTCACCGCTGCCGCGAAGAGGCGTGGCAGGCGGGCAGCGGTCGGCACGATGTGGGCGGCGAGTAGGGGCCGCTGCCGGGCCCTGACCAGGAGCTCCGTCAGGAGCCGGTGGCGGCGGGTCGCTCGTCTCCAATCGGTCTCGTAGCGGATCGGTGTGCCGCGGCGCATATTCGCGACCACGGCCTGGGCGCCGGTGAGGGCGAGGGAGACGCCCTCACCCGTCAGCGCGTCGATGTATCCGGCGGCGTCGCCCACGAGCAACACCCGCCCGTGGACGCGCGCGCGGGCTCTCTGGCGCAGCGGGCCGGCGCCCCGCACCGGGGTGACGGCCGCTTCCGGGGGGAGGCGGACCGCCAGTTCGGAGAAGGTCTCCAGTTGGGCGGTGAAGGGGGCTCGCCGGGACGTCAGCAGGGCGACGCCGACGAGTGCTGGGCCGAGCGGGGTGACGTACGCCTCCGCGTGTGCTCCCCAGTGCACCTCGACGTACGGCGACCACGGGGGCACCGCGTAGTGTCGGCGCAGCCCGAATCGGGGTGTCCCCCGGGTCTTCATCCCCAGGTCGAGACAGCGGCGCACGGGTGAGTGCAGGCCGTCCGCGGCAACCAGCCACCGGGCGCGCAGCCCGGTGCCCGGGACGGTCACACCCGCGGCGTCCTGGCGTACTTCGTCGATCCGCAGGGGCAGTACCGGCACCCCCGCGTCCAGGACTGCCCGGTGCAGGACGCCGTGCAGGTCGGTGCGGCGCGCACCGAGGCCAAGGCCGCACCGAAAAGCGGCCTGGACCTGGTGGGATCCCTGGATGTAGCGGATGCCGGTGATGGGGTGGCCCGGGGCCTCCAGGCCGAGGGCGGCCAGAGCACGCACGGCGCCGGGCATCAGCCCCTCACCGCACGCCTTGTCGACCGGCGCCCGGCGTGGCTCGGCGATGACGGTGTCGAGACCGGCGCGAGCGGCGTACAGGGCGGTCGCGAGGCCGGCCGGTCCCCCTCCGGCGATCAGGAGGTCGTGGCCGCCGCTCACGCGGGCACCGCTTGGGTGAGGGCCGCGTTCTCGCAGCGGACCCGGACCGCGAGCAGCACCGCGTTGGCGCCGGTGAACACGGTCGCGGTCAGCCAGGCCGAGTGCACCAGGGGCAGGGCGGCGATCTCCACGACGACCGCCACGTAGTTGGGGTGGCGCAGGAACCGGTAGGGCCCGGCGCCGACCAGGCGCGCTCCGGGAACGACGATGACCCGGGTGTTCCAGTACGGTCCGAGTGTGGTGATGCACCACCAGCGCAGGGCCTGAGCCCCTGCGACGAGCGTCAGCATGGGCCATCCCAGGGCGGGCAGGAACGGCCGGTCGGTGAGTACGGGTTCGAGCAGACAGCACGCGAGCAGGCCCGTGTGCAGAAGGACCATGACCGGGTAGTGGCCGCGGCCGTGCTCCACACCGGCGCGGGCGCGGGTCCAGGCCGCGTTGCGCCGGGCGACGAGAAGTTCGGCGACGCGTTCGGCGGCGACGGCCAGGACGAGAAGCGTGTACCACGGCATGAGGAACATGGGGACCACTCACTCACCAGTGCAGGAGGACGAGTTCGGAACAGAATCCCGGGCCCATCGCCATGAGGAGCCCCCACGTCCCGGGCTCGGGCCGACGGGATTCCCAGGTGCTCTGCAGGATGTGCAGTACGGAGACCGAGGACATGTTCCCCACCGTCGCGAGTGAGCGCCGAGCCGAGTGCAGCGCGTCGCCGGGCAGGCCGAGACTGTCGCTCACGGCGGAGAGGACTCTGGGACCTCCCGGATGGCACACCCAGGTCCCGATGTCGTCGGTGGTGAGGCCGTGTTCATTCAGGAAGGCACGCAGGTGCCGGCCGAAGTGGTCCCGCACGATGCCGGGAACACCCGGATCGATCACCACGCGGAACCCGCTCGCGCCGATGTTCCACCCCAGGAGCTGTTCGGTGTCCGGATACAGGTGGCTGCGTGTGTCGACCACCGAGGGCCCGGCTGCGTCCGGCCCGGCGCAGTTGCCGCCCCGCGCGACGAGCGCTGCCGCACCGTCGCCGAACAAGGCGCTCGCGACGAGGTTGGCACGGGAGTCATCGCGCTGCTGAAGCGTCAGCGAGCACAGTTCCACGGTGAGCAGCGCGGCAGTGTCATCGGGGTGCCCGCGCAGGTAGTCGTGCACCCGGGCGAGGCCGGCGGCGCCCGCCACGCAGCCCAGTCCGAACACCGGAAGCCGTTTGACGTCGGGCCGCAGTCCCATGCGCCCGGCCAGCCGGGCGTCGATCGACGGTGCGGCAACGCCGGTGATGGAGGCGAACACCAGCAGGTCGACATCGGCCGGTTGGAGCCCCGCCTCCGTCAGCGCGCCAGTAAGCGCTTCCTCACCCAGTTCGAGGGCCACCGCCGTCCATGCGTCATTGCTCTGCCCGAAGTCACCGAGAGCGGCGTACCGCTCGATCGGCAGGGCAAGATGGCGCGTGCGCACACCGGCGGACGCGTGCAGGCGGCGCAGCACGGCGCGATCCGCCCCCGGGGGCAGGCACAGGTCGCCGATCGGCTCGGCGAGGTCGTCCTGGGCGTAACGGTGCGGCGGCAGCGCCGTGCGGACAGCGGCGATCGTGGTGGCCGCGTGCGGCACGGTCGTGCGGCGCGGAGCAGTGGGCGGGGAAGGGGCAGGACCGGCGATCACAGAGACACGCATGTCGGTAATGTCTCCCATACCTCGGATGCCCGCTTACCGTGCACACGTGTCTCTCCACCCGTCTGGGGCTCTCTCGCGCACGGCACACCACCTCCCCGTGTTGCTGCGCTCCTGCCACCCGGAGCCCGCGCTCGCCGTGACGGTGTTCGTGACGGCCCTGGCCGTGGCGGCGGGGCGCGGGACAGCGGGGTCGGCGGCGGTGGCCGCGGCCGTACTGGCCGGCCAGCTCTCGGTGGGCTGGTGCAACGACGCGCTCGACGCACAGCGCGACACGGCCTGCGGGCGTCCCGACAAGCCGGTGGCCATTTCGGAACTCACGCCCCGGGCGGCGGCCGTCGCGGCAGGGGCGGCGCTGGGACTCTGCGTGCCGCTGTCACTGCTGAGCGGCGCCGCCGCGGGAGCGGCACACCTGGCGGGCGTGGCCGCGGGCTGGCTCTACAACCTGCGGTTGAAGCACACGGCGTTCTCACCGCTGCCCTACGCCGCGGGTTTCGGCTCGCTTCCGGCGTTCGTCACCCTCGGTCTGCCATCGCCGTCGTGGCCCGCCTGGTGGGCGGTGACAGCGGCGGCGTCACTGGGCATGGGGGCACACCTGGTGAACGTGCTTCCCGACATCGAGGACGATCTCGCGACCGGAGTGCGTGGGCTGCCGCAGCGGCTCGGCCGTCCGGCCTGCCGGTGGCTGGCCCCGTTACTCATGCTGGTGGCCGTGGGCGTGGTCGTCGCAGGGCCGCCCGGGGCGGCGGACATCTCGGACTGGGCACTGGCGGCCGCGGCCGGGATCGTCGCGGCCGCAGGTACGGCACTGCCGTCGGCGGTCCGGAGCCGGTGGCCGTTCCGGGCGGCCATCGTGGTCGCCGGTATGGCCGTGGCGCAACTTCTGCTGCGGAGCTCGGACATGACCTGACCCGGGCCCCGGACCGGCCCCGGGCCACACGGCGCCCGTTGGGCGACCGGACGGGACGTTCGGTCAACGAGCTCCCGGAGAACCGTGCGGGCCCTCGCCTCCCACGGCGACAGGCTGTCCCTGCAACGTCGCCGGGGTGCCGTGGAACGGTGCCCGACCAGGGTGGCCGACCCCCCGGGCCTTCGGCGACTGGCGCGGCCCCCGGGCGGGTTCCCCGCCACCGCCGTCGACAGGTCATGAGCGCTTCGGCGGTCGGATCCATCCCAGGGACCGCTCGACGGCGCGCTGCCAGCACTCGTACTCCCACTCCCGCCGTTCGCCTTCCATGTCCGGCAGCCACTGGGCGGCCCGGTGCCAGTTGCGGCGCAGGACCTCCAGGTCCGGCCAGTAGCCGGCCGCGAGGCCGGCGGCGTAGGCCGCGCCCAGCGACACCGTCTCGGCGACCAGGGGCCGCACCACGGGGACGTCGAGCACGTCGGCCAGGATCTGCATGAGCAGGTGGTCGGATGTCATGCCTCCGTCGACCTTGAGTTGCTCCAGGACGAACGGGGAGTCGGCGTTCATGGCGTCGACGACCTCCCGTGTCTGCCAGCCGGTGGCCTCCAGCGCGGCCCGGGCCAGGTGCCCCTTCGTGATGTACGACGTGAGGCCGACGATGACGCCCCGGGCGTCGCTGCGCCAGTGCGGTGCGAACAGACCGGAGAACGCGGGGACGATGTAGCAGCCGCCGTTGTCCTCGACGGTGCGCGCCAGCGTCTCGATCTCGGGTGCGCTGTTGATCAGGCCCAGACGGTCACGGAACCACTGGACCAGCGAGCCGGTGACGGCGATCGGGCCTTCCAGGGCGTAGACCGTCTCCTGGTCCGCGATCTTGTACGCGACGGTGGTGAGGAGCCCGTGGCGGGAGCGGACGACGTCGGTGCCGGTGTTCATCATCAAGAAACTGCCGGTTCCGTAGGTGCATTTCGCCTCGCCGGGCGAGAAGCAGGTCTGTCCGAACAGAGCCGCCTGCTGGTCACCGAGGGCGGCCGTGAGGGGAACCCCCGGGAGCACCGCGCGGGCCTCGCCGTAGCTCGCGGCCGAGGGCCGGATCTCCGGCAGCATGGGGCGCGGCACACCGAAGAAGTCCATCAGCCCTTCGTGCCAGGTCAGCGTCCGGATGTCGATGAGCATGGTGCGGCTGGCGTTGGTGGCGTCGGTGATGTGCAGGCCACCGTCCGTACCACCGGTGAGGTTCCAGATCAGCCAGGTCTCCATGGTGCCGAACAGCACCTCGCCGTCCCGGGCGCGCCGCTCCAGTCCCTCGACGTGGTCGAACAGCCAGCGGATACGGGGCGCGGAGAAGTAGGTCGACGGGGGGAGGCAGCAGCGTTCGATGAAGAACTCGTCTCCGGGCTGTTTCGTCAGGTCCTCGACGAGCGGGGCGGTGCGGGTGTCCTGCCAGACGATCGCCCTGCCGAGCGGGACGCCGGTGCGCGGGTCCCAGAGCACCGTCGTCTCGCGCTGGTTGGCGATCCCGATGGCGGAGATCTGCTCCGCGTCTATCCGGGCGTTCGACAGTGCCTCGGGGACGACGCGCTGGAGATTGCGCCAGATCTCGACGGCGTCGTGCTCGACCCAGCCGGGACGGGGGAAGTACTGCTGGTGCTCCCGCTGGGCGACCGACGCAAGCCGCCCGGCGTGGTCGAACAGGATGCACCGTGTGGAGGTGGTGCCCTGGTCGATGGACATCACATACCGTTCCACCATGTCGGACCTGCCTTCCGAAGGGCCGCGGAGGTGCTCGGGGCTACCAGCGGGCCGCGCCCAGGTCTCTGGAGATCGCGCGTGCTGCCTCCCGTAGCACGGTGATCAGGGCCGGCTGGAACCGGCCTTTGGTGTCACAGATCCGCTCGACGGGGCCGGACACCCCGATCGCGCCCACCACGAGGCCGCCGTGCCCCCGGATCGGCGCGGCGACTCCGGCTTCGCCCATGCTCATTTCCTGCGCTTCGGCGCCCCAGCCGAGCTCTCGTATCTCGACGAGCGCCCGGTTGAGCTGCTGTGGCTGGACCAGGGTGTGCCGGGTGTACGCCTCCAGCTCGGCGTCCAGCAAGGGGGCGACGGGTGTGGCCCCGAAGGCCAGCAGGACCTTGCCGAGCGAGGAGGCGTGCAGCGGCAGCAGCGCGCCCACGTCCAGGGTCTGGAAGGTGTCGTCCGGCCGGAAGACGTGGTGGATGACGAGCACCTTGCCCTCCAGGGGGGTGCCCAGGCGGACGGCTTCCCCGCTACGGGCGGCCAGGGCGTCGGCCCAGTTGATCGATCGCGAGCGCAGCTCGTTGACATCGAGGTAACTGGTGCCCAGGTGCAGCAGAGCCGCCCCGAGCTGGTATTTCCCGGTCGCCGCGTCCTGTTCCACGAAGTCCACGTGTTGTAGGGTGCGCAGGATGCCGTGGGCGGTGCCCTTGGCCAGCCCCAGCGAGGACGCCACCTCGCCCAGCCCCAGCCGACGGGAGCCGCCGGCGAGCAGGCGCAAGATCGCCGCCGCTCGTTCTATGGACTGGACTGGACTGGCCACCACGAAGCGATAGTAGTCCGAAATTTCCGGTTTTGGACTGACGTTCGGTAATGCCGACCGTCATTCGTTGACTGGCCGCATTTCCCTCCATAGCGTGCCATGACGTCCGGCTTGCAGCCGGCCACGCTTCCCTCAGGAGGAGGACTCATGGCAACAGCGCAGCTCGACGCCGCGCTTCGCGGGGAAGTCGAACACGTCTTTCCGCTCCCCCACAGCTCGGGGGCCGTCCAGGCGGTGCGCCGACGCGTGCGCGCAGCCCTCGCCGGATGGAACCTGGCCGGAGAGGTCGCCGAAGACGTGGTGCTGATCGCCTCCGAGCTCCTCACCAACGCGATCGTCCACGCCCTGCCCCCGGCGACGCTGACGCTCTCACGGAGGGAGGCGGACCCGCGCAGAGCCGTACGCGTCGAAGTCACCGACAGGGGTCCCGCGGCCCTGGCGGGAGTGTCCGCTGCCCCCGTGGACCCGGACGAGCATGGCCGGGGCCTCGGCATCGTCACCGCCCTGTCCGACCGGTGCGGGATATCGGTGACCGCCCGCGGGACCAGCCGGTGGGCCGAGGTGCAGTTCGGCCGGGGCTGAGCTCGGTCGTCCTCGGGGACGGCGTGAGCGGGCGAGTCACGCACTTCGTCACCCGGCCAACCCCGTCGATCTCCATCCGAGAAACCAGTGTCGAGGTGAGGGAGTGCCCCACGGCGAACGCCGGCACGACATGCCGCCCCAGCAGGTGGTCGGTGCCAACTGCCGGGACCGCCGGCTGACCCGCCGGGGCGCACGGTCCTCCCGGTGGACCGCCGACCCGGCCCACGTTCAGTGAACGAGCGGTGACGTGCTGTCGGCCGGCTCACGGGGTGATGCGTGCCGGCGCCCCGCGGCCCTGTGCGAGGGCCGTGATGCACCGCGCCTTCACCTTCGCGGGAAAGGGGGGCCGCTCCGCCGTCCGGACCGGGCCCCTCGTGATTCACGTACGCCGCGCGGCTACGGCGCTACGGCGCTACGGCAGGGTCCACTTCTGGTTGTTGCCGCCGTTGCAGGTCCACAGGACGAGCTTGGTGCCGTTGGCGGTTCCCGCGCCCGAGGCGTTCAGGCAGAGGCCGGCGTTCACGTTGGTGATGGTGCCGTCCGCGTTGACGTTCCACTGCTGGTTGGTCTGGCCGGTGCAGTCCCAGATGACGACCCGGGTGCCGTCGGTCGTGCCGCGGTTGTAGGCGTCCAGGCACTTGTTGCCGTAGAGCACGAGCTGCTTGCGGGACGTGACGTTGTTCCACGCCTGGTTCTCACCGCCGTTGCAGTCCCACAGCTGCGCGTCGGTGCCGTTGGTGATGGTGTAGTTGTTGATGTCGAGGCAGCGGTTCGACTGTCCCCCGACCACCTGGGTGCCGTTCGCGCCCGGCAGCGGGCGGACCTGGATGGCGTCGAAGTCCGGTGTCCAGGCGGTGGAGTTGGAGAACGTCAGCGTGTTCGACGAGCCCTTGGCCAGGGAGACCTCGACCGAGACGGTGCCGGGCGTGGTCCAGGAGCCGGTCGGCGGGAAGGACACCGTGGTGGCCTGCTGTCCGTTGACCTGGAGGCGGGCCGTACGGGCCGCTCCGCTGCCGTTGGTGTAGGCGATGTCGACGACCTTGGTGCCCGTGGCCCCGGCCGTGACGTTGTTGAAGCGCAGCGTGTTGGCGGCGCCGTTGCCGACACCGCCCACCTTGGTACCGCCGGAGCAGTTCGCGCAGGTGGCGTTGGCCGCGGAGCCGGCCTTGGTGTTGGTGGTGGCCTCGGCCTCGTACGCGGAACTCGCGGCCTCGGTGCCGCCGGTGACCGTGAGCATCACCGAGTCCCTGGCAGGGACGGAGACGGTGTAGCCGGTGCCGAAGCTGCCCACGGTGGAGCGTGTCCAGAGGTTGCGGACCGTGGCGGAGGCGTTGGTCAGGCCGAGGTCGGACCAGCGCACGGTCATGTTCTGCGCGCTGCCCGTGCGGTTGAGCAGGACGACGGCCCGCTTGCCGGTGCCGGAGAGGACCTTGCCGTAGACCTGCAGTCCGGTGGTGTCCTCGGCGACCTTGACGCCCTGGAGGCCCCGCGAGTCCTGGTCGACCGCGATGACCTCGGGGTTGGTGAGGATGTCGCGCGTCTGCGTGCTCATCGTCGCCAGGTTGTTGCCGGCGAGGAGCGGGGCGCCCGAGATGGCCCACAGGTTCATGTGGCTGCGGTTCTGGGCGGCGGTGAAGCCGTCCAGGCCGACCATGAGCATGTCCGGGTCGTTGTAGTAGCCGGTGTGCTGCGCCGAGGGGTGCACGTTCGTGTCGAAGTTGGTGAGCATGCTGTCCCACGACGGCGAGTTGCCGTGGAAGATGATGTCGGTGTTGGTGCGCCACAGGGCTGCCATGCCGGCGCCCCAGTTCCACGGGTTCTGCTTGCCCCAGTTGCAGATCGACAGGGTCAGCGGGCGGCCCGTGGTGGCCGACGCCTTGGCGACCGCGTCGCTGATGGCCTGGTAGGTGGACTTCGCGTCGAGCTTCTCGACATCGCCGCCGCACCAGTCGACCTTGACGTAGTCGAAGCCCCACTGGGAGAACTGGAGCATGTCCTGCTCGTAGTGGCCCTCGCTGCCGCTGCCGGGCGCGGCCGGGCGGCCCGTCGGGAAGTAGTAGCCGCAGCCGTCCTTGCCCGCGTCGGTGTAGATGCCGGCCTTGAGGCCCTTGCTGTGGATGTAGTCGGCGATGGCGCTCATACCGCCGGGCCACTCGGTCTCGTCGATGGTGATGTTGCCCGCGCTGTCACGGGTGCCCTGCCACCAGCCCTCGTCGAGGTTGATGTACTGGTAGCCGGCCTCCGGCAGGCCGGCCGCGACGAACGCGTCGACCTGCGTCTTGATCACGTTGTAGTCGATCTTGGCGGCGAAGGTGTTCCACGAGGCCCAGCCCATCGGCGCGGGAGGCACCGCGATCTGGTTGGAGGTCACCGCGACCGGTTGCGCCCGGTCGAGGTCGGTGCTCCCTTGCTGCTGGAGGCCGACCAGTGCGCCGGCGGCCATCGCGAGCACCGCGCCACGGACCAGGACGGCTCTGCACAGGCGTCTTGCGTGGGGGGCGAACTGCTGAAGGGGCATGCGGGTTCCTTCCGGAGGGCGCGACAACCGAACACAGAGAAGAGCGGTCGATATACCGAACAATGCACGATCTGCCGAACCGACCGGCGCTGAAGCTAGGGCCCCCGCCGCGCGGAGTCAACGGATCGCACTGGTTTTGCCGTGCATCCTCCCGCCCCGATACCGACCGGTGCCGCCGCCGGGCTCGGCGGCCATCTCCGTACGGAACTCGGGGTGTTGGGCCCGCGGGCGGTGCCGCGGTGCGAGGACGGCCCTGACTCCACCCTTGTCACCGGCGCCCGCTGCCGGCTGCGGCGCGATCCTCCGGTCGTGGGAGCGGGCGCGGGCGCGGCGAGCGGGACGGCAGTCGGTACGAGGCCACGCCGTCCGTATGGCCCAGGAACCGCACGCCGTCCACGCGGGCCGGCGGGGTCCGCCCCTCAGGTTCTCAGCCGAGTGTCCAGGTGACGCTGTCGGTGTAGGTGGAGCCGTTGATGGTCGCGGTGACGGTCACGGTGTTCTGCCCGGGCCTCAAGGTGATGCTGGGCCATCTGAAGATGTGGTCGCTGCTGCTGAGGGTGGGCAGGGATGTGCCGTTGAGGGTGGCGGTGACCTTGTCCGCGTTGGAGTAGACCTTGAGTTCGGTGGTGGCGTCGGTGCGCTGGGTCCAGCGGCGGCTGGTGATGTACAGGGTCGGGGTGCTCGCCCAGTTGGCCTTGTACCAGTAGAAGGCGTCCTTGCGGATCTGCCGGTCGCGGGTGACCAGGCCCTTGTCGTTGATGCCGGGCCGGTCCCCTTCGTTGCGGCCGTCGGAGGCGAAGTCGAACATGGCCCAGACGAACGTGCCCCAGATGTACGGACGGGCGGCGAGCTGCTTCCAGGCCGCCTCGTGGAAGAGCGACTGGTACTCCTCGGGGTGCCAGGATCCGCCCGGTGCGGGCTTGGGCGGGTTGAGGGCGTGCTGGGTGGTGCTGGCGCCGACGCCGTACTCCGACATGGCGATCCTGCGGGACGGGGAGGTGGCGTGCAGGGTGTCCGCCCAGGCACCGAGGTCGCCGTCCTTGGAGCCGTAGTACCAGCCGTAGTACTTGTTGAAGCCGGTGGTCTGCGTGTGCAGCCCCGCCTGCGCGTTGTCGGGGTCCTCGCCGCGCACCGCGTAGGTGGAGAGGCGGTCGGGGTCCTCGGCTTCGATGATGGCGGCCAGTGACGCGAGCAGCCTGTTCGTGGCGGTGCCGTTGTAGTCGAGGAGTTCGTTGCCGATGCCCCAGAAGGCGATCGAGGGGTGGTTGTAGTTCTGCCGGATCAGCTCGCGCAGTTGGTTCTGGGTGCTGGTGGTGAAGGCGGCCGAGTCGGTGACGATGTCGACCAGCGGGATCTCCGCCCACACGAGCAGCCCGCGTTCGTCGGCGAGGTGGTAGTCCTTCTGGTCGTGCTGGTAGTGCGCCATCCGGATGGCGTTGGCGCCGATCTCGCTGATGAGGTCGAGGTCCTGTGTGTGGTCGGCGTCGGATATCGCCCAGCCCTTGACGGCCCGGTCCTGGTGCAGGTTGACGCCGTGCAGGTGGAGGTGGCGGCCGTTGAGGTGGAAGCCGGTGTCGGCGTCGACGGCGAGGGAGCGCAGGCCCAGGCGTTCGGTCACCACATCCGTGATCCTGTCCCCGCCCGCGGTGACGTCATGGATCTCGACGCTGGCGTTGTGGAGGTAGGGATCCGCCAGGCCGTTCCACAGGCGTGGGTTGTCGATGCGCAGGGTCTGCCGGATCTCCGCGCCGGTGGCTGCGGGGACGGTCTGCGCGGTGTTGCTGGTCTCCGCGACGACGGTTCCGCTCGTGTCGGCGATGACGGTGCGGACGACCACCGATCTGGTGGTGCTGCTGTCGTTCCACAGCTTCGTCGTCACGGTGACCGTGGCCGACGCCGCGGTCACGTTGCTCTGCCGTAGATACACGCCGGGGCCCGCGTAGTCCGTCATCCGCACGTGCAGGTCGTCCACGGCCCACAGGCTCACGTTGCGGTAGATGCCGCCCTGGAAGGTGTAGTCCGCGCCCACCGGCGCGATGTTGGTGTCGCGGGCGTTGGTCACCTTCACCGCGATCACGTTGTCCTGTCCGGGGACGAGCACGGCGGTGGCGTCGAACCTGAAGCGGGAGTATCCGCCCTTGTGCTGCCCGAGGTACGTGCCGTTGACCCAGACGTCGGCGACCTGGTTGACCCCGGCGAACTGCAGGTACAGCCTCTTTCCCGCCAAATCGGACGGCACGGTGTAGTGGCGGCGGTACCAGCCCACTCCGCGGTAGTAGTTGTTGCCGCCGTCGGCACCGTCGACCGCGTTCCAGGTGTGGGGCGTGGTGACCGACGCCCATCCGGAGTCGTTGAATGCGGGCGCCTGCGCGCCGGTGACGTCCGATCTGATGAACCGCCACCCGTTGTTGAGGTGGATCCACACACGGGGATCCGGTGCGGTGTACGTCGTGGCGGCGGACGCGGAACCGGCAAGCGGGATCCCGGCCAGCGAGGCCAGCACTCCGCCGGCCGCCCCGCCGAGCACCTGTCGGCGGCTGGGCAAACCTGTCATGTCAGAACTCACTTCCGAAGAGTCGAAGCAGAAGGTCTTCGTGGCGCGTTACGCCGAAGACCACGGCGGGGAGGGAGAGAGGTCGCGGGGTGGCCGGGCTCGCGGACCTGGTCGGTCGGCGAGCCCGGCGGGCGGGATGCCGGTCACCCTGCCTTGCGTGGGATCAGTTGATACGGACGATCTTCCAGAGCTGGTCGTCCAGGTCGAGGCTGTTCCACTGGACGACGGCCGCGCCGTCGGCGGTGGAGGACTGCGCGACGCCGGCGACGAGGGTGCTGTTCACGTTCCGGAGTCGGTAGTAGCCGTCGCCCGCGTCGCCGAGGGTCCACTTCTGGGAGTCGGCGCTGGAGGCGGTGTTCTGGACGATGGCCGCGCCCGCCGTGCCGGAGGAGTTGCGGACGTCGAGGTTGAGGTTGCTGCTGACGTTCCTGATGGTCCAGGCTCCGTTGCCGGCGGACTGGAAGGTGAACAGCTGGCACGTGCAGGCGGAGTTCCGCCACTGGTCGGCCGCGGTGCCGGTGGCGGTGGAGGCGCCGGGGATGTCGAGGTACTTGCCGCTGTTCTTGTTGACGAGGACGTACTGACCGGTTCCGAGGGGCGGCAGGGCGGTCTGGTCGAGGTCCCAGCGCTGGCAGGCGCAGCCGGTGTTGCTCCACTGGACGGCTGTGGTGCCGGCGGTGGTGGAGGCGCCGGGTATTTCGAGGTACTTGCCGGTGACGCGGTTGGTGAGGGTGTAGCCGCCGGCCGGGTGGGGGGCGACGGCCCATTCGTGGTCGAGGGTGCCGTTGTCGTCCCATTGGAGGACCCTGGCTCCGTCGGCGGTGGACTGGTTCTCCACGCCGAGGACCTTGCCGGTGGCGACGTTGGAGATCTCGAAGTACCCGGAGGGCTGTCGCTCGAAGCGCCATTGCTGGTCGGTGGCGTTGGTGGCGTTCTGCTGGGTCGCGTAGGCGCCGTTGCCGGTGGAGCCGCCCGCGATGGTGAGCCTCAGGTCACTGTTCGCGTTGGAGACGGTGTAGGTGGCGCCGTCGGAGATGCCGCCGCCCAGGTCGATGACGCTGTACCGGACGGGATTCAGGCTCGATCCCCCGCGGCCGGCGCTGAAGACCATCAAGCTGTGGCCGTCGGCCAGGGGAAGCAGGCCGCGGCTGTAGCCGCGGGGGACGTTGGCGCGGATGCGGGTCCAGGCGTTGGGGGCGCCGTTGTCGGTGTTGAGGAAAAGGTCTTCCTCGGTGTCGCCGCTCACCACGAGGGTGCCGTTGGGACCGCCGGTGGGCAGCCAGGTGACGAAGGGTGCCCCGCTGGGGATGGTGCCGTCGGTCGACCGCAGCACCCGGCCGGTGACGGAGCCGAACGCCTCCGGGTCGGAGGAGATCTTGTAGTACACGGAGCAGCGGCCCTCGGGCGCGTTGCAGTACTCGTACGTCATGACGTGGTTGCCGTTGGGCAGGCGGGTGACCACCGGCATGCCGGGCCGGTCCGCGTAGGTCGGCATCACCACGTCGTCCACGACCGTGCCCCAGGTGCGGACGTCCGTCGAGACCTGGTGGACGATCTTCTGGCCGTGGTCGGTGTCGCGCTGGTCGGAGTAGTAGACGATCAGCCGGTCACCGGAGACCAGGAAGAAGGGCTCCCAGACAGGGGTGTACCCGTTGCTGGAGATCGCCCGGCCGCCGGTGGCGATGTTGGTGACGAAGCTCCAGGTCTGCCCGCGGTCGGTGCTGGCGTACAGGTCGATCTTGCTGCCGCCCCGGTCGGCGGGCACCGAGTCACCCGCGGCCAGGATGGTCCCGGCGGGGAAGCCGCCCATGGCCCTGGGGAGTTCGAACAGCTCGGGCTGCCAGCGCATGCCCCAGCCGTTCTGCGTGTCGGCGACCTCGGAGATCCTGGTCCAGGAGGTGCCGTTGTCGGTGCTGCGGTAGATGGGGAAGACCGGGGTGCCGTTGGTGTACTGCTCGAAGGTGGCGAGGAGGGTGCCGTTGGCCGAGCCGTTGTACCGCAGGCGCAGTCCGCGCGGGTAGAGCGAGCCGGGGGCGGGCGCGTCGGCCGGCGGGGTGTACAGGGTCTGGGCGGGGCGGGAGATGGCGTCCGCCCTGCCCGCGGCGGGGAGAACCAGTGTCGCCGCGGCGACGGCGAGGGCGAGCAACAGGAACAGGAGTGTGGAGGGGCGGGGGCGCGGGGCGGCGCCGGGTCTGGCACCTGGCTGGGCAGGGGACATGTGCGGCTCCCATGACGGGGACGGGGGTGGTGGTGGGGTGCCCGCCGTTCCCGGCACTGATCGGGCCGGGGAGCGGCGAAGTCCGGTGGGTGAGCGCGCGTCGGTCGGCACGGAGGGTCCGGTGACGTCGTCGTGCAGCCCGGCCGGAAGCGTCACGGTGAGACGGCCGGCGGGCGGGTGACGGACGCGGTGCCCCGGGCTTTGGGGTGTGGGCCCGGGGAGTGTGGGGCGGGTGTTCAGGTGGTGCGGAGTGCCGTCCGGCCCCGGCGGGGCGGTGGGGGCGCGGTCGAGCCGCGGACGACGAGTTCGACCGGTGGGTCGCCCGCCCGCGGCAGCTCGGTGTCGGGCTTCTCGATGGCGTGCACGAGAAGCCGGATGCCTTCGCGTGCGGCGGCGTCGAAGGGCTGACGGACGGTGGTCAGAGGTGGGGAGACGTGGGCGAAGACCGGGTCGCCGTCGAACCCGACGACACTGATGTCCTCCGGCACGTGCCGCCCGGCTTCCCGCAGGGCGTGGATCAGGCCGATGGCCATCTCGTCGCCCGCGGCGAACAGCGCGGTCACGGAGGGGTCCGAGGCCAGCTCGCGACCCGCCGCGTAGCCGGATGCGGCCGACCAGTCACCGTTGAGCAGGGGCGGTTCGTGCGCGCCTCGTGCGGCGAGTGCCGCCCGCCATCCCTCGATGCGGTCCTTGGTGGCGTACCACCGCCGTGGGCCGGCGAGGTGATGGACGGTCTCGTGTCCCAGGTCCAGCAGGTGTTCGGTGGCCGCCCGCGCCAGTTCACGGGCGCCCACACCCACGGTCAGCGTCCGGGTGGCGGTGAAGGCGGGTGGTGCTCCGAGGAAGAGGACCGGCACGTCGACGCGGAGGGGGACTTCTCCTTTCACGATCGGCTGGGAGACGACCACGCCGTCCACGCCCTGGTCGAGGAGTGACTCCACGGCGCCCGTGATGCCTTCCGGGTCGCCGTCCGCCGTGTTGACCACGCGGAGGGCATACCCCGCGTCCCGTACGGCCCGTTCAATGCCCACGAGCAGGGAGGCGGTTCCGTATCCCGCGGTGCCGAGAGCGACGACACCGATGGAGCGAGTGCGTCCGGAGGCCAGCGCCCTGGCGGCATGGTTCAGCCGGTAGCCGAGTTCCTCGGCGGCCGCGAGGACACGCCGGCGGGCCTCGCCGGAGACGTACGACTCGTTGTTGAGGACCCGGGAGACCGTCTTTCGGGACACCCCCGACAGCCGTGCGACGTCCGCACTGCGCGGCGCGGGAGCGCCCGCGCCGCGCCCCACTCCTGGTGTCATGGCGTCTCCCTGTGGCCGTGGTCCTGCAACGAACGAGGTCAGCGATGTGGCCGCGCGGTCTGATCGCGCGGTCATGTCTACGCAGCCGACGGGCGTACGTCAAGGGTTCTCACAGCTCAACTTCCGTTCGGCGGCCGTGCGGTGAGGGCCGTCACGACTGCCTCCCACGGGGCGCACCCGGGGCACATCCACGCTGGTGGGACACCGGATGACCGGGGCTTCCCACTGCTGCGGACCGGCCGGTGACGTCCGGTCCGGCGGCAAGGTGAGTGCCCCGGTCGCAGGTCCGGCCCATGCCGGTCGTCAAGGACAGAGCCTGGATAAGGGGCCCCGCGTGACGTTCAGCCTTCCCCGCATCCGCCGATCGGTTTGTTCGATCGAGTTTGGTTGTGGTCGCTTCGGCGACTGTTTCCTCGCCACACCCCTTTACCAGGGCGCGGCCGCTACGCCTACGACCTGGCCCCTCTCCGTCTCGCCTGCCTCCCATCCGCTGGTGGCGGGGTGCGTTCCGGGCACCGGCACGGAGGTGCGGGCCCGTCGGCGTCCGGTGGCCGGACGCCGACGGGGCGGGGTCAGGAGCGGTAGCGGCCGAGGGTGCGCAGGCCCGGCAGCGCCTTGTCGTCGAAGTCGAACAGGGCGAGGTTCTCCCACGCGTTGCCCGACCTCGGGTCCTCCGGGTTCCAGCCGCTGCCGGCGCGGTAGGTCCACGCGCCTTCCCAGTAGCAGTGGCCGAGGCCCCGGCCGTCGGGGACGGCGGCCGACAGGTCGGCCACCGCGCGCAGCCATGCGGCCTGCCCCTGGGGCGTGGCGGGGTAGCCCTCGGTGAGCTGGGAGGGACTGTTCATGATGTCGTTGATCTCGTCCTCGCTGCTCAGCGTGAACGGGTACGCGGTCTCGGCGATCACGCAGGGCTTGCCGTAACGGGCGGTGATGTCGGCCATGTTGGCGGCGGCCCGGTCCACGGAGCCGTGCCAGAAGGGGTAGTAGGACAGGCCGATGACGTCGAAGTCGACGCCGTGGGACACCGCGTTGTCGAACCACCACCGGTACAGGCCGTTGTCGCCGCCGTTGGCCAGGTGGAGGATGGTGCGGATGCGCGGGGTGGTGTCGCGCGCGGCGCGCAGGCCGGCCTTGAGGAAGGCGGCCAGGTTGTCCCAGTGCTCCCAGTTGCCGGTCGGCCAGAGCATGCCGCCGTTGAGTTCGTTGCCGATCTGCACCAGGTCGGCGGGCGTGCCCTGGCGCTTGAGGGCGCCGAGGACGTCGGCGGTGTGGTCGTACACGGCCCGGGTCAGACCGGCCACGTCCAGGTCGGCCCAGGCGGCGGGCTTGGACTGGTGGGCCGGGTCGGCCCAGGTGTCGGAGTAGTGGAAGTCGACCCAGATGCCGATGCCCGCCCGCTTCAGACGCCGGGCCAGCGGCAACACGCGCTTCTTGTCGTTGTAGCCGTCGGCCGGGTTCACCCAGACCTTCAGGCGGGCGTGGGTGATGCCCGCGTCGGCGAGGATGCGGATCGGGTCGTCGCGGCGGCCGTCGGCCCGGCGGTAGACGGCGCCGTGGTCCTCGTTCTTGGGCAGCGAGGAGATGTCCATGCCGCGGATCGGCAGGCGGCGGGGTGCGGCGCCGCCGGGCGCGGTGCTCGCGACGGCGGGTACGGCGCCCAGGGTGGGCACCGCCAGCGCCGCGGCGCCGGCCGCGGTGAGAATGCTGCGTCTGCGCATGTCAAGGGTCCTTTCAGGAGGGGAGTCGGCTCCGGGGGTGCGGCTCCGCGGTGACACGGGGCCGCACGGGGCGGCGTACTGCCGTGGGCGGGAACTGCCCGACGCCCGGGCGCCCGCCCGCCGTGGTGGGTGCACGGAACCGTGGCCGGCTCACCCTCGGCCCGCGCCGGGCGCGAGGTGCCTGGTCGGCGCGGGTCGCGGAGGACCCCGACCGCGCGGCCGGGACGGCGGCCCCGGTGCCGCCCGGCAGGAGCGCCTCGGCCTCTGGGGTGTGTCGAGGGCGCGGCGGAAGGCGTCCGACTCGCCTTCTGGTACGGCGAGTTCGCCGTCGCGGGGCAGTTCGGCGGGGGTGCCGCCGATGCCGGTGAGCGGGAGTCCACGACGCGTGTCAGGCCGGCGCCGGTCGGGCGGGGGGCCGCGCCGCCGGACGACGGTGGCGCCGCGTGAGCCGCGGCCGCGACGGGCTTCCTTCGCGGGTGACCGGCAGGCCCTCGGGGTGGGCGCGGCAGATCCGGGCGGGCGGCGCCACGGTCCGCGGGGAGGGACACCGGCTCGACGCCGGCCCCCGGAGCGGCCGGATGTCTTCCTCCCCCGCCTTCCGCGGCCACCGCTCCGGGGTGTCATCGTTCCCGTGGGCGGATGGCGGGCGGTCGAACGGGGCGGAGGAGGGCATGTCGTGCTCCCGGAGGATCGGCGGCATGATGTCAGCTGTTCCGTGAACGTGCACAGAGAAGGTCTCGACTGACACCCGTGAGCAACGAGTAGGTAACCCGACCTTCGATCCCCTGACAAGAGAACGAAACGAATTTTCCCTGTGCACGCTCACAGAGTCGTGGCCCTACGTCACCTCCCCGCGGCGCCGCCGAGGGCGGGAACGGCACTCCCGGCCGCCCCGAGAGCCCTGCCACGTCGGCCGCGATCGGGGCGGGCCGTCACCCGCGCGGGGACTAGACTGCGGGTCTGAGCAAGCGGTATTCCCCCACCCGTCGCCGGTTCCGCTGCCCCGGCACCCCTCTGGAGGGGCGAGCTTGACCACATCCACTGCCTCCCATCCGCTCCGCCCGTACGGCTGGAACGACGCGTTGGCGACCGACTTCGCCCCCCACGAGGCCGACGGTCTGCGGCCCGGTCGTGTCGTGCGGGTCGACCGCGGGAGCTGCGAGGCCGTCACCGTCGCCGAGGACGGGCGGGTGACGTCCGTACGGGTGGGCGCGGGGCCCGTCGCCTCCCCCGACCCCCTGCTCAACCCCTGCACCGGCGACTGGGTGGCACTCGACCTGGACCAGGGGGTCGCACGGGCGCTGCTGCCGCGGCGCACCGCGTTCGTCCGCGCCGTCTCCTCGCAGCGGTCCGACGGTCAGGTCCTGGCCGCCAACATCGACCAGGTACTCATCGCCGTCTCGCTCGCCGACGAACTGGATCTCGGGCGCGTCGAGCGTTTCCTCTCCCTGGCCTGGGAGAGCGGCGGGCAACCGGTGGTGGTCCTCACCAAGGCCGATCTGGTCCCCGACCCGGTGACGCTGTCCTACCTCGTCGAGGACACGGAGCGGGTGGCCCCCGGCGCGCGCGTGCTGCCGGTCAGCGCGGCCACGGGGCAGGGCATGGACACACTCGCCGCCCTCATCGACGGCACGGCCGCTCTCCTCGGTCAGTCCGGTGCCGGCAAGTCCACTCTCGCCAACGCGCTCACGGGAACGGACGCGCAGCGGGTCGACGCCACCCGTGACGGTGACGGCAAGGGCCGGCACACGACGACGACCCGCGATCTCCTGCCGTTGCCGGGCGGCGGTGTCCTGATCGACACCCCGGGGTTGCGCGGCGTGGGACTGTGGGAGGCCGACAGCGGTGTCGCGCGGGCCTTCACCGACGTCGAGGCCCTTGCCCGGGACTGCCGTTTCCACGACTGCTCGCACCGGAGCGAGCCCGGGTGCGCGGTGCTCGCGGCGGTCGACGAGGGGGCGCTGTCCCTGCGGCGGCTGGAGAACTACCACAAGTTGCTCCGCGAGAACGAGCGGATCGCCGCCCGGAGCGACGCGCGGCTGAACGCGGAGATCCTGCGCAACTGGAAGCAGAAGAAGGCGCTGGGCCGCCACATGATGGAACGCAAGCGCGGCCCGCAGCAGTGAGGCCGGCGCGGCGGCCGGTGGGCCGGGACGCCGCCGTCCGCTTCCGGGGCGGTCGCCGTCCGGACGGACCGGCTTTCCTCACGCGGCCGCGTCGAGGTGCTTCGCGTCGTCGAAACGGTGCAGGCGCCACCGCGAGCCGTCGTGGACGAATTCGTTGATCGACGTCGCCGCGGGTGTCGTGTCCGTGAACAACACGGGTGGCACGACGTCCAGCAGCGCGGACATCACCGCGACGATGAGGCCGGCATGGCACACCACGACGACCGTCCCGCCCCGGTGAGCGGACACCAGACCGTTGACGACACGGCCGGCCCGGGCCTGGAACCCGTTCCACGTCTCGCCGCCGGCGGCGAAGGGCCGGTCGGGATGGACGGTCATGTCGAACGCCCCGTGGACGCGGTGGTATTCGGCGATGGACAGACCGTCGGCCACCCCGAAGTCGAGTTCCCGCGCCTCCGCCTCGACGACCGGTGCCCCCAGTCCCAGACCGCTCGCCAGGACCTCGGCCGTCTCGCGGGCTCTGCGCACCGGACTGGTCAACAGCGCCTGCGGCCGCGGTCGTTCGGCCGCCAGTCGGGCCGCGAGCTGCGCGGCCTGTTCCCGCCCCAGCTCCGTGAGGCCGGGACACGTGCGGGAACCCGCGATCAGTTTCTTCACGCTGGCATGCGACTGGGCATGCCGCACCAGCAGTATCCGGGTGGTGGGGTTCTGTGCCTGTTCATGCGCCATTCGCGTCATGGTTCCTCGGATCGGCCTGCGCCGGGGCAGGTCAGTTGAGATCCCAGCCGCCGTCCACGGTCAGGCTCTGACCCGTGATGAAACCGGCTTCGGGAGAAGTCAGAAACGCCACGGCCGCGGCCACGTCTTCCGGACGTCCATGCCGTTTGATGCATTGCCGGGCGAATTCCCGTTGCCGCCAGGACGGGTAATCCGGGTGGGACCTCTGACGGGTAGTCAGTTCGATCGGCCCGGGTCTGACGGAATTCACCGTGATGCCGTGCGGGCCGAGTTCGCGGGCCAGGGCGCGAACGAATGCCTCCAGTCCGCCTTTCGCCGCGATGTACGGGACGAGTTCCACCCGCCCGATCCGCGTGAGCACCGTGGAAACGGCCACGATCCGGCCCGTTCCGCGCGCCACCAAATGGGGTGTGGCGGCTCGGGCGCAGGCGATGTGCGCGAGCAGGTTGACGTCCACCGCCGAGCGCACCTCGTCCCATCCGGTGTCCTGCCAGGGCGTGTACGTGTACGCCCCGGCGTTGCACACGAGGACGTCCAGCCTCTCGCCGTACGCGGCCATGGCTGCCCCGAGACGGTCCACGGTCTCCTCGCGTGTGAGGTCCCCGACCACGGTGGCCAGGACGTCCGCACCGGCCGCCGACACCTGCTCGGCGGTGTCGGCGAGTCCGGCGTCCCTGGTCAGGTGGGTCAGCACCAGGTCGTGGGTGGCGGCCAGCCGTACGGCGACGGCGGCGCCGAGGCCCGATCCCGCCCCCGTGACCACGGCGACGCCCCGAGACGACATCACATTCCCCCCTCCGCACCGCGAGCCGATCACCCATCCGATACTGCCACCCAAGACAGGCCGATCACCCCCGTGATCCGGCCATTCCGGCAACGACCGCTGTCGGCCCCGAAAACCCTGGGGCATTCTGTGATGCCGGATCAGGCCGACGAAGCTGGAGGTTTTCAGTGGGTGCCATGGACGCCGAACGTCGGACGAATGCTGATTGTCTGGAGGACATCAAAGAGGTCATCGCCGGCGGTGTCAGCAGCAGCATGCGTGCGGCGGCCGTTCCCGTGCCACTGGTCGTGCGGCGTGCCGAAGGCTGCCTGATCCGGGATGTCGAGGACAGCGAGATCGTGGACTTCAACATGGGCTACGGTCCCCATCTCTTCGGTTACGCCGACCGCGACGTGGCCGACGCCGTGGCCGACCAGTTCGCGAAGGGCCACATGACCGGCCTGCCGCACGAATTGGACGCCGAGGCCGGATCCCTGGTCGCCGAACTGGTGCCGGGCGTGGAGCAGGTCAGGTTCGCCAATTCCGGCACGGAGGCGGTCGCTTCCGTGCTGCGACTGGCCCGCGCCACCACGGGCCGCTCGCTGGTGGTCACGTTCGAAGGCCATTACCACGGCTGGAGCGAGACCGTCCTGCGCGCGGGCAAGACCACGCTCCAGATACAGGGCACCCGGCCGACGGACGTCGTCGCGGGCGCGCCGGGAATGATCCCCGAGGCACTCGCCCACACCGCGCAACTGCCGTGGAACGACGCCGAGGCCGTCGAGGAGCTCTTCGCACGGGACGGCGACCGGATAGCGGCCGTCATCCTGGAGCCGGTGCTGGCCAATGCCGGTGTGATCGCCCCGGTGCCCGGCTTCCTCCAGTTGCTGCGCGACCTCACCTCGCGCAGCGGCGCGATGCTGATCTTCGACGAGGTGATCACCGGGTTCCGGGTCGCCCGCGGAGGGGCGCAGGAGCGGTACGGCGTCGAGCCCGACCTCACCGTCCTGTCCAAGGTCATGGGCGGGGGGTTCCCCGTCGCCGCGTTCGGCGGGCGGAAGGCCGCGATGCGGATGCTCGCCACGAACGAGGCGCACCACGCCGGCGTCTACGCCGGGAACCACGCGGCCCTGCGCGCGGTCGTCACCGTACTGACCAAGATCCGCGCGCTGTCCGGCCTGTACGACGAACTGGAGGACATCGGCGCCGGCGCGGAGGACGCCGTGCGCGAGGTCTTCGCCGCGGAGAAGCGGCCCGTGCACATCAACCGGGTCGGCACCCTGATGTGCGTGGCCCTGCTCAGGAAACCGCTGGAGAAGGGCGAGACCCTGCGCGACCTCGCCGAGGTCGTCGACTTCTCCCGGCACCGCCGGTTCCAGACCCTGGCCCAGCGGGAAGGCGTCTACTTCCACCCCAACGCGCTGGAACCGTGGTTCCTGAGCACCGCGCACACCGGGGACGTCCTCGACAAGGCGGCAGGGGCGCTGCGGCGCGCGCTGACCGGTCTCGGATGACCGCCGCGCGTGCCGAGCTGCTCTCCCTGCTGCGGGCCCGGGGCGCCCGTTCGCAGGACGCGCCGCTGATCAGTGACGGCTCGGGGACCACCGGCGCGGGGCAGCTGGTCGAGCGCGTCGACGCCAAGGCCCGTGACCTGCGTGAGGCCGGCGTCGGGGCCGGCACTCTGGTGGGAACCGTCGCCTGGCCCGCGGCCGAGTTCGTCAGCGACGTGTTCGCGATCATCGCCACCGGCGCGGTCGCCGTTCCGCTCTCGCGCCGGCTGACACCGTGGGAGCTCCAGCGGATCCAGGAACGCTGTCCGCTCGACTTCCTCTCGGCCCCGCCCGAGTCGTCGGCGGCCTTCCCGGTCACGGCCGTGGACTGGGGGACCCGGACCCTGAGCGGCGGCCGGGACGGAGCGCGCCGCCACGCCTTCGACGAGGCGGCGACGGCGCAGATCACCTCGGGAACCACCGGGTACCCCCGGGTCGCGCTGCGCTCCGCCGCCGCCCTGCTGGCCGAGGCGGAGAACTACCGCACGGCCCTGGGGCTGGGGCCGAAGAGCCGGCTGGTCTGCCCCGTACCGCTCCAGCACGCGTACGGCTTCGGGCTGTGCGCCGTCGCCGCGACGCTGGCGGGCGCGCCCGTGCGCTATCTGACCCCCGACAAGCCGCGCCTGCTGCTGCGCGAACTCGCCGCCGGGGACGTGACGTTGTTCGTCGGTGTGCCCCCCATGCTGCGGCTGCTCGCCAAGGCCGCCCGCAGCCGCCCGCACGACGGCCCCGCGGTCGGCTTCCTCTCCGCCGGCATGGCGCTAGACGCGCACACCGCCGAACTGGTCGCGACCCGGCTCGGCGGGCACGTCGGCCAGGTCTACGGGACCACGGAGACCGGGCCGATCTGCGTGAGCAGCCCCGCCCCGTGGCAGCCCGGCTCCGCCGGACCCGGCGCGCCCCTGCCCGGTGTGGAGGTGGAACTGTCCCCGGTCCCGGAGGCCGCCGGGGGCGGTGACGGCGGCTCCCCCGCGGTGCCGGGGGACGCCGTGACCGGGCTGGTGACCGTCAGGTCGCCGTCGATGATGCTCGGCTACGCCGAGGGCGGGACCGTCGACGCGACCCCGCTGCGGGACGGATTCACCACCGGTGACCTGGCCCGGCGGGAAGGGCGGCACCTCGTCCTCGCCGGGCGCCTGTCCACCAGCATCAACGTCGCGGGCGCCAAGGTCAGCCCCGAGGAGATCGAAGCCGTCCTGCTCGCCTTCCCGGACGTCGCCTCCTGTCTGGTGTCCGGTGTGGACGATCCCGTCCTCGGCCAGCGGATCAGCGCGACGGTGACACCCGACACGGTCGACCTCGACAAACTGGAGCGCTTCTGCCGGGAACGGCTGTCGCCCTCCTGGGTCCCCCACGCCTTCGCCTCCAGGGCGGAACTGCCGACCACCGAGACCGGGAAGGTCATCAGGCCCCGGACCGGTCAGTAAGGACATGTGAGAGTGAGAACAGAGAACATCTTCCTGGCAGGGACCGGAGCGTTCATCCCGCCCAGGGTGAGCGTGGCGGAAGCGGTCCGGCGCGGCTCCTACGACCAGGAGCGGATGGACTCCTGCGGGTGGCGGAACGTCGCCGTGGCCGACGGCACCTCCGCGCCGGACATGGCGGTGGCGGCCGTCCGGCAGGCGGTGGACCGCTCCGGCCTCGGCCCCGACGACATCGACATCCTCGTCCACTCCTGTGCCTACCACCAGGGCCCCGACGGCTGGTCGGCGCCGCACTACATCCTGCGCTCCACCCTCAACTCCCCGGTTCCGGCACTGACGGTGGAGCAGGGGTGCAACGCGTTCCTCGCCGCCCTGGAGATGGCCACCCAGTACCTGCTGTGCGCGCCGTCCCGCACCGGCGCCGTGGTGAGCAGCGCGGACAACTTCGGCGCCCCCTCGGTCGACCGGTGGTTCGCCCACCGTGACGCGGTGCTCGCCGACGCGGCCACCGCGGTCGTCCTGTCGAAGCGGTCGGGCTGGGCCGCGCTGCGCTCCATCGAGTCGGTGTCCCTGCCCCAGTACGAGATCCTCAACCGCGGGCACGACCCGATCTTCCCCCCGGCGGTCACCACCGGGCGCGCGCTCGACATGAACGAGCACCTGGAGGCGATGGTCGAGGAACTGGGCCCGAAGGCGTCCGAGATAGGCCAGGAGTACGGCGCGAGCGGTGCGAAGCTGGTCGAGCAGGTGACGGGCGAGGCCGGCATCACCGTGTCGGACCTGTCGAAGGTGCTCCACCTGGGCGCGGCCACCACGGACTTCCTGGACAGCCATCTGCGGCCGATGGGCCTGGACGCGTCGCTGGGCGCCGTCGACTTCTTCCGCGACGTGGGCCACGCGGGCGCCGCCGACGTCGGGCTGCAACTCAACCACCTCGTCGAGGACGGGCAGGTGAACGCCGGCGACCACCTCCTGCTGCTGAGCGCCGGACCCGGACTCATGATCACCGCGGCGGTGGTCACGGTGCTGGAGCCGCCCGTCTGGCGCGCCACGGGCGCGGAAGGGAGCCAGGTGTGACGAGCCCGGTGGCCGCGCGGGGAGAAGCCGGTGGGCCCGGGGCCGGCGGGCCCGGGGAGCCCATCGCCGTCGTGGGGCTGAGCTGCCGGTTCCCCGGTGACGCCGACTCCCCCGAGGCCTTCTGGGACCTCCTCGTCCAGGGCCGGGACGGCATCGGCGACGGAGCGGAGCGCTGGGCGCCGTACGCGGACACCGGGCACGAGCACGCGGCCGTCGTACGGGACACCCCGACCCGTGGCGGCTTCCTCGCCGACATCGCCGGTTTCGACGCGGAGTTCTTCGGGATCGCGCCGCGCGAGGCCGAGCTGATGGACCCTCAGCAGCGGTTGCTGCTGGAGCTGGCGTGGGAGGCCCTGGAACACGCGGGCATCCCACCCCTCGGCCTGGGGGGCAGCGACTGCGGCGTCTTCGTGGGCGTCGGTTCGGACGACTACGGGCGCCGGCTGCTGGAGGACCTCGCCCGGATCGAGCCCTGGACCGGCATCGGCGCGGCCCTGTGCGCCACCGCGAACCGCATCTCGCACAGCCTCGACCTGCGCGGCCCCAGCCTCGCCGTGGACACCGCGTGCTCCGCCTCCCTGGTCGGTGTGCACCTGGCCTGCCGGAGCCTGCTCTCCGGGGAGTCCGACGTGGCGCTGGCCGCGGGGGTGAACCTCATGGTCGCGCCCGGCCTGTCGGTCACCCTGGCCCGGGCGGGCGCCACCTCGCCGGACGGTCACAGCAAGCCGTTCGACGCCTCCGCGGACGGCTACGGCCGGGGCGAGGGGGCGGGCGTCCTCGTCCTCAAGCGCCTGTCGGACGCCGAGCGGGCGGGGGACCGCGTCCTGGCGGTGATCCGCGGCAGCGGGGTGAGCCAGGACGGCCGCACCGCCGGCATCATGGCGCCCAACGGCGAGGCGCAGGCGGACCTGCTGCGCCGGACGTACGCGCAGTGCGGCATCGCCCCGGACACCGTCGACTACGTGGAGGCGCACGGCACCGGGACGGTCGCGGGCGACCCGCTGGAGGCCGGTGCGCTCGCCGCCGTCTTCGGCGCCGGCCGGCCCGAGGACGACCCCTGCCTCATCGGCTCGGTCAAGGGCAACATCGGGCACCTGGAGGCCGGCTCGGGGATCGCCGGGATGATCAAGACGATCCTCGCGCTCGTCCACGAGGAGATCCCGCCCAGCGTGCACTTCTCCACCCCCAACCCGCGCATTCCCTGGGGGGAGTCACGGCTGCGGGTGACGAAGGAGCGCACTCCGTGGCGCCGTGGGGACCGACCTCGCCGGGCGGGTGTCTCCAGCTTCGGCTACGGCGGCACCATCGCCCACGTCGTCCTGGAGGAGGCACCGGCGATCCCGGCAAAGGCACCGGCACGGCACGAGCCGTCCGCCGCGTCCGCGGATCACCCTGCCACGCCCCGTCTGTTCCCCCTCTCGGGCCGGTCCGCGGCAGCCGTCCGGCAGGACGCCGCCCGGCTCGCCGACTGGCTGGACGGACCGGGCGCGGGCGTGCCGCTCGCCTCCCTCGCAACGGACCTCGGGACCCGGCGCAGCCACCTGGACCGCCGGGTCGCCGTCGTCGCCGCCGACCACGGGGAGCTGGCGAGCGGGCTGCGCCGCTTCGCCGCGGGTGAGACCGCGCCCGGCGTCGCCGAGGGAACGGTGGCGGACGAGGGCCGGGACGGAGTGGTGTGGGTCTTCTCCGGAACCGGCGCCCAGTGGACGGGCATGGGCCGCGAACTGCTGGCCACGGACGCCGTGTTCGCCGAGGTGATCGACCGGATCGGGCCGGTCTTCGCCGAGGAGTTCGGCACGACGGCCCGGCAGCTGATCGAGGACGGGGACGTCACCCGTGTGGACGTCGCCCAGACGATGATCTACGCCGTCCAGATGGGCCTGGTGGCCGTCTGGCGGTCGCTCGGGATCACCCCCACGGCCGTCATCGGCCACTCGATGGGGGAGATCGCGGCCGCCGCGACGGCCGGGATCCTGTCGCTGGAGGACGGCGCCCGGCTGGTGTGCCGGCGCAGCGTCCTGCTGCGGCGGGTGGCCGGCGCGGGCGGCATGCTGATGATCGGCCTGCCCGCCGACGAGGCCGCCGCCCGGCTGGGCGGCGCCGACGGCGTGGTGCCGGCGGTCATCGCCTCGCCCACGACGACCGTGGTGGCCGGCGCGGTGGCGGAGATCGACGCCCTCGCCCGGGAGCTGGCCGCGGACGCGTCGCTGCTGGTGCGCCGGGTCGACAGTGACGTGGCCTTCCACAGCCCGCAGATGGAGCCCCTGATGAAGGAGCTCGCCGAGGCCGCTGCCGACCTCACCGTCAACGCCTCCCGTATCCCCGTCTACAGCACCGCGCTGGCCGACCCGCGCGACGCCACCGTCCGCGACGGCGCCTACTGGGCGGCCAATCTGCGCAACCCGGTGCGGCTGTCCGGCGCCGTGACCGCGGCGGCCGAGGACGGGTTCAGGACCTTCCTGGAGGTGTCGGCGCATCCGGTGGTGCGGCACTCCGTCCAGGAGACGCTGGACACGGTCGGGGCCGACCGGCACTGTGTCGCCGCGTCCCTGCGCCGTGACACCGGCGGGCGGGAGCACCTGCTGGCGAACGCGGGGCTGCTGTACTGCCACGGGGTCGACCTCGACTGGCCCGCGGAGCCGGGCACGCGGCCCCTGTCGCTCCCGGTCCGCAGCTGGCGGCGCCAGCGGTACTGGCGCGACCTGCCGGTCCGGCGGGCCGACCGCGGACGGCACGACACGACGAGCCGCACCGTGCTGGGGCCGCGCACCACCCTGGCCGGCACCACCCCGCTGGACCTCTGGCGCACCCGCGTCGACCTGGAGTCCCGGCCGTATCCGGGCAGCCACGCCATCCACGGCGTGGAGATCATCCCGGCGGCCGTCGTCCTCCAGACGTTCCTGGACGCGGCGGGGCGGGGCGGGCGGCCGTACGGCCTCGCCGACGTGTCGTTCGATCTGCCGCTGACCCTGTCCACGGCCCGGGACGTCGACGTGATCGCGCAGGACGCGGCGGTCCGCCTGCTGTCCAGGACCGCCGACCCGGACGAGCCGGACGAGCCGGGCGCGGACCGTCCGGGCGCGGACGGGCAGTCGTGGCTGACCCACGCGGTGGCCTCCGTGTCCGACGACGCCTCGCCACCGCCCCTACCGCCCGCGGACGCCGGGCCGGGGACGGTGCTTCCCCCGGACCGGATCGTCGCCGACCTCGCCTCGGTCGGCGTGCCGAGCATGGCCTTCCCGTGGCGCGTGGACCGTCTGGAGCGGCTGCGGGACGGGCTGCGCGCCGACGTCGTCGCGATCGACGAGCCGGCGTCGGCCCCGACGACATGGGCCCCGCTGTTCGACGCCGCGCTGTCCATGGCGGCCGTCGCCTTCCCCGGACCCGCCGCCCTGCGGGTGGTGGCCGGCGTGGGCCGGGTGTGGACCACGGGCGAGCCCCCGTCCCGCGCCCGCGTCGAGGCGCGCGTCGACGGCCCGGTCACCGACGCCCACGGCACGGTGGATGTGCGGATCGCGGCGGAGGACGGGCGGACCGTGGCCGTGCTGGCCGGGGTCCGGTACGCGGGCGCCGAGGTCGAGGCGCGTCCGGGCGCACCCGAGGACCTGCTGTTCCGGCTGGACTGGAAGCCCCTCCCCCTCGACGGCCCCGCAGTCCCCCGCCCGGCCCGGCCCCTGGTGCTGGTCGGCGCGGACGGGGAGCTGACGGCGGCACTGCGGGCCGCGGCCGACGACGCGGGGATCCCGTGCCTGTCGGCGGAGGATCCGGACGGTCTCGACGACCTGCGCGACCGGGTGCCCGGCCCCGTCGACGTGATCCTGCCGCCGTCGGCGCGGGAGCCGGCGCGGGAGGATGCCGCCGACCGCGCCGTGCGGGAGGCGTGGCAGCTCGCGTGGGCGGCGCGGCGGCTCGGCGCGTGGCCGCCCGGTACGGCGCGGCTGTGGTCGCTGACCTCCGGCGTCCGCGAGGCGGACCGGCTGGAGGCGGTCGCTCAGGCGGCCCGGTGGGGTCTCGGCCGGGTCGTCGGGGGTGAACACCCGGAACTGTGGGGCGGCACGCTCGATCTCGGCCGGCGGCCCACGCGGGACGACCTCGTCACCGCGCTGGGCGTCATCGCCGGGAACCCGGGCGAGGACGTCGTCGCGATCCGTGAGGGCGCGGCCTGGGCGAGCCGGCTGGTCCCGTCCGGTGCGGGTGCGGACCGCGCCCCGCTGCGGTGCCGGCAGGACGGCACGTATCTCGTCACGGGCGGTCTGGGCACCCTGGGCGGCGAAATCGCCCGGTGGCTGGTGGAGCGGGGAGCACGGCGCCTCGTACTGGCCGGACGCGGTGGCCTGCCGCCCCGGTCGCGGTGGGACTTGGTCACCGACGGGGTCCAGGCGCGCCGGGTGGAGACCGTCCGCAGGCTCGAAGCCCTCGGGGCGACCGTACGGGTGCTGTCCCTCGACCTGTCCGACGCCGATGCGGCGGCCGCCGCGCTGACCCCGGACGCGCTGGGCATGCCCCCGATCCGCGGGGTCGTGCACGCCGCCGGCGTGCTGGAGGACCAGCTGGTCGACCGGCTCGACGCCGACGCGCTGGCGGCGGTGATGCGGCCGAAGGCGGGTGGCGCCCTGACCCTCCATCGGCTGTTCCCGCCGGGGACCCTCGACTTCCTGGTGCACTTCTCGTCGTGCGGGCAGTTCCTGGGCCTCACCGGCCAGGCCGCCTACGCGTCGGCCAACGCGTTCCTCGACGCCATGGCCGCGTACGACCACACCCGGGGCGCCGTCGGCAGCATGAGTCTGGCGTGGACGTCCTGGCGGGGTATGGGCATGGCGGCCAACGCGGCGGTGGACGCCGAGCTCCAGGCGCACGGTGTCGGGGACATCACGGCGCCCGAGGCGTTCGGCGCCTGGGACCACGCCAGTCGGGTCGGCGCCGCCTCCCTCGCGGTGCTGCGCACCGTGCCGCTCCCGGCCGGAGCGCGCCGTACGGGTCTGCTGCGCGACCTCGCCGACGACGAACCGGCGGCGTCGGCGCAGGAGGGGACGGCGGCCGGGGCCGGCCGGCACGCGGAGCTGTCCGAGGACGCGCTGCGTGCTCTGCTGCACGAGCAGACGGTCTCCGTCATCGTCAGCGAGATGAAGCTGGATCCGGCGGAGCTCGACCCGGACCGGTCGCTGCTGAAGACGGGGCTGGACTCCGTGATGGCGATCGTCATCCGCCGCCGTCTGGAACGGCTGCTGGAACGCAAACTGCCGGCCAATCTGGTCTGGCACCAGCAGACGGTCTCGGCCATCGTGGACTACCTCGTGACCAGTTCACGCTCCTGACGGGACGGCGGGACGGATCGGTCGGCCGGGCCGTCAGCCCGGCCGACCGGAGTCCGCCCGCGAGGCCCGGTCCCGCTCCAGCAGTACGGCCACCGCCCAGGCGCTGTCGGCGTCCGCCCGTACCCGCACCCACGCGCGTTCGTCGCCGGCCCGGGCCAGCAGCCCGTCGGCCCCGGACACCGGCCGTTCCAGCCGGACCCGCCAGAACGTCCGCGCCACCCGCTCCTCGCACGCCGAGAACGCCTTGAAGGCGGCCTCCTTGGCGACGAAGAGCCCCCGCAGCGTGGGGGCGTCGGCGGGCGTCCAGAGGGTCTCGCGCTCCTCGTCCCGCAAGAGGATGCGGTGCAGGCGCTCCCGCACGGTGTCCGTCTCCAGGTCGACGCCGATGCCCCGGGCCTCTCCGGCCCGGCACACGGCGGCGACGGCGAGGCGCCGGGTGTGAGCGATCGAGCCGACGAACCCCGCCGGGAACACCGGCGCCCCGTCGGACCGCCGGCCCACCTCCACCTGCGTGCTCCCGGCCCGCCGCAGCGCGCCCGCGGCCGCCGCGCGCCCGGCCCCGTGCTGCTCGTCAGGACCGTGCGGGGCGGTGACGGCGGCGGTCGCGAGGTGGATCACGACGTGCGGGGCGGACGTCATCGGCGTCGACATGGCGTGGATCTCCTCTGTCTGTCACGGCCCCCGGCGGATAGCATCGCGACGTGCTGCGTGACGTGGATCAGACGCCGGGCCGGGGTGGGGCGAGCGAGGCACCGTTGACGCTGGACTGCCGGATCACCGGTGATCCGGCGGGGAGACCGGTGGTCCTGCTCCACGCGCTGGGGAACACCGGACGGAGCTGGGACCGGCTGGTTGCCGTGCTGAGCGCCGCGGGACGCCGGTTGTTCGTACCGGACCTGCGCGGACACGGAGGAAGCCCCCGGGCCGACGCGTACACCTTCGAGCTGATGTACCGGGACGTGATGTCCCTGTTGGACCGTCACCGGCTGGGCCCGGTCGACCTGGTCGGGCATTCCATGGGCGGTCATGTCGCCTGGCTCGTCGCCCAGCGCCACCCCTCCAGGGTCCGCAGGCTGGTGATCGAGGACACGCCTCCGCCGCCGCGGGACGCGGCGGCGGAGGCGGAACTGCGGGCGCGGTCGGGGCCGGCCGACGGCCAGGCACGCGTCATCTCCCTGTACCAGGAGTTCCGCGAGCTGCGGCGGACGGGAGAGCTGGACAGCGCCGCGGTGCGCCCCGTCATCGACGGTCTCCGCAAGGCGGACCCCGGGTGGTGGCGGCGGCTCGCGGAGGTCACCGCCGAGACGCTGGTGATCAGCGGCGGGCTGTCCAGCCCGGTCCCCCGCTCCCTGCTGGCCGAGGTCGCCGAGAGGGTGCCCCGGGGACGGCTGCTGGCCATCGACGCGGGCCACTACGTGCATCGCACCGAACCCGAGCGCTTCTGCGCCGAAGTGGCCAGCTTCCTCGGATGACCCTCCGTCACCGGCCCTGCGTCAGGGGAGCCGTCGCGCCCCTGGCGTGCCGGTAGGCCGACTCCACCACGAGCTGGACCTCCAGGGCCTCCTGGGCGCTCACCTTCGGGTACGGGGTGGCAGCGCCGGTCACCAGGTCGAAGTACGCGGAGATCGCGGCGAGTTCGGGTCCCCGTCCGGCCGTCTCGACCGTGCCGTCCGCCCGGCGCAGTTCGTTGCGGCGCAGGTCCAGGACGTGGTCGCCGTCCGCGGTGGTGACGGTGACCGACGTCTCCAGTCTGCGCGCGGCCCGGTCGATGCGCAGCGTCGCCGGCACGTCCTGGAACGACAGGTCCAGCCGGACGCGCTCCTCGACGTCCGGCGCGTCCACCTCGCACGCCGCCACCTCCGGTCGCCCGAAGACCGTCATGAGCAGATCCAGGGCGTGCGGCCCCAGATCCAGGAGCGCGCCGCCGCCGGCCCGCCGTGCGTCGCCGTACCAGGGCGTGCAGGCCCGCCACACCCTGTTGCCGGGGGTGGCGAAGGAGAACTCGACGCGCTGCGCGCCGGGCCGCGCCACGTCGGCGAACGCCTCCAGCAGCGGATGGAAGCGGAAGGGCATGTTCACGCCCAGCAGCTTCTCGGCCGCCGGATGGGCCGCCATCCGCCGCGCCTCCTCCACCGTGGCGGCGAGGGGTTTCTCGCACAGCACCGCGATGCCGGCGTCCAGCGCCGCCAGCACCGGCTCGGCGTGGGCGTCGTTGGGCGTGCAGACGCTGATCACGTCCGGCCGTGTCTCCTGGATGAGCCGGTCGACGGAGGTGCCGGTCCACACCCCCGGACGGTCCGCGACCAGCGCCCGGGCCCGCTCGACGTCGGTGTCCACCAGACCTACCAGTTCCATGGCGTCCCGCTCGTCGGCGCAGGGCAGGTGGTAGCGCTGGAACACCCTGCCGCAGCCCACGGCCGCGAACCGGATCCTCTCGCGGGTCATCGATCAGCCCCTCACCTGGGCGAGGGCGTGCTCGCCGCACGCCTTCGCCGTCTCGACGACGAAGTCCGGGAAGGTGTGGCCGAGGTGTTCGCGGTCGTACTCGGTGATCATGGCGCGCAGTTCGGTCTCCAGCCGGTCGGCGAGCCCCGGCGGGTTCTCGTCCGCGAGCAGCAGCCCCGCGTTGAGGAAGGCGATCAGCAGCCCGGCGAGCCCCTGGTCCCACCGGCGCAGCCGGCCCAGCAGCGGGCGCAGGGACTCGGCTCCGGTGCCGCGCCGGGCACGGACGGCGTCCGCGATGCTCTGCGCGAGGAACGGGACCTCGTTCTCCTTGCGGTCGTTGATCTCCGAGGAGACCCGGCTCCAGGCCGTCCACAGGTGTTCGACGCGCTCGTCCTCGACGCGGTAGTCGCGGCGGGCGTGCCGCAGCACCTCCCAGGCGGCGCCCTCCACTCCGGGGATGTCGGGCTCCTCGTACCGCGTGGCCTTGTCGTAGATCTCGGTTCCGCGCAGCGCGATGGCCCGGTTGATCAGGAAGAACGGGTTCTCGCTCTCGTGCACCCGGGCGGCCACGATGAACTTCAGGTTCTCCCACAGCTCGTCGAGGGTCGTCCCCGGCTCGATCATGATCCAGCCGGGTTCGAGCTCGATGCCCTCCTGCTTGAACAGGCGGGCGGCGTCGAAGTTGTACTCCACGGTGGTTCCCTTGCGGAACCGCTTCATCATGCCGGGCGAGCCGGTCTCCATGCCGAGGAGCGCCAGGTCCATGCCGGCCCGGCGCAGGGTGCGCAGGGCCTCCCGGTCGATGAGGCCGGTGTCGACACGGAACTCGCAGTGGAAGGTGATCTTCAGATCGCGGCGGAGGATCTCCTCGGCGAAGCCGACGGCGTGGTGGTAGCCGTCCTGGAAGGCGCCGCCGAAGTTGTCGTCGTTGAACCACAGGAACCGGGTGCCGAACTCCCTTTGCAGGTACTCGATCTCGTCGACCGCGTCCTCCACCGGCCGTACCCGCCAGGGGCCGTCCACCACTCCGGGCTGCCGCGGCGCGTAGCAGAAGGTGCACTTGGCGTGGCAGCCGCGGCTGGTGTACGTCGAGGCGCGCGGTGTGGGGATGCCGTTCTTGCGGTGGTGGACCAGCAGGTCGCGGGCCGGCCACGGTTCGTTGGCGAGGTCGGGGAGCTTGGGCGGGCCGCTGCTGCGGACCCGGCCGTCCTGCCAGAACCACAGCCCCGGCACCCCACGCCAGTCACGCCCCGCGGCCAGACACTCCATCAGGCCTTCCACCGTCAGCTCGCCCTCACCGAACGCCACACAGTCGGCCTCCGGGATGCGCTCGGCTATGAGCTTGGCGTTGTACGTGCAGAAGGCCCCGCCGATCGCGACGAAGACCGACGGATCGGCCTCACGGACACAGCGCAGCAACCGCACCGCGTCCACGATGTGCAGGTCGTACATGATGCTGATACCGACGAACTTCGGCCGCTCACGCCGGATCAGGTCGATGATCGCCTCGTCGCTGGGATTGCGCCCGTGCAGGTTCAGCGCCCGCACGGAGTAACCGCACGACCTCAGGTGACCGGCGATGCAGGCCACCCCCAGGTTCTCCCGGACCCGTTTGTAGAACAGCCTCATCGCCGGGTCCAGCGACAGGTACTCCTCGTCGTTGATCAGGACGTTCTGGTTGTTCAGGCTCGCGGCGCCGGTGGGGATCTCCCGGGGGGTCAGCAGGACCACATCCGCCATGACCGGTCTCCTTTCTCGTCTTCACGTGCGCGTTCCGACACCGACCGGGTCAGCCGGCCATGGCCTCTTCGCCGCACAGCCTCTTGGTCTCCTCGAGGAACACCGGGTAGGGCTCGCCCAGGACCTTGCGGTCGTAGGCGTCGACCAGCGTGCGCAGTTCCGCCTCGAGTCGCTCGGCGAGCCGGGGCGGGTTCTCGTCCGCGAGCAGCAGTCCGACGTTGAGGAAGGCGACCAGCAGGTCCGGCAGGCCCTCGACCCAGCCGCGCAGCCGGCTCAGCAGCGGGCGCAGACCCTGCTCCCCCCGGGACCGGCGCGCCCTGGTGGCGTCGACGATGATCTGGGCGACGAAGGGCAGCTCTTCCTTGCGGTCGGCGACCTCCGCGCTGACCTTGCTCCAGGCCTCCCACACGTCCTCGACCCGCTGGTCCGGGATCCGGTACTCCCGGCGGGCCTCCATCAGGACGTCCCTGGCCGGCCCCTCCACGCCCGGGAGTTCCGGAGGAGTCGGTTCGGCGATCTTGTCGTACATCTCCGTGCCGCGCAGCGCGATGGCGCGGCTGATGAAGGAGAACGGGTTCTCGCTGACGGCGATGTCCGCGGCCACGATGAACTTCAGGTTCTCCCACAGCTCGTCGAGGGTCGTCCCCGGTTCGACCATGATCCAGCCGGGTTCGAGCTCGATGCCCTCCTGTTTGAACAGGCGGGCGGCGTCGAAGTTGTACTCCACCATGGTTCCCTTGCGGAACCGTTTGGCCATCCCGGGGGCGCCGGTCTCCATGCCGAGCAGAGCGGAGGCCATGCCCGCCCGGCGCAGGGTCTGCAGCGCCTCCCGGTCGATGAGGCCGGTGTCGACGCGGAACTCGCAGTGGAAGGAGATCTCCAGATCGCGGCGGAGGATCTCCTCGGCGAAGCCGACGGCGTGGTGGTAGCCGTCCTGGAAGGCGCCGCCGAAGTTGTCGTCGTTGAACCACAGGAACCGGGTGCCGAACTCCCGCTGGAGGTACTCGATCTCGTCCACCGCGTCCTCCACCGGCCGTACCCGCCAGGGGCCGTCCACCACTCCGGGCTGCCGGGGCACGTAGCAGAACGTGCACTTGGCGTGGCAGCCGCGGCTGGTGTACGTCGAGGCCACCGGCGTGGGGATGCCGTTCTTGCGGTGGTGGACCAGCAGGTCGCGGGCCGGCCACGGTTCCTTGGTGAGGTCGGGGAGCTTGGGCGGGCCGCTGCTGCGGACCCGGCCGTCCTGCCAGAACCACAGCCCCGGCACCCCACGCCAGTCACGCCCCGCCGCCAGACACTCCATCAGGCCTTCCACCGTCAGCTCGCCCTCACCGAACGCCACACAGTCGGCCTCCGGGATGCGCTCGGCTATGAGCTTGGCGTTGTACGTGCAGAAGGCCCCGCCGATCGCGACGAAGACCGACGGATCGGCCTCACGGACACAGCGCAGCAACCGCACCGCGTCCACGATGTGCAGGTCGTACATGATGCTGATACCGACGAACTTCGGCCGCTCACGCCGGATCAGATCGGTGATCACCTCGTCGCTGGGATTGCGCCCGTGCAGATTCAGCGCGCGGACCGAGTAACCGCACGACCTCAGGTGACCGGCGATGCAGGCCACCCCCAGGTTCTCCCGGACCTTCTCGTAGAAGAGACGCATCGCCGGGTCCAGGCGGAGGTATTCCTCGTCGTTGATCAGGACGTTCTGGTTGTTGACACTGGAGAATCCGGTGAGGATCTCCCGTGGTGTCATCAGCACCGCGTCAGCCATCCGTACTCCACTCCATGCGCCCGGCCGCGCCCCCCGTCAGGAGGAACGCGGCGTTGTTGCCGCCGAACCCGAAGTTGTTCACCAGCACGGAACGAATCCCGTCACAGGGCTCCGGATCGCGCAGCACCCGCACGTGCCGCGCGTCGAGGGGCTTGCGCAGCCCGGGGGTTCCCGGGAGCACCTGATGACGCAGGGCCCGGACCGCCGCCACGACGCCGGGGAAGACCGAGGCGTGCAGCAGATGGCCGGCCGCCCCCTTGTACGAACTGACCGGGACACCCCGCCAGTCGTGCTCGGCGCCGATCTCGTCCAGCGCCAGCAGTTCGGCCTCGTCGCCCTGCCGGGTGCCGGGGGCGTGGCCGTGGACGTAGTCGACGGTGGTGAGCCCGGCCATGGCCAGCGCGTCCCGCATGCACGCGGCGCCGATGTGCGCGTTGAGCCGGCTGATGCCCTGGCCCGCCACCCGGCAGGAGATCCCGCTGAGCGTCGCCAGGGGGGCCTGCCCGCGTGCCGCCACGCGCTCGGCGGTCTCCAGCACGATCACCCCGGCGCCCTCCCCGACGGTGACGCCGGAGCGGTCCTCGTCGAACGGGCGGGCGGCGGTCGTACTCGTCGCGCGCAGCACGTCGAGGCAGGCGTAGTCGTACGCGTTGAGGGAGGACACCCCGGTGACGACGGCCGTGTCGGCCAGCCCGCACAGCAGCCACTCGCGTGCCATGGCCAGCCCGAAGGCGCCCGACGCGCAGGCGTGCGCCATCAGCACCGCGTCCGGCGGGGCGACGCCCGATCCGTCCCCGTCCCAGTCGGGTTCCAGGGCGATCTCGTCGATCCGGGGCGCGTCGCTGACCTGCGGGAGGTGCGGGACCACCCCGGCGGACACCAGCAGGGTCCGGCCCGGCAGTTCGTCGAGTCCGGCCTCCCGCAGCGCCTCGGAGCGCGCCCGGTCGAGCAGCGCGCGCCGCGTCGGGCCTCCGGGCGGCGCCTCCACCTGCGTCTGGCCCACGGTCCTGCTGCGGAAGCGGGACGCGTCGAAGCGGGTCAGCTCGGACAGACCCCGTCTGCCGTCCAGCAGGCCCTGCCAGAACGCGGTCCCCCCGTCGCCGAAGGCGGTGACCAGGCCGGTGCCGGAGACGACCACCGACGATCCGGCGGTCCGGCCGGTGTCACCGGTGCGGGACGCGCGGGCGTCCGCGGCGGCGGTCACGGGGACGGCCGCCACCCGGTATCCGTCGCCGTGCGCGGCGCGCACGACCTCGCACACGACCATCGCCTCGTGCAGCCCCGCGGAGATCGCGCCCCACGCCCAGCGCACCGCCTGCAAGGTGGCCGCACGCGGGCTGATCAGCACGTAACCGGGCCCGTTCCAGCCGCCGGCCTCCGCCAGCTCCTGGATCAGCTGCGCCGGCTCCGGGGTCATGGCCTCGGACGGCCGCAGCCTGCGGCCCCCCGCCTCCGCCTCCGCGCACCGGCTGACGTACTGGGAGGTGGTCGAGACGCAGTAGTCCGTGGCCGCCATGACCACGGGCGCGCCGGTCCGCCGGGAGGCGGGCAGACGGTCCAGCGCCGCGGACAGCACGTCGACGAAGGCGGCGGCCAGCGACTGGCCGGCGGCGAGGACGGACAGCTCCGGCCGGGAGCGGAGGCCGTCCAGCGTCTGCGGGGCCGTACCGCCCACGATCACCGTGGCCGCCTTCGGGTGCGTCATGACACCGCCGTTCCGGGTGCGAGGGCGTGGTCGGCGGGACCGAGCCGCCCGGCCAGCTCGTCCAGGGAGAGCCGGCCGGCGAGGAAGGGGCCCACGTCCGCGAGGCGCGGGTCGCCGTGCCGGTCGGCGACCAGCCGCCAGAACCTGGGCAGGAGGTCCCCGGTGTCCCGGCGCGCCGTCGGCAGGTGGTACGCGGTCTCGTCGAGCAGGGCGAACGTGGCGCCCGACGCGGAGAGCCGCAGCCCTAGTTCGAGGTCCTCGCCGCCCCACAGCTGTCCGTAGTGCTCGTCGAAGCCTTCGACCTCGTCGAACACCGCGCGCCGGACGCTGGTGCTCGTGCCGATGCAGGTCAGCCAGCGCAGCGGCGCGTACTCGGGCGACTGCGTCACCTTGCGGGCGGTCCGCTCGATGAACGAGCGGCGCGGTCCGAACAGGGGGACGGCGGAGTCGAGGTCGGCGACGGTGCCGGGATCCATCGTGCGGCCGCGGGCACCGGTCAGGGCCGTCCGCAGCGGCTGGGGCTCGGGCGTCAGCGAGAACGCGGACAGATCGGTGACGGCGCCGTGCACGACGGCGGCATCGGCGCCCCGGTGGGCCGCGAGGTGCGCCTCCAGCAGTCCCGGCGTGGCCACGGTGTCGTCGTCGAGGAAGAGCAGGACCTCCCCGCGCGCCAGCCGGGCCCCGGTGTTGCGCGCGCGGGCGGCGCCCCGTCCGCCCGTGGCGGCCGACCGGATCGGCAGGCCGCCGGGAAGGGCCGACAGCACCTGTGCCACCGCCCCCCGCTCCGGTGCGTCGTCGACGAGGACGACCTCGAACCGCTCACGGTCCAGGGTCTGGTGTCCCAGGGCCGTCAGGGTGAGCAGCAGGCGCGTGGTCCGGTCACGGGTCGGCACGACCACACTGACCGCCACGTCGTCGGGCGCTCCACCCGGCCGCGCGGCCGCCGGCGTCATGGCCGTCACGTCAGGGAGCGGCTCTCGCCGGCCCTCTGCTCGAGGATGTAGGTGGCGAGGCCCTCGATGGAGAAGAGCGTCTCCTCCGTCAGGTCCTCGTCCTCGAAGACGACATCGAACTTCTCCTCGAGGATCAGCAGGTATTCCAGGGCGTCGAGGGAGCTGAACCCGTAACGCTCCACGAGGCTGGCGTCGCCCTCCCCTGGCGCCTGCCGGTGATCACCCTTGGTCATACCCGCTGCGATCTCGTGGAGTTCCCGAATGAGCCCGGCGCGGTCCATCGTCTCTTGTCTCCCGTGGTGAAGTATCTCGGTCAAACCTTGGTGAACTGTTCTTCGAGCTGCTGCTCGGTCAGCCCGCGGAAGCGGTCCATGCGGAAGTAGTGCTGGAGGTCACCACCGAACTCGGTCCGGTAGTAGAAGTCCGCGGTGTGGCGCTCCGGCTCCGTGCTCACCGTCTCCCCGCGCCGGAGCGCGGCGATCAGCCGGGGCACGGGGTGGGTGAATTCCGCGTCGCTGCGCAGGTACCAGCGTTCGCCGTACTTCGTGACGACCGGGAGGTCCTCCTCGGGACCCGAGCCGTCGGGCAGCATCCGGACGGGCTGGCACAGCAGGTCGTAGCGGAACACCTCGTCGAGGACCGGCAGCAGGTGCTCGGGCAGGCCGGGGCGCATGGCCTCCTCCCACCACTGCTTCAGCAGCCGCTTGGTGAGCAGCCGCCAGACGTTCGGGTCGACGAGTTCGCTGGCGGAGCTCGTCGGCCTGGCGACCGAGTGCAGTTCCCTGGCCTCGGGATCGTCGCTCTTCTCGATCCAGTCGGAGAAGCTGAGCAGCACGCGTGACTGGGGGACGCCCGCGAGTTCGCGCAGCGCGACCCAGATGTTGTGCAGGAACAGGCTCCGGGCCAGAACCCGGTTCCAGCAGATGAAGCGGAGCATGCGCTCGTTGTCCGCGAGTGTCATGGTCTTGTGGGCGAGCACGTAGTCGAAGTCGTCCTGCTCGCCGCGGACGGTCACCAGTCCGTGCTGCTCCCGCTTGTCGTGGTATTCGGTGTTCGGCAGCAGCATCAGCGGGTGGACGGCGATGAACGGCGTGTGCTGTGCCGCCCGGTCATAACCGTCCAGGAACGAGGCGACCGTCTCGCCGGGCGCTCCCCATATCAGCTCGAGATACGGGGTGATGCCGTGGTCGGTCAGCCAGGCGACGAGACTTTCCCAGTCGTTCAGCTTCATGTTCCGACGGCGCATGAGATCCAGCACGGAGTCATCCATCGTCTGGAGGGCGAGGATGAAGGCGCTGTGCATCCCGGACTGCTTCATCTTCTCCATGATGCGGTAGAAGCCGGGAGACTTGTTCTTGGCCCAGGAGGTTTCGAGTCTCTTCGGGAACCCGTATTTGCTGCGCACCCGGAGCAGGTCGTCGAGGAATTCCTCGTCCTGCCGCAGGAGTCCGAAATTAGAGTCGGCGAGCATGAGGATTTCCGCGCCGTTCCGCCCCAGCAGCTCCAGTTCCTCGCGCAGCCGCTCCCGGGAGAACGCCCGCATCTTCTGCCCGGTGGCACCTCCCCAATAACAGAAGGCACACTTGTACGGACATCCGCGGTTGGTCTCCATGAGCGCGTAGTCGTAGCGGAAACGACCCTTTTCGTCGACGAGCGGTACCGCTCCCGTGAGAATGGGGGACGGCAGGATCTCGAGATCCTGAATACGCTCGCGCTCGGGAGTGGTGACCAGGTTTCCGTCGGGCTCCCGGAAGGAGATGCCGCTGATCTCGTGGAGTTCGCCCCGGTGGGCGCCGTCGAGGTAGCCGTTCATCAGGTCCCGGAAGATCAGTTCGCCCTCGCCGTTCACCACCACGTCGACCTGCGGGAACATACGGAAGACCCGCTCGGCCTGGTGGGCGACGTGGTTGCCGCCGAAGATGACCCAGCCCTGCGGGTTCATCTGCTTGAACGTCTCCGCGAGGGTGCCGAAGGAGCGGTAGTTCCAGCCGAGGACGGAGAAGCAGAGGATGTCGGGACAGCCGTCCCGCACCAGGTCCCGGGCCATGGCGTTCAGGCCGACGTCGCCGGGATAGTTCCTGATGGAGATGTCCATACGACGCCGAATGCGCTCATCGGCCTCGGCGTAGGCCTTCAGGTAGCCGATCGCCAGCGGCATGGAGGCCGCGGAATTCCCCCAGACTCCTTGCTGAACAAGCAGTACGCGAGTCTCCATTCCCTGCCTCGTCCTCTAATCGCCCGACAGGTCAAATCGCACTTTGAGGCTACAGCAGAAGATCCGCGACGCAATGGTGCCTCCGAAACCGGGCCGTCGGCATGGCCAATTCCCTGCGTTTCACGCGTGTTCGGCCAAGCCGACGGCCCGATGACGGCCACCGTCCGGATGCGGCCGGGCCGCCCACCGCACCTGTGGGGAACAGGCGGGCTGACGTGGGAATTCTGCGGGGCGTCGCACGGCGCGGCCCCGGCGGCCGGTGCGGTCCGGAGCAGCCCGTCCGAAGTGGCTGCCGGAGCGAAATGAATGACCGGAAACCTATCGTCCCGGGGTCGTGAAGAAGGATCGGGACAAGCTCGGCACGATATTTTTCGGCCACCCGTCCCCCCATTTTCTGCCTCTTTGGATCCGGCCCTGTGCGCATGTGGCGATGATCGGTATGCTCCGGCCGTATGGCGTCTGTCATTCGTCACCGCGGGCTCGGAGTTACATGACAGAGATTCCTGACACATGGTGCCCGACGGCCCTGCCGCACGTGGAAACAGTCGACGGCCGGCTCCGTTTCATGGGGCGTCAGGTCGACGGGTACGGCCATCTGTCGGACCGTGACGCCACCCTGCTCGCCCGCTGCGACGGCAGCCGGCCGCTCGACGGCTTCCCCGCGGCGGACCGCGAGACCATCGGCCTGTGGCGCCGGCACGGGCTGCTGCTCATGGCACCCCCGTTCACCCCGGGGCACGCGGACACGGAACCGCCCGTGGTCGTGTCCCCGCACCCGGACGACGCCGCACTGGCCCTCGGCGGGACGGTGGCCGGGCAGGGAGCCCGGTTCCTCGACGTCTTCAGCGTCGAGACCTGGACCAAGGACCCGTACTACGCCGAGCGCCCGGCGCTGACCCGGCGCCTGCTGCTGGACGAGGAGGGCGTCGCCGCCCGGGTGCTGCGCGCGCGGGTGGAGTTGCTGGGGTTCGTCGACGCCGCCGACCGCGACCTCAGACGGGACCGGTTCTTCGCCGACCCGGCCTGGTCCGACGGGTTCGCCCGGGAGGAGCCGGAGCTCTTCGACGCCCTCACCGCACGGCTCGCCACCCTGCTGGACGGGGTCGGCCAGGTCTACGCGCCCCTGGGAGTCGGTGGTCACGTCGACCATCTCGCCTGCCGGGAAGCGGTGCTGGAACTGGCCCGCGCGGGCGGCCTCGGCGCGGCGCGGGTCGCCTTCTACGAGGACCAGCCCTACTCCCTGTTCTCCTCCGCGGAGGAGACCGCGAAGAAACTCGGCGCGCGCCTGGCCGAAGAGGGACTCGGCGACTTGCGCCCGGAGCTGCTGCCCGTGGACGACACGGCGGCACTCACCAAGTGCGAGGCGCTCGGTGCCTACCGTATCCAGGTACGCAAGGGCATCATCCAGCGCATCCGCCGGCACGGCGTGCGCCTGGCGGAGGGATCGCCGTTCCCGGCCGCCGAACGGATCTGGCTGATGCGCAGCTGACCGTCTCCCCACCCGACAAGCAACCGCGGCCCCGCCGCTCCGTGAAGGGTTTCCCATGTACGCACTGGCTCAGTCCCTGACACCGGCGGACCTGGAGGTCCTCGCCGACGCATGCGCCGAGGTGGGCCTCACCCTGCATGTGACGGACCCCGAGGCGGGCCACGCACCGCCGCCCGGCGCGCTGCTGGTCTCCTTCCACCGGGTCGCCGCCGCCCGTCCGGACGACCTGTCCGTGGAGGAGCTGAAGCGCAGGGGCGGTTACGCCGTGGCCGTGCTGGACGGCGTTTCCGCCACCGAGGTCCTGGCGGCCGTCTCCCGCGGCTACAGCTTCACGCTGGCCAGCCCCCTGCGGCGGCCCCGGCTCGTGGAGACCCTCGGCTACCTCAAGACCGTCACGCCGTCCGAGAACACCCAGGTGCTCACCCTCGAGAACGGCTCCCTGAGCTCCCCCGCGAAGTCGTTGCCCGTGACCGACGCCGAGGCGGAGCTGCTGCGCCTGCTGTCCGGCCGGCCGGGCCAGATCGTCTCCCGCGAGGAACTCACCGAGGCCACGGGCGGGGAGGACGTGAACAAGGTGACCTCGGTCCTGAAGCAGAAGTTCCTGGACATCGACTCCGGCGCGAAGCTGCTGAAGATCCCGCACCTGGGCTTCCGCCTGGTCGGCACGGTCCGCGAGGGCGCGAACTGATGCGCGCCGTGGTGATCACCGGCGCCCCGGGCGTGGGCAAGACCAGGCTGGGGCACCAGCTGGTGACCCGGTACGGCGTCCCGGCCGCCGCGATGGACTGCGACCCCATCGTCCATCCCTGGAACGGCGGCGAGGAGGTGTACGACCTGATGGCCTCGACCGTGCGCGCGGCCCTGCCCGTCTACCGGGAGTGGGGCGCGCGCGTCGTGATCGTCACCGGGGTGGTCCTCGCGGGCCGCGCCTACGAACGCTTCCACAAGGTGTTCGAGGAACTCGGCGCGTACGCGGTCTACTACGGCCTGCGGGCCGACGCTCAGGCGCTGGCCGCCCGGATCGAGAGCGACGCGGGCGGGCGGCACTTCGTCGAGGGCCGGCTGGCGGAGCGTCACCTCGACGCGGAGGTGCCCGATGTGCCCGGCGTCCGGCTGGTCGACACCACGCACCTGACGCTGGCCGAGGCGACCGACGCGGTCGCGGCCCTGGAACGCGCCGATCTCGGGCCGCGGTGGCTCGGGTCATCCGGGTGATCAGCGATCGCCGATCACCGATCACCCGGATGCTCAGTGATCGCCCGGGTGATCACCCAGGGCCCGGGCGATCACTGGAAGCGGCCCACCTCCAGGCCCTCGCCGTCGCGTCGCACCGAGAGGACGAATCCGTAGTAGTGCGTGGCACCGATCCGACTGACGTACTCCCGGACCTCGTCGCCGAGCGGGCCGGTGAGCTGCTGCTCCTCGTCGCGCGGTGCGAAGGCCGGCCAGCGCGGCGGCGTCGAGGGCCGCAGCAGCAGCCGTCCGGAGACCCCCAGGCGCCGCAGTTCGGCCTCCAGCTCGGGGACGAAGAACGGCCCCCGCTCGTCCCCGTAGGCCGCGGCCTGGAGCAGCGCCTCGCCGTCCTGGGTGAGGAGCCGGGGGACCTGGCGCAGGAGTTCCCAGAAGAACTCCAGGCCGTCCAGCCCGGCCTCGCCGGCCAGCCAGCCGAGCGAGCCCCGACGCAGCGGGAGGCAGGGAGGGTTGGAGACGACGAGGTCGAACCTGCGGTCCAGCGACAGGGACATGATGTCCCCCTCGGTGGCGGTCAGCCGGTCGGCCAGCCCGTTGACATGGGCGTTGACCGTCGTGGCCGCCGTGCATTCCGGATTGACGTCGACCGACAGCACGTCGGCGCCGTTCCTGGCCGCCGACAGTCCGAGGATGCCGGTGCCGCACCCGAGGTCCAGGGCCGAGCGGACACCGCGGCGCGCCGCCACGAGCCGGGAGAGCGTCATGGAGTCGGTGCCGACCCAGGGCGCGTACGACCCCGTGTCCCGTCCCGCCGCCCGCCAGGCGGCCAGCAGCGACATGCCGTCCCCGCGGACCAGGCAGTAGTCGGCCGACACCTTTCCGGAATCCTCGGAGAGCACCCGGGCGCGGAGCAGGAGGTCGAGCAGCGGACCGGGGACCTCCGAGCGCACGTCGGACTCCGCCACCCGCTCCCCGAACACGAACAGGGAGGACAGGACGGACTCGGCGGCCATGGTCGTGGAGATCGCCGCCAGGGTCTCGGAGTTCCGCCACGGTGCCAGTTCCCCGAGCCAGTCCCCGGCGAGCGTCAGCAGATCGTGCTGCGGCAGCGTGAGAAGCCTCTGCAGCCCGGCACCCGCGAAATCGTCGCCGGAAATCCCATCCACGGAAATCATTACGTCTCCTCGAGGCATCGGTATGCTCTGGTCTTCTGGCATTCCGCCGCCCGCGGGATCAGCGGGGGGACGGTTCCCCGGCCGGCTCGAAGATCGGCTCAAACGCCGATTTCAACTCTCGTAGCCGTTCCAGAGCGCGGGGTCCGGCGTACGGTGCACAGCGCGCGATTTCCTGCTCGGAGATGCCGCCGAACAGATAGAGGTTGACCACGTCGATCGGTCCGGTGCAGCTCTTGCAATACGGAAAGCGCGGCCGGGGCTGCATGAACATATCGTAGTGCTGGTGCTTTCCGAACTGTTCGTGGATCAGTTCGGGCTCCTCCTTTATGTTGCCCATGGGCTTGAGCCAGGCGTACGGGCAGCAGGAGACGTCTCCCTGACCGAAGAGTTGCACCATGGTGGCCGTCGCGTAGCACCGCAGGGTGCGGACGCCGGTGCGCAGTTGATTCCCGATGTGTTCCACGAAGGCACGCGGCGGGAGGACCTCGGACAGTTCGTCGTAACGCTCGAGGAGTGGCGCGAAATGGTCGCCGAGCGGTGGGGCGTGCGTGGTCCTGGTCTCGCCGCGCACCGGGAAGAAGTAGAGCATCACGCCCCGCCCGTACCGTTCGAGCAGGAACTCGGCGAAGTCCGCCTGGCCGGTGCAGTTGAGGTCGCTGATCACCGACTGGATCTCGATGGGGATGCCCATCTCCACCGCGTTGTCCAGGTGCCGCATGATGACGTCGAAGAGCCGGTGCTGCTTCGGCGGCAGCCGGTGGCCGTTCATCTCCAGCGTGTGGCCGTCCAGGGAGAGGCACAGCTGGACGTTGCCCAGCGCGGCGAGCGCCTCCAGCCGGTGCGGGGTCAGGAAGGCCCCGTTGGTGATGACCTGCACGACCTCGTACTTCTCGCTGCACTCCGCGACGAACTCGGTGGAGCCTTTCAGCCAGAAGAACTCGCCACCGCTGAGCCGCATGATGGGGCTGTCCACATGCCGGTGGTAGGCGTCGAGGATCTCGTGCCAGTCCGCGCGCCGGTCGGTGGTCAGGCGCAGCCTCGCGTCCGGGACCTCCATGAGCAGATTGAAGTCCTCGGTGAGGCAGTAGGAGCACCGCATCTGACACAGTTGCTCCTCGATGACCATGTCGTTCATGAGGAGTTTGAGACGGTCCTGCCCGTCGCGATGCGCGAACATCGCATCACGATAATGACTTTTCAGGGCCATGCCTTATCACCGCACCCAAGTCGTATTCGCGCATGACTCTACCGTTGAGCGACGATCCTAAGTTCACCCTGAACACACGGTCAATGAGCACAACCGGGGGCGCTGCCGTTCGGCTGGAACTCGACTTGATCCGGCCTGAGGATGGCTCATATTCGCCTAATGACTCACCCGTTGTCACGGGGTAGCGTTACGCCCACGTACTCGCCAAATCCGTAGACCTGCACCGGGAGTAAGGACGGCAGTATGCTCGCTCTGGGGCTCGGCGGTTCCAACCATGACTTCTCGGCCTGTCTCGTCGAGAACGGTGAGATCGCCGTCGGTATTGAAGAAGAGCGGCTGACCCGCCGCAAATACGCGGTCAATGTGAATTCCCTGGCCAACCAGTGCTGGCGGTACTGCCTCACGACGCAGGGGGTCCGCCTCGGCCAGGTGGAAGCGATCGTCGCGGACGACACCCTGCTGCCCAGCTGCTACTTCCCGTTCCGCAGCCGGACGACGCTGATCCGCCATCACATGGCGCATGCCGCCAGTGCCTTCCTGCCCTCGCCCTTCCCCGAGGCCGCGGTCCTCGTGGTCGACGGGGCCGGCAGCCTGTTCGAGGGACAGGGCGTCGAGACCATGACCATGTCGGTCGGCAACGGCACGGAGATCACCGAGATCTCCAAGGTGTACGGGACCAACTGGAGCACCGACGGCCTGCGGGAGACACGGGTCTACCAGGCCGGCGACAGCGACCACTCGCTGGGCTTCATGTACAAGGCGGTCAGCAGGGCCATCGGCTTCACCCTCTACGAGGAGGGCAGCTGGTACCTGACCGAGGACGGCAAGACCATGGGCCTCGCGCCCTACGGGACCGACCGCTACCGCACGGAGTTCCACCGCTACCTGGACCTCCTCCCGGAGGGCCGGTTCCAGCTGCACCTGAAGGACGGCGGACTGCTGGGCTTCGTCGAGCACGCCCTGGACGGACTCGAGGGGGAGGCGCGCTTCGCCCGGGGCGCCGACCTCGCCTGGGCCGCCCAGGACCTGCTGGAGACCGCCGTCCTGCACGCCGCCGACTGGCTGCACCGGGAGACCGGACTCACCCGCCTGTGCCTGGCCGGCGGCGTCGTGCTCAACTCGGTCGCCAACGGCAAGATCCTGCGGAACACCCCGTTCACCGAGGTCTTCGCCCAGCCCGCCGCCGGCGACAACGGCTGCGCGGTCGGCTGCGCGTACTACGGCTACCACGTGCTCGGCGAGCAGCCGCGGCCGCGCGGTCCGAAGGCCCCGAGGACGGCTCCGCGGCCCCAGACGCACACCTACCTGGGCCGTCGGTACAGCACCGAGGAGATCCAGACCGCGCTCGACGCCTCCGGCCTGCCCTACCGGCGCGTGGCACGGCCGGCCCGGCTGGCCGCCGGGCTGCTGCCGCGGGGCGCGCTGATCGGCTGGTTCACCGGTGGCTCCGAGTTCGGGCCGCGCGCCCTCGGCCACCGCAGCATCCTCGCCGACCCCCGCCGCGCGGAGATGAAGGACATCCTCAACAGCAAGGTCAAGCACCGCGAGGCGTTCCGGCCGTTCGCCCCCGCCGTCCTGGCCCACCGGGCCGCCGAGTACTTCGAGCTCGACATCGAGTCGCCGTACATGCTGATCGTGGCGCCGGTGCGGGACGACAAGCGCCAGGAGGTGCCGGCCATCACCCACGTGGACGGGACGGCGCGGGTCCAGACGCTGACCCCGGAGGCGAACGGCTCCTTCTACGAACTGGTGGAACGGTTCGGCGAGATCACCTCCGTGCCCGTCGTGCTCAACACCTCCTTCAACGACCGGGGTGAGCCGATCGTGGAGACCCCCGAGCAGGCGCTGGCCTTCTTCGGGCCGAGCCAGCTCGACTATCTCTTCCTGGAGGACTTCGTGGTGGCGCACAGCGCGACGGACCTCGACACGGTGACGGAGGCGGCCGCGTGACCGACGACCCGGAGATGCGGTACGAGACCTGGCGGGCCCTCGCCCTGTGGGGGGAGGAGGAAGAGGCCGCCGCCCTGGAGGTGATCCGGTCACGGTCGTTGTTCCGCTACTACGGGCCGGACCTCGGCCACCGGACCGACACGTTCGAGACCGCGTTCTCCGAGGTGGCGGGGGTCCCGCACACCGTCGCCGTGTCCTCGGGCACCGCCGCGCTCACCGCCGCGATGATCGGCCTCGGGATCCCGCCCGGGGCGGAGGTGATCGTGCCCGCCGTGACCTTCGTCGGCAGTGTCGGCGCCGTCGTCGCCGCCCGCGGCATCCCCGTCTTCGCCGAGGTCGACGACTCGCTGACCCTGGACCCGGGGAAGCTGGAGGAGCAGATCACCGAGCGGACCTGGGGCGTGATGCCGGTCCACCTCAACAACGTCGCCGCCGACATGGGGCCGATCCTGGAGGTCGCGCGGCGGCACGGGCTGCGGGTGATCGAGGACGCCGCCCAGGCCGCCGGCGTCGGCTACGGCGGACGGCCCGTCGGCAGCCTCGGCGACGCGGGCGCCTTCAGCTTCCAGCTCGACAAGAACATCACCGCCGGCGAGGGCGGCGCGGTCACCACGGCCGATGCCGACGTGTACGACCGGGTGGCCCGGTACCAGGACCAGGGCGGCCAGTTCACCACCTCCAAGGGGGCGACGCGAGGGACCGCCGACAGCCCGCCGTTCGTCGGCGTCAACCTGCGCATGACCGAGCTGACCGCGGCCGTCCTGTCCGCGCAGCTCCCCCGGCTGGTCCCGATGTGCCGGCGCCTGCGTGACGTGGCGCGCCATGTGCGCGCGGAGACCGCCGACCTGCCGGTCCGCTGGCGGAGGCTGCCGGACGAGGACGGATCGGGCGGCGACCTCACGCTGTTCCTCGACTCCCGCCTCCAGGCACGCGCCTTCGTCGCCGACCTGAACGCCGCCGGCATCCCGGCGCACACCATGTACCAGGGGCAGCCGGTCACGGCCAACCGCGCCGTACGGGAGGGGCGGACACCCTGGGGCGTGGAGTGGGACCGTCCCCCGCGCTACCGGATCAGCGAGGGGCTCCTCGGCCGCTCCGTCACCATCGGTCTGGGTGCCGCCATGACCGACGGGGACGTCGACGCCGTCGTCACCGCCTTCCGCAAGGCCTACCAGGACATCGCCCGGGCCACCTGAGCGAGCCGCGTGGGGGAACCCCTCGACGAGCCGACCGAACGACCGTCACCAACAGGAGCGGAGCGACGCACCGACATGTCCCTGTACGACATTCCCGTCCGCACACTCGCCGGGGAGCCCGGTGACCTGAGCCCCTACCGGGGCAAGGTCCTCCTCGTGGTCAACGTGGCCTCGCGGTGCGGGCGCACACCGCAGTACGCGGCGCTGGAGGAGCTGCACCGGCGCTACGGGCCCCGCGGGTTCGCCGTCCTCGGCTTCCCCTGCAACCAGTTCGGGCAACAGGAACCCGGCACCCCCGAGGAGATCCAGGAGTTCTGCTCGACCACGTACGACGTCACCTTCCCCCTCTTCGAGAAGGTGGACGTCAACGGCGCGCGACGGCACCCGGTCTACGAGATCCTCACCGCCGCCCCCGACGAGCACGGGGTGGCCAAGGACGTCGAGTGGAACTTCGAGAAGTTCCTCGTCGCGCCCGACGGTGTGGTGGCGCATCGCATCGGCTCACGCGTCAAGCCGGACGCCCCCGACGTGATCGCCCGGATCGAAGCACTGCTGCCGTCCTGATCCCCGCCCCACGCCGGGCCGTACCACCGGAAAGCACACACATCATGCGCACCCGCACGCTCGAGGACCTGACCCTGCCCGGGACGGACCTCGCCGACAACCCCTATCCGTTCCTCGCCCACCTGCGCGCACAGGGACCGGTCCACCGCATCCGGACGGCGGACTCGGAAGAGGTCTGGCTGGTCGTCGGTCACGACGCGGCCAGGGCCGCCCTCACCGACCTGCGGCTGCGCAACGACGTCCGGCACTCGGCGGCCTGGGAGGCCGACGGCGTGCACGCCGTCGGCCGCAACATGCTCCAGGTCGACCCGCCCCACCACACCCGTCTGCGCCGGCTCGTGGCCAGCCAGTTCACCGCCCGCCGGATCGAGGCCCTCGCGCCCCGGGTGCAGGGCATCACGGACGAGCTGCTGGACGCGATGGTGCCGCTCGGCCGGGCCGACCTCGTCGAGTCCTTCGCGATGCCCCTGCCCATGGCCGTGATCTGCGAACTGCTCGGCGTCCCCGCCGTCGACCGCAAGGCCTTCAGCACCTGGTCCGCCGACATCGTCACCCCCGGCAGCCCCGACGCGGCCGCCTCCGCCGAGGCCATGTCCGGCTACCTCACCGACCTCATCGACGACAAGAGCCGCACCGGTGGGGACGACCTCCTCTCCGCTCTGGTCGGCGCGCGGGTCGACGACGGGGACCGGCTCTCCTCCGAGGAGACGCTCGGTATGGCGTTCCTGCTGCTCGTCGCCGGACACGAGACCACCGTCAACCTCATCTCCAGCGGTGTCTGCGCCCTGCTGCTGCGGCCGGAGCAGCTCGCCGCCCTGCGCGCCGACCGGAGCCTCCTGGACGGCGCGGTCGAGGAGATGCTCCGCCACGAGAGCCCGCTGGGCACGTCCGCCTACCGCTACACCTCCGAGGCGGTGGAGCTGGGCGGCACCACCATCCCCGCCGGAAAGCCGGTGCTGGTCGTGCTGGGCGCCGCCAACCGTGACCCGCGGCGGTTCCCCGACCCCGACCGTTTCGACATCCGGCGCGACGCCCGCGGACACCTGGCGTTCAGCCACGGCATCCACCACTGTCTGGGCGCTCCGCTCGCCCGTCTGGAGGCCTCCATCGCCCTCGGATCGCTCCTGGAACGCTGCCCCGGGCTCCGCCTCGCCACCGATCCCGCCGCGCTCACCTGGCGCTCCGGCCTGATGCGCGGCCTGCACCACCTGCCGGTGGTGTTCGGCTCCGCCGACGAAGGGGCGTAGCGGGCCGCTCAGCCGGTTCGGCGTGCCCGGGGCGGGCATCGGGCGCGCCTCGGGTGCCTACCCCAGTGCGCGCAGCCGGGTGACGGTGTCGGCGAGGGTGCGGCGGCAGAAGGCGAGGTGGTCGGGGCCGAAGCCGCGGGGGCCGCACTCGATGACGAGCAGCAGGCCCAGGTAGAGGTGGTAGAGGGCCAGCCGGTGGCGGAAGGCGGGGCCGAAGTCGAGGTGGCCGCCGGCCTCGGTGTAGCCGGCGACGAGGTCGCTGCCGGGTCCGGTGTCGCCGCCGAAGGCGAGGGAGACCAGTTCGGCGGCCGGGTCGCCCCAGAACGCCCGCTCGTGGTCGATGAGTCCGGCGATCCGGGCGTGCTCCCCGCCGTCGGTGAGGTCGACGAAGATGTTGCCCGGCCAGAGGTCGAAGTGGACCAGCCGGGGTTCGGTGACCTCGTCGAGGGCGTATCCGCCCTCGGCCACCAACGCCCGGACGGCGTCCGGCGGTACGTCGAGCGGGGACCGCCAGCGCTCGGCGTCGTCCAGGAGGGCGTCCACCATGGCGGTGAAGGCGGTTCGCCAGTCGGGGGCGGACAGCGCGGACTCGGCGGCCGGGTAGCCGAACCGGCCGTCCTGCGGGGTCAGCGTGTGCAGGCGTGCGGCGATCGCGCCCAGTTCGCGGCGCAGGGCCGTCCGGGCGGCCGGGGACAGGCTGTCGGCCGCCTTGTCCCAGGGCGTGCCCTCCAGGACGGAGACGGCGAGGAACTCCTCCCCCGCGTACAGCAGGGCGGGCGTCGGCACGTCACCGGCCGGCAGGGCCGCGATCCGCCGGTAGACCATGGCCTCCGTGGCCAGGATGCCGCGCTCGTAGCGCAGGACCGGAGTGCCGGGCGGCGGGGCGAGTTTGACGACGGCGGGCTGGCCGTCGTCGAGGAGGACGCGGTAGGCCGTGTTGAACCAGCCGTCGGTCAGCTCGGTCTCCAGACGGCACCCGACGCCGGTGGAGGCGCGCAGCAGGGCGTCGAGTTCACCGGGAGACAGGCGGCGCTTGGTCTGGCTCTGCATGAAGGCGTGCTTTCCGGCCGGGAGTTGGGAGCGCTCCCAGGATGCCGATCGCCCGTCCGCCCGTCCAGACCCCCACCGGCCGGCGTTCCGGGTGCGCCACCGTGGCCGCGGCGGTGCCGCCCGGCCTCAGCGCGCCCGCGGCACCGCCCCGGGCCGGCGGTAGACGTACGGCGGTGGTTCCGGGGCGGGGCCAAAGTCGGCGAGAGCGCGCACGAGGTGGTGGTCGGGGGAGAGCGCGCACGCCGGGTCGGTGCGGGTGGCGTCGCCGGTGAGGGCGTACGCCTGGCAGCGGCAGCCGCCGAAGTCCTCCTCCCGGCGGGGGCAGCCGCCGCAGGGGCCGGTCATCCAGGCGGTGCCGCGGAAGCGGTCGAACGCCGGGGACCGCTCCCAGATCCAGGCGAGCGGGTGGTCCCGGACGGTCGGCGCGTCGAGGTCGGGCAGGGAGGCGGCGGCCGGGCAGGGCAGGACGGTGCCGTCGGGCGTGACGGTGAGCGAGACCGCTCCCCACCCGCCCATGCAGGGCTTGGCGACGCCGTCGAAGTAGTCGGGGACGACCCAGACCAGGTCGACGCGGCCGGCCAGCCGCTCCCGCCAGCGTTCGACGGACTCCCGGGCGCGGACCAGCTGCTCGCGCGTGGGCAGCAGCGCGGCACGGTTGAGCAGGCCCCAGCCGTAGAACTGGGTGTTGGCCAGCTCGATGCGGTCCACCCCCCAGGCCGCGCCCAGCTCGACGAGGGCGTCGACGGCGTCGAGGTTGTCCCGGTGCAGCACCACGTTGAGGCCGAGGGGGAGCCCGGCCCGGCGGACGAGGGCGGCGGCCCGCTCCTTCGCGGCGAAGGACGACGGGCGTCCGGCGATCCGGTCGTTGGCCGCGGGATCGGCGTGCTGGACGGAGAGCTGCACGCTGCGCAGCCCCGCCGTACGCAGCGCGGTCAGCCGGGTCTCGTCCAGGCCGGTGCCGCTCGTGACCAGCTGGGTGTAGATCCCTGCGGCCTCGGCGGCGGCGACGATCTCCTCCAGGTCGGGGCGCAGCAGTGGCTCACCGCCGGAGAGATGGGTGTGGACGACGCCCAGCGCTGCGGCCTGGCGCAGGACGTCCGTCCACTCGCCGGTGCTCAGTTCGCCCGCGCGGCGGGCCAGTTCCAGGGGGTTGGAGCAGTACGGGCAGTGGAGGGGGCAGGCGTGGGTGAGTTCGGCCAGCAGCGCCCAGGGGCGTGCCGGGGCCGCGGGGTCCGCGGTGGCCGGGGGAAGGGTCACGTGAGCCAGCCCTCCTGGTGCAGACGGTCGAGGAAGCAGGGGACCTCGGTGGCCACCGGGGCGCCCGGGTGGCGCTCGGCCAGTTCGTCGACGATCCCGCGCACGGTGCGCGTGCCGTCGCACAGGCCGACGACCTGGCCGGCGTGGCCCTCGAGGACGACCACGCGTTCGGGCAGGACCAGCAGGTCCGTGCCGCGCACGCTGTCGTGTCGCAGCATCAGGGCCGGGGCGAGGGCGGGGCGCCACTGGTTCTCGGACACCGGCGTCACCCCTGCCCGGGGTCGTGCTGGACGGTGTGCTGGACGGCGTCGAGCAGGGCCCACAGCACGTCGCACTTGAAGGTCAGCGCGGCCACGGCCCGTTGCTGGTCGTCTCGGGTGCGGGCCCACTCCAGGACCAGTGCGAGCGCCTCGCCGCTGTCGCGTCGGCCCTGGTCGACGCGGCTGCGGAAGTAGTCGAGTCCGGCCGGCTCGATCCAGGGGTAGTGGCGTTCGAAGGCGTCGATGCGCCGCCGCATCAGGTCGGGAGCGGTCAGCTCGGTGAGCGAGGCCGCGACGGCCTCCAACGGCGGGCGCAGACGGCAGAAGTTGACGTAGCCCTCGACCGCCAGCCGTACGCCCGGCAGGACGCCGTCACCCGCCAGCAGGCCCGCGCGGTCGAGGCCGGCCGCCTCGCCGAGCCGCAGCCAGCGCTCGATGCCCCCCTCGCCGTCCCTGCGCCCGTCGTGGTCCTCGATCCGCCGCAGCCACATGCGCCGCAGCCGCGGGGAGTCCAGCTTCGCGGTGATCAGCGCGTCCTTGACGGGGATGTGGCGCTGGTAGTGGAAGCGGTTGGCGATCCAGCGGCGCACCTCCGCGGGGCTGAGGTCGCCTTCGTGCATACGGAGGTTGAAGGGGTGGCGGTCGTGGTACCGCTCCTGGCCCACCGCGCGCAGGCGGGCCTCGAACTCGTCGGGGCTCCAGGGCTCCGTCGGGGTTTCGAGTGCCGTGGTCACAGCTCGATCACCATCTCGTCGTCGGCCACCTCGATGCCCAGCCGGGCCAGCCGCTTGTGCTGTGCCGCGGTCGGGTCGACGAGGGGGTTCGTGTTGTTGAGGTGCGTGTAGTAGCAGCGGGCGGACAGCGGGGCGAGGATGCCGGCGGTGCCGCCCGGTCCGTCGATGGGCAGATGGCCCATGCCGGTCGCGGTGCGGGAGGAGATCCCGGTGCGGCGCGGCTCCTCGTCGTCCCAGAAGGTGCCGTCGACGATCACGCAGTCGGCCTCGGCGGCGACCCGGTGCAGCGCGTCGGACCAGACGGCCACGGCGGGCGCGTACACCGCGGACCTGCCGGTGGCCGGCTCGTACAGGCGCAGGGCCACGACCCAGGCGTCGTCCTCGGGGGCGTCGGCGGCGTACCGGGGGCGCTTGCCGGAGACGGGGACGGCGGTGATGCGGACGCCGGCGCCGGCCGGACCGCGGGTGTCGCCGCCCAGTGGCTCCGCGCCGTGGCACGGCAGTTCCCGCCAGGTGAGCGCGGTGTAGGAGCCGAGGACCTCGCCGAGCCGCAGGCGGTCCTCCAGTGCCCGGCGGACCGGGGCGGTGGCGAGGATGTCCAGGCCGTCCGCCTCGCGCAGCCGCGCGAGGCCCGAGGTGTGGTCGAGTTCGGCGTCGGTGAGGACGACGCCGGCGATCGGTGTCCGCCGGGACCCGGGACCCGGGTGGAGCGCCGGGTGGGCCTCGATCTGGTCGCCGATGTCGGGGGTGGCGTTGACGATGTACCAGCGGCCCTCGCCCGTACCGACCGCGAGCGAGGCGTGGCGGCGGCGCCGCTCGGGATGCGCGCGTGCCCCGGTGCACCCGGGGCACGCGCAGTTCCACTGCGGGATGCCGCCCCCCGCCGCGGTGCCGAGCACCTGCAGCAGCATCGCGGCGGACTAGCGGGTCGCGAGGGAGTAGGCGGTGACCTCCAGCGCGGTGTCGACGACCGTGTACCCGGGGGTCTGCCAGGGGGTGCGGTCGCTCTGCTCCGGGGTGGTGGCGGCCTGACGCTCCGTCTGCTCGGTGGTTTCGGTCATGGTGCGTACCTTCCTTTCGGGGAGGTGGGTTCACCCCTCCCGGGGGGGGAGGGGAGCCGGGGGAACGGGGTCACCTGAGGGTGATCTTGAGGATGCGGTCCTTGTCCTCGCCGCGGTCGCTCGTGCCGAGCCACAGCTCGTCGGCGCCGGGGACCGCCGCGATGGCGCGCAGCCGGCCGTAGGTGCCGTCGTAGTACGACGTCGCGGTTCCGACGTCCTTGCCGGTGCCGTCGATCGGCAGCGCCCACAGCCGCCGGCCGAGCAGCGTCGAGACGTACACCACGTTGCGCCGGACGGCGAGTTGGGCGGGGACTCCGCCCTCGTCCGGATGCCAGACCTTCTTGGGGTTGGCCATCCCGGCCTTGGAGCAGGACCCCTCGCAGGCGGGCCAGCCGTAGTTCCCGCCCCGCTCGATCAGGTTGAGCTCGTCCCAGGTGGACTCGCCGATCTCGGTCGACCACAACCTGCCCCGGGCGTCCCAGGCGAGGCCCTGGGGGTTGCGGTGGCCCATGCTGTAGACGCGGTTGCCGAACGGGTTGCCGGGCGCCGCGGCACCGGTCCTGGTGATGCGCAGGATCTTGCCGTTGAGCGACTTCTTGTCCTGCGCGAGATGCTTCCGCAGGGCGTCGCCGACGGTGACGTACAGGTATCCGTCCGGGCCGAAGGCGATCTTGCCGCCGTTGTGGTCCCCGCCCCGGGCGATGCCGCCGAGGACGACGGTGTAGTCGCTGAGCGAGGTGCCGTCGAAACGCATCCTGACGACCCTGATGTCGGCGGCGGCCGTGTGGACGAAGAAGACGTCCCGGTCCGTGGTGCCGTTCCAGGTCGGTGAGGGGGCGACGCCGAGCAGCCCGCCGCTGCCCACCCGGGGGGTGGGAGAGGGGGCGACGGTGTGGGGCACCGTGCCCACCTTCTTCTTGGACCCGTCACTGCGCTGGACCCACACCGTCGCGGTACGGCGCTCGGTCACCAACGCCTTCTTCCCGTCGGGCAGGAAGGAGATGGCCCAGGGCTTGGTCCACTTGTCGGAGAGGACGGTGACGGCTGACGGTCCACTGCGGCCGGGCCGGGTGTCCGCCCCGGCCGCCACCGTCGGCTGGAGGACGCAGGCCCCCAGGATCACGGTGACCGCGGTGGCCACGGCCGTGCCCGGCCGGACTCGATGCAGCGCCGAACGCGCCGAGCGTGCCATTCTGATGCCTTTCCCGTCGTGGGATGGGTGATCGGCGGAATGCGCGGGGAAATCCGCCGCACCTCGGAAAGAGGGAACGGCGAGAAAGAAAGAGAAGGGACGAGACCCGGAACAGGGCCGGAACTCCTCCACCCGTGCCGTGACTCCCGCGAGGAGTGGCCGGCGCCGGTTTTCGCGCGGGCCACCCGTATTCCCCCGTCCCGCGGAGGGGGACCACTTGGCGGTCACTTGAGGGTGACTTTGAGGATGAGGTCCTTGTCGGTGCCGCGGTCGCTCGTGCCGAGCCAGAGCTCGTCCGCGCCGGGGACCTTGACGAGCGCCCGCAGCCGGCCGTGGTCGCGGTCGTAGTACGACGTCGCGGCTGCGACGCCCCTGCCGGTGCTGTCGATCGGCAGTACCCACAACCGCCGGCCGCGCAACGTCGACGCGTAGATGACGTCGTCGACGATCGCGATCTGGGCGGGCACCCCGCCCTCGCCCGGCTTCCACACCCTCTTGGGGTTGGTCATCCCGGCCTTGGAACAGGGGCCCTCGCAGGTCGGCCAGCCGTAGTTCGCGCCCGGCTCGATCAGGTTGAGCTCGTCGAAGGTGGTGGCGCCGATCTCCGTCTCCCACAGCTTCCCGTCGCGGTCCCAGGCCAGGCCCTGGGGGTTGCGGTGGCCGTAGCTGTAGACGTGGGTGCCGAAGGGGTTTCCGGGAGCCGGATCACCGGTCCGGGTGATGCGCAGGATCTTCCCGTTGAGCGAGTTCCTGTCCTGGGCGAGCTGCGGCAGCCGCGCGTCACCGGTGGTGACGTACAGGTATCCGTCCGGACCGAAGGCGACGTTGCCGCCGTTGAGCTGTGTGTCCCGGCGGATTCCGGTGAGGACGGGGGTGTAGTCGCTCAGGGACGTCCCGTCGAAGTTCATCCTGACGACACGATTGTCGGTGGCCGTGGTCTCCATGAAGAACACGGCGCGGTCCGTCGTGCCGTTCCAGGTCGGTGACACGGCGACGCCCAGCAGCCCGCCCTTGTCCTGCGTCTCCAGGCTCCACACGGAGTTCGGCACGGTGCCGACCCGCCGCTTCGATCCGTCGAGCGCGGCCCGCCAGACCTCGCCGGTGTTGCGTTCCGTCACCAGCGCGGCGTCGCCGTCCGGCAGGAAGGAGATCCCCCAGGGGGTCGTCCACCCGTCCGACAGGGTGCCGATGCCGGACGGCGCACCGTGCTCCCGGGTGTCGGACCTGGGGTCCCCCGCACGGGGTGCGGACGGTACCGCCGCCGCCGGCCACGCCGCGAGCACGCCGGCGGTCGCGACGGCGGTGACGGCGGCGGTGACGGCGGCGATCGCGGCCGGGACCGGACGGAATCGGTGCAGCGCCGAAAGCGCCGAACGTGACATGTGGTGCCTTTCCTGTAGGGGGGCGCGACCGGCCGCGTTTCGTGAACGGATACGTCGCCGCATCCGATACAGAGTGGCCTTTTGCCGCGCTGCATCGTGATGCGCCCTCAGAAAGATAAAAGGGGGGATGGCCGAAACCTCGCAATGACTCCCGCAAGGAGTATCGAGCGCGTTATTCGGCGCGGGCCACCCGGACTCCCCCATCCTGCTGAACGGCTTCGCCGTCGCCCGCGCCCGCGGCGGGTCGGACCGTGTTTCGGGTCGTCCCGGCGCCGCAGCCCCGAGGTCCCGGCGCCGCAGCCCCGAGCCGGGCAGATCCGAAAGACACGGCCTAAGCGAGTGAAGCCTGAGCCGCCGTCCGCCGTGCGGGTGCCTCGTGGGGCATGCATGAGGATCCCGGCCGTATCCGGCCGAATCGGCGAACACGACGCGCTGGAGGCGAGTGATGAACGAAAGAGCCGATCAAGCCGACCGCACCACCCACCAGGTCCCCGTCCTCATCGTCGGCGGATCCCTGGTGGGCCTGTCGACCTCCCTGTTCCTGGGCCGGCTGGGGGTGCGGCACACGCTGGTGGAGCGCCATGCCGGCACCTCCATCCACCCCCGTGGACGAGGCAACAACGTACGCACGATGGAGCTGTTCCGGGTGGCCGGCATCGAGCCGGCGATCCACGAGGCCGCGGCCACCCTGGCCGACAACCACGGCATCCTGCAGACGCCCACCCTGGTCGGTGACGCGGGCGAGTGGCTGTTCCGGGAGATCGACCCGGGCGGCGGACTGGCCCGGTTCAGCCCGACCTCATGGTGCCTGTGCAGCCAGAACGACCTGGAACCGGTCCTGCTCGACCACGCCGTCGGACTCGGCGGCGACCTCCGCTTCTCCACCGAACTGATGTCGTTCGACTGCGATTCCACCGGCGTCACCGCGCTGGTCAAGAGCCGGGAGACGGGCGAGCACACCACCATCCGGGCGGACTACCTGGTCGCCGCCGACGGTCCGCGCAGCCCCGTGCGGGAGCAGCTCGGCATCGGCCAGAGCGGCCCCGGCGAGCTGTTCCACAACGTCAGCATCACCTTCCGCTCCCGCCGCCTCGCCGACGTGGTGGCGGACCGTCGCTTCATCGTCTGCTACCTGAACGGTCCGGACGCCGACGGTGCGCTGCTGCCGGTGGACAACCGCGAGAACTGGGTCTTCCACGCCCCCTGGCACCCCGAGCGGGGCGAGACCATCGAGGACTTCACCTCGGAGCGCTGCGCCGACCACATCCGCCGGGCGGTCGGGGTCCCGGACCTCGACGTGCGGGTCACCGGCAAGGCACCCTGGCACGCCGCCCAGCGCGTCGCACGGTCCTACCGGTACGGACGCGTCCTGCTGGCCGGCGACTCGGCCCACGAGATGTCCCCCACCGGCGCCTTCGGCTCCAACACCGGCATCCAGGACGCGCACAACCTCGCCTGGAAGCTGGCCGCGGTGCTCGGCGGCTGGGCGGGGGACGGGCTGCTGGACACCTACGACGCGGAACGCCGTGCGGTGGCGGAGACCACCAGCGCCCGTGCGGCCGCCCGGTCGGTCGAGCACAGCCACCCCGGCTACACCCCGACGCCCGGCACCGGCGGCGCTCCGCAGCGCGGCATTCTGAACGTGACCCTGGGCTACCGCTACCCGCGCGGCGCCGTCGTCGACGCCGACCCCGCGACCCCGGTCGTCCCGGAGCGGCTCACCCTGACCGGGGAGCCCGGCAGCAGGGCACCCCACCTGTGGGTACGGCACCACGGCCGGCGGATCTCCACCCTCGACCTCTACGAACGGTCCCTGGTCCTGCTCAGCGACGCGCAGGAGCCGAACGGGTGGCACGAGGCCGCCGTCCGCCTCGCCGAGCGGATGTCCGTCCCGCTCGTCTCCTACCGGATGGGAAGCGGCGCCGACGCCGAGCTGGCCCCGGAGGAGGGGGCGGACTGGGCGCAGATCCACGGCACGTCCCGTTCGGGCGCCGTACTCGTCCGTCCCGACGGATTCGTCGCCTGGCGGGCGGAGGGCCCCGTCCCGGACGCCGAAGCGACACTGCGTCAGGTGCTCAGCACGGTCCTGGCCCGGGACTGACCCTCGGAGCCGGTGCGAGCCGCGTCCGCTCCCGACCACGTCGCTCAGCAGTCCCCCTGTCGGCTGCTGGGCGACGCCCATGTCCGGGCTCCGTCGCCTCACCCGGCGCCGGCCCTGTCACCGGCGCGGTGGGGCAGGTGGCGGAGGGCGTTCACTCGGCTGAGCGCCCCGAGTGGTGGGGGACGATCATCTGACTGACGGTGGATCACGTCGGGTCCGAGTCACCCCAGCCGGCGAAGCGCCGGCTGCTCGGTCTCGGCGGAAGGAAGCTCAGATGCGCTCTGCTCGCCTGCTCCTGGCCACCGCGACGGCCTCGGCCGCCCTCGCCCTCGCCGCA